>JAZKGM010000144.1:10523-13501 GCA_040385895.1 Bacteroidota bacterium
GTTTGTCACTTATGAAAATATAAAAGATACCACAATAAATGGCAGCATCTTTTCTGTGATTGCGTTTGCAAACGATAATGGAATAAATAGTTATGGGGTTAATTTTTATTTGAAAAGAGATAGTACAAAAATTTATTGCTGGTATAAAGGATCCGAAAAATTGCTGTTCGATTACAATGTATTGAAAGGTGATACCGTTATGCTTGATATTTGTGGTATAGGATTTGGCCCTGATAACGATAGTATAGTTCAGGACACATTTTATCGAAAACGTTTTGTGCATGGAAGAACAAATTGGGTAAAAAACGCATTAAACCCCGATGATAGCCTTGCAACTTACCTGCTTACCTCAATAGGAGATGTGTCTTCAGGAATGTCTGTTGCCTTTACTGATAAGATAATCAATATGAAATCAAGCACCAGTTATTCTTTATTAAACCTGAGTACCGTTACAATTCCGGAATCAAGTGTTTATTTCAGGTGTTATACGGACTCAACCCATCAGTTTAAGATAAGGGATAATAAAGCATGTGATTACAAAAGCTCAGTAGGTTTAGGCAAGTTGAATAGTAAATGTGCTCAGGTTAACGTTTATCCCAATCCCACGAACGGTAAAATAGGTATCGATTTAAGTGAAACTAAAGCAGGTAAAGTTTTTATTACAATAAATGATGTGCTTGGACGGCCTGTTTATGCACAACAGCATATGGTAAACGACAGAAAATTTAAAGCCATAGTTGACTTAACAAACGAAAAAACAGGAGTTTACTTTGTACGCGTTTCAGCAGCGGATGAGCTTGTTACGGTGAAATTTATTCTCAACAGGTAGTTCCCGGAATTCCTCATACTCAAACCCGATGTATCTCGTTTAAACAGGTAAATGTTTAGTGATGAAAAAACAAGCGATTATTGCCCGGTATCTCCGCGTTGCCTTAGTTTTTTCGTAAATTCGCCTGTTAACAATTAAATGAGTAATACAAACTATCAGTTACTGCTCCAAAAACTTGACGCCTTTGTGCGCAAGTATTATAAGAACCAGCTTTTGCGCGGAGCCGTATATTTTGCACTGGCTACCCTGTTCAGTTTTTTACTGGTGGTGGTGCTCGAGTATTTCGGAAGGTATAACAATGCCATACGCGCCACGCTTTTTTACAGCTTTATCCTGTTTGCCGCGTATTGCCTCACCCGGTTTATCATCATCCCGCTTTCGGGCATGTATAAGCTTGGCAAAACAATGAGCCACCGGCATGCATCGGAGCTGATCGGCAAGCATTTTCCCGATGTAAAAGACCGTCTTTTAAATACGCTCCAGTTAAAGCAGGATGCGATCCATCAACAGGATTCTGCCTTGCTGGATGCAGCCATTAGCCAGAAAATTGAACAACTCAGGCCTGTACCCTTTACGGAAGCCATTAACCTGAAACAGAACCTGAAACATGCCCGCCTGGTACTGATCCCCTTAGCGATCTATGCGTTGATCTATTTTTTTGCCCCGGGCATTATCAGCAAGGGAAGCGAGCGCCTGGTAAAATATAACCAGACTTTTATTCCCGAATCGCCATTTGATTTTATTGTTGAGAACAAAGATCTGAAAACACCGCAGTTCACCGATTTTGAACTGAAGCTGAACTTAACCGGGCAAACCATTCCCGATGAAGTGTATGTGGAAGCCAATGGGCAGCAATACAAAATGGCCAAGAATGATAAAACGCATTTCACCTACACCTTCCGCAACGTGAATAAAGATGTGGCGTTTAACTTTAATGCAGCAGGATTCTCCTCTTCAGGTTATAACCTGAAAGTAGTGCAGAAGCCAACGCTGGTGAATTACGAGGTTAAGCTGCAATACCCCGCCTATGTGGGTAAGGCAAACGAAACCGTTCAAAACCCGGGAGACCTGACTTTACCCGCAGGCACACAAGCCACATGGACATTTAACACCACACAAACCGAAGAGCTTTCTTTAAGCTTTGGTACGCATACATCACAAGCCGAAAAGAAGAACGCGGCACAGTTCACCTTCAGTAAAAAGCTGTTTTTGTCTACCCCTTATTTTATCAAGAACAAAAACAGCAGCTATGGCGTGGCCGATAGTTTGGCTTACATGATCAATATTATGCCTGATGCTTTCCCGCTGATCAGCATAGATGAAAAAGCAGATTCGTTAACCGGCAAGCAACTTTATTTTATTGGCGATGCCAGCGATGATTATGGCTTAACCAAATTGGTGTTCGCATACCGCTTTATGAGATCGGAAACAGAAAGTAAAATGAAGCAAGGGCTTCAGACAAGACCGATAGCCATACAACGCAGCGAAAAAAGCCAGCGTTTCTATTACCAGTTTAATATTAATGAAACAGGCCTTGATGCTGCCGATGAGCTGGAATATTATTTTGAAGTATGGGACAATGACGGGGTTCGCGGGGCAAAATCAACGCGGAGCAAAACGATGGTGTTTAAAGCACCAAGTTTGAAAGAGCTGCGCAATGAAGTGACCGAAGCGGGCAAAAACATGAAAGCCGATATGCAGCAGGCTATTGACGAAACCAAAAAATTGCAGAAAGAATTAAAAGACCTGCAGCTTAAAATGCTGGAAAAACGCGAGCTGACCTGGGAAGAGAAAAAGAAAGCGGAAGAGCTGCTGAAACGCCAGAAAGAGCTGGTTGCTAAAATTGAAGACATTAAGAAACAGAACGAAAAGAACAACCAGAAAGAAATGGAGTATAAAGCTCCGAACCCCGAGCTGCTCGAAAAACAAAAGCAGCTTGAAAAGATGTTTAATGAGCTGATGAACGATGAGATGAAGAAGCTGATGAAGGAGATGGAAAAATTACTTCAGCAGCAGAACAAGGATGCCATTAAGCAGGAGATGGATAAGATGCAGATGAATAACAAAGATGTGGAAAAGGAATTAGACCGCATGCTTGAACAGTTTAAACAGCTTGAAGTAGAGAAAAAATTGCAGGAAGCTACCGAAC
>JAZKGM010000144.1:13511-25594 GCA_040385895.1 Bacteroidota bacterium
AGCTGGATAAAAATAAACAACTGGGTAAAGAAGAGAAGCAGCAACAGCAGGAAGAGATCAAAAAGGAGCAGGAGAAGCTGAACCAGGAGTTTAAAGATGTGCAGCAACAATTAAAAGAAGCTGAACAGAAGAACAAGGAGCTGGAAGAACCAAAAGAACTGGAAGATACCAAAGCACAGGAAAATAAGATCAATAGCGAGCAACAGCAAGCGAAGGAGAACCTGGATAAAAAAGACAATAAAAAGGCCAAAGAAAACCAGGAAAAGGCAGCGGAAGAAATGGAAAAGATGGCCAGCTCCATGAAGGAAAAGCAGGAGGAGCAGGAAAAAGAACAACATGAAGAAGATGCGGAGGCATTGCGCGAGATCCTTGAAAACACCATCCAGTTAAGCAAAGACCAGGAAGTACTGATCGAAGAAATGAAGCGCCTGAATGGTTACAGCCCGCAATATGTGGAGCTGGCCAAGCAGCAGAAAGTGGCCAAAGACAATGCGAAGATCATCGAGGATAGTTTATTGGCATTAAGTAAACGGGTGCCCGAGATCCGCTCATTTATTAACAGGGAAGTCACCAAGCTTAACGATAACCTCGACAAGAGTGTGGAAGGGTATAGCCAGCGTAATTTTATGGAGATCCGCACGCGCCAGCAATATGCCATGACCCATGCCAATAACCTTGCGGTAATGCTCAGCCAGGTGCTGAACCAGATGCAGCAACAAAATCAGCAGGCCAAATCGGCAAAGAGTGGTAAAGGCAAACCGAAACCCGGGCAAAAACCGGGTAAGGGCCAGGGCAATAAACCCATGAGCATGGGCCAGCTTAAAAAACGCCAGGAAGAGCTGAACAAGCAATTGCGCGAAGGCATGAATAAACCTGGCCAGCAAGGACAACCAAAACCGGGAGAAGGACAGAAGCCCGGTGAAAAAGGCGGAATGGGCAACGGACAGGGACAAAGCAGCGAACAAATAGCACGCATGGCTGCCGAGCAAATGGCCATCAGGCAACAGCTGCAAAAAATGATGGAGCAGATGGATGCCAAACAAAAAGAAGGCATGGGTGGAAATAAAGCATTACAGGAAATGAAGCAGATGATGGAGCAAACGGAAAAAGAGCTTTACAATAAGAATTTTACCACACAGATGTTGCAGCGCCAGCAGGAAATTTTAACGCGTTTGCTGGAAAGTGAAAAAGCAGAGCGCAAACAGGAACAGGAAGAAAAACGGGAAGCCGAACAGGCCAAAGACAGGCCAAAGCCAACACCTCCCGATTTTGAACAATACATTCAACAAAAGAATAAAGAAAAGGAATTGCTCGAAACCATTCCGGCAGATATGCAGCCTTACTACAAAGAAAAAAGCAAGGCATATTTTAATAAGATCGGGAAGTGATCAAAATTGCAGAGGGTGAAATCATTCTGGTTGCTTACCTGTTTATTCAGCTGTGAAACAACGTTCCCTCAAAAAAGAATTGCTCGACCAGGATATGATCCCGCGTGATGACCTGTTCCGGAATTTGTACGAGTTGGATGTGATCAATAAAAAGCTGGGAGGGCATGCTGTTACGCTTAAAGGCCTGAAACAGCTTCAACTCAGGAAAGACAAAACATACAAAATTCTAGATATAGGAAGCGGAGGAGGAGACACCTTAAAGGCTATTGCAACCTGGGCTGCCGATAAGGGATACAGCGTTGAGCTAACCGGTGTTGATCTTAAAGCAGACTGTATCGATTATGCCCGCCAGTGCTGTGCAGCGTTTAATAACATTACTTTCCTTCAAGCCGACTACCGCAAACTACCGGAATTGAACATGGAATTTGATATCATCATCACTTCACTGTTTTGCCATCATTTAACAGGAGAAGAACTTGTTTCTTTATTTTCCTGGTGTTCCCGGCAGGCAAAAATTGCGTTTATTATGAACGACCTTCACCGGCATCCGCTCGCTTATTACAGCATAGCTTTATTTACCCGGCTTTTTTCCAGGTCGTACCTGGTAAAGAACGATGCAAAACTTTCTGTATGGAGGGGTTTTAAAAAACGAGAACTGGAAGGGCTTGTTCTTCAATCCCGGCTCTCCGCCTGTGAAACTAAAATTTACTGGTGCTGGGCTTTTCGCTGGTTACTGATCATCCGCAGCAATGACAAGTAACAACGCTTATCAAACCGCAGTTATTGGTGGCGGATTGGCCGGGCTAACCCTGGCTATCCAGCTGCAACGCGAAGGCATCAGCACGGTACTGTTTGAAAAGGAAACGTACCCGTTCCATAAAGTTTGCGGGGAGTACATCAGCATGGAAAGCCGGCCTTTTTTAGAAAGTCTTGGTGTTCCTTTGTCCGGGCTCAATTTACCTGTTATTCACGCCTTACACATTACTTCACCAAACGGTACCCTGCTTAAGCATACTTTGCAGCAGGGCGGTTTTGGCATCAGCAGGTTTACATTAGATAACATGCTGTTTGAAGTGGCCAAAAAATGCGGTGTTACTGTTTATGAGAACTGCAAAGTGAACGGGGTACTAAAAGAAGAAAACGGGTATTCCATACAAACAAGCAGGGGGACGTTTAGCGCGCAAGTTGCATGCGGAAGCTGGGGAAAGCGGAGCAATCTTGATGTAAAACTTAACCGCAGATTTATTCATCCCGTTAACAGGAAGCTCACCAATTATATTGCTGTAAAGTACCATGTGGAAGCCGACCTGCCGGATGATCTTATTGAGCTGCACAATTTCGGGAACGGGTATTGCGGCATTTCGAAAATTGACAACGGGAAATATTGCCTGTGTTATCTAACGGTTGCTCAAAACCTGAAAAGTGCCGGAGGTGACATTAAAAAAATGGAGGAGATGTTCCTGCATAAAAATCCATACCTGGAAAAGTATTTCACCACGTTTAAAAGTTTATATCACGAACCGCTTGTCATCTCGCAGATCAGCTTTGAAAAAAAGAGCCTGGTAGAGAACGGGGTCTTTATGCTGGGCGATTCTGCCGGGTTAATTACGCCTTTGTGCGGCAATGGGATGAGCATGGCCATGCATGCATCTAAGTTACTGGCTGCGGAGCTGGTCTTATTTTTTGACGGTAAACGATCCTTAGCATTAACTGAGGTAAATTACCATGCTGCCTGGGAGCAACAATTTAAAAAGCGCCTTAAAGCAGGCCGCTTATTGCAGCGCCTCTTTGGCCATGCAGCAACAACCAATGTATTTATAGCACTCATGAAGCGTTTCCCTTCACTGGTAAACAAGCTGGTTCAACGCACACATGGCGAACCTTTTTAGCTTGTGCTGTCGCACTTTGGTTTCGTTAATGGTTGGTTATGCACCAATTCTCCACACTGTTTTTAAAGTCCTGTCTATTTTTTAAGAGGCGTGTAATGTCGCATTAAATAAGGCTTTACATTAATTTAACAGGACCACTTCCCCTGCATTTATCAATATCCACCATGTTTTGAAAACAAGGCCGCGGCAAAGCAATAGCAATGCCTTGTAGTTTTGGGGGTATGATATTGGTAAACAAAATTGAGCCTGCTATTGCAATTGAAAGCAATCATTACGATTGTTTCCGGCAATATGCGGAGTTGCTCAAGATCTATGATTTTATTGACCTGCCCGAAAACATTAAGGCGATCGAGCAGAATAACAGCGCCATCCTTCGCGCTTATTATGCCAATGCAATAGATCATAATATTATTGATATAAAAACGGTAAAGTATATTGTTGAAGGAAAAATAAAACCCAAAGCCATTAGCGAAAGAGGCATCGAGCAATATGTAAAGGCAGAAGACTGGCTCAACACGCAGCTGGATCAACCCCTTTCGGTAGGGATGCTTTACCAGCTTCAGAAGATCCTCGTGCTGGACCTGCATAACAACCGGGAAGATGTGAACCTGTTTACCAGCAATTCCACGCGTGCAGCTGAAAAACTAAGTGCTACGGCCGAACTTGAGCTGGAAAGCCTTTTTGAATACATGAACCATGATACCGAACATCATGCAGTGATCCAAAGCTGGGTAATGCATTTCAGGTTACTGCAGATCCGTTTGTTCAGCGAGGCAAAATCGAAAATTGCAGGTTTGCTCCAGAATTTCTGGCTTGCCAAAAATAAAGCCAATATGCACGGCTTGTTGAGCATCGAGCATGAGCTGTATGTTTCAAAAAACGAATACCAGGGTTTCCTTGGCGAAAGCCGTGATGTGGAAAAGGTAACGGCAAACGAGCAGCAGCAGCTTGAGTTCGGCATGATGCTTTATGCCAGCCAGCTCGATCGCTTAAAAACCTTGTTAAGGTCTTATTTCCGCCAGCAGGTTGAATTTGATAAGCTGAATGCCCGCCAGAAGAACATCATGAATTATGTGTTTGAGCGCGGCTACCGGTTAAAGGAATTTGATGATACGGTGCTTAACCAACGCCAGAAACTGATCATGTACATCATCCAGCATAAAGGATTCATCAGTACAAAAGAACTGGTGAATGAATTTGATTGCAACCGCAAAACCATTCAGCGCGATTTTACAACCTTACTGGACCTGAACCTTGTAAAAGTGATTGGTAAAGGGGCCGGCTTACGTTATGCGGTTAATGTTACAGAAACGAAACACGATTATTTAGCACAGTACCAAAGCCCGCTTGTTATCGAAGATACCGATGGCTTACCGGAAGAATAACAGCTTTGTTATAAATAATAAAAGGGATTGAACCATCATGTTCAATCCCTTTTATGTTAAAGTTCGTCTTCGTTGTAAAAGTAATCCTCATTGGTAGGGTAATCCGGCCAAACCTCTTCAATGCTTTCAAAAGGTTCGCCATCATCTTCCATTTCCTGTAAGTTCTCAATAACCTCTAAAGGAGCACCACTTCTTATTGCGTAATCTATCAGCTCGTCTTTTGTTGCCGGCCATGGCGCATCGTCAAGGTATGAGGCTAATTCTAATGTCCAGTACATAATGTTTCTTTTATTTAAACGCGAATATAAATTTTTTGGTGGGTTTTAAAAGTTATTTTTCTATCAGCAAAAACTTCATTAAAAGTTAAGAAATTAGCTGTTTTGAAGCACCTTTTGCAAAGTGGCCTGCTTGTTTATTTTACCGCTTTCCAGTTTTACAAACTCCCTGGTGAAGTAAATATGTTTGGGTGCGGCATATTTACCAAGCTTGCCGGTACAATGGTCTGTCATCTGTTGCACCACATCATCGCTCAAAGGTTCTCCAAGCATTACCACCACCACAATTTCGCCAAAACGCTCGTCTTTTTGCCTGCACACAAATAAGGGTTTATGAGGCATTTCAAGCTGGTTCATTTTTTCAATAATGCATTGCTCCACATCATACGTAAAGATCTTTATCCCGCCACTGTTGATCACATCATCCATGCGGCCGAGCAGTTCAAACTGGTCTTCTTCAACAAGATTTACCATATCATTGGTTAAAAGCCATTGGTTATTGGTTACTTCCGCTTTAATGCACAAACAGTTCCTGTCGTCTGTTTTTAGCTTAACACCCGGCAAGGCTTTATAATATTTATCGGTACCTACCTGCCTTAAGGCAATGTGGCTAAGCGTTTCCGTCATTCCATAGGTTTGCCACACCTTCGTTTTTAATTGTTCAAGGCCTTTTATCATGTCATCGCTGGCAGGGGCCCCTCCAAGCAGAATATTGCTGAAGCCATTCAGCTTTTTTATCATTTCCTCATTGTGGTTAATGTCAAAAACCTGCATGGGAACAAAAGACGCGAATGTATACGGGTGGTTTTCGTTTAACGAATCAATGGGGTTTGACGAAGGATGAACGATCGTAATGGTGCATCCCAGCTCCATTGCGCGCACAAGCATCATGGCCCCGCCTATCATTTTTGTGCTGATGCATAAATAAATATGTTCTGTATCTGATAAACCCAGCGCCTGTATCGTTCCTTTTGCGCTTGCCAGCATTTGTTCGCGCGATGCCTCAATGGCCATCGGACATCCCGTACTTCCTGAAGTATTGAACAAAAAAGTTTCCTGCTTATTCAGCCAATGGTTGCAAAACGATACGGTATGCCTCAGGTATTCATCATCAAACTGAAGGTTGCCGGCTTTGATCTCTTCTGCCGAATAGGATTTATCCTGGATGTGTAATGTGGTCATTATAACCTTTCAAAGGTAGCAATAGAATAACGTATCACGGGTGATAAAACTCAACAAATAACTAAACCATAATACCGAGGTTCTCGCAAGCCTTTTGTGCAGCCATTTGTTCGGCTTTTTTCTTCGAAAGGTGTTCGGATGCGCCCAGCATTTCCCCGTCAACTGTAATACGGATGGTAAATAAGCGTTGTTTGCGGCTGGCATCTTCAATGGTTTCAAACTCTACAGCACGTCCCTGTTTTTGTCCCCACTCGATCAGGCGGCCTTTGAAGTTCTTCTCTGTAAACTGCAATGTATCCAGGTCGATGTGCGTAATAAGTTTGCTTAAAATGAACTTACGGGCAAGCTGGAATCCCCCGTCAAGGAATATGGCCCCTATAAAAGCTTCCAGTGCATTACCGAAAATGCTGTTTTTGGTGTGAATGCCGATCATCTTTTTATCATACTGAACAATATGACTGAGACCGATCTTTATGGCCAGGTCGTTCAGGCTTTCGCGGCTTACTATTTTGCTGCGCATTTCTGTTAAAAAGCCTTCGTTCTTATAAGGGAAACGGTTAAATAATAATTCGGCCACAACCGTGTTAAGCACGCTGTCGCCAAGGTATTCCAGTCTTTCGTTGCTGTCGCGCGAGCCATTATGGTGGATGGTGCTTGAAGCCGAATGATGGCGCAAGGCCTGGATATAGCAGCTAATAACCCCGGGAAAAAAACCCGTTATTTTACGAATGCTGTTGTATGTTTTTTTATGATTGGAAAGGGTAGATAGATAAAGGCCGCTGGTGGTTCTGCGTATCAAAATAATAACATGATTATTGATTAGCCTTCGTATTTCCTGAACAACACGGATGCGTTATGGCCGCCAAAACCAAATGTATTGCTCAAAGCCACCTTAACATCACGTTTTTGCGCGGTATTAAAGGTAAGGTTCAACCTGGCATCAATTGCAGGATCGTCTGTAAAATGATTGATGGTTGGAGGAATAATTCCTGTTTCCATCGCCATCAGGCAGGCAATTGCTTCAATGGCACCGGCACCGCCAAGCAGATGGCCCGTCATTGATTTGGTAGAGCTGATGTTAAGCTGGTAAGCATCTTCACCAAATACGGTTTGGATGGCTTTTATTTCCTGCGGATCGCCAATAGGGGTAGATGTTCCGTGTGTATTGATATACTGAACCTCTGAAGGCTTGATGCCTGCTTCTTCCATAGCGCTGCGCATTACAAGCGCTGCTCCGTATCCGTCAGGATGAGGGGCCGTCATGTGATAAGCGTCTCCGCTTGCCCCGATGCCAACTAATTCGGCATATATTTTTGCACCGCGTGCTTTTGCGTGTTCTAATTCTTCAAGGATCAATGCGCCTGCACCTTCACCCAGCACAAATCCTTCACGGTCCAGGTCGTAAGGGCGGGAGGCTGTTTTCGGGTCGTCATTGCGCTCCGATAAAGCTTTCATTGAATTGAACCCGCCTATGGCCGGTTCTGTTACGCTTGCTTCAGAACCACCGGTAATAGCGAGATCGGCCTTGCCCACTTTAATGTAAAGATAAGCATCGCTGATGGCATTGGTTGAACTTGCACAGGCAGAAACCACGGCAAAGTTCGGTCCCCTGAACCCGTATTTAATCGAAATAAGACCGGAAGCAATGTCCGCGATCATCATCGGGATAAAGAACGGGCTGAAACGCGGGGTTCCATCACCTTTTGCATAAGCACTCACTTCATTGGTAAAGCTGGTTAGCCCTCCAATGCCCGAAGCCCAGATAACGGCCGCACGATCCTTATTGATCTTTTCCAGATCAAGCCCGCTATTTTTTATTGCCTCTTCGGCAGTAACCATAGCATATTGGGTGTAAGGATCCATTCTGCGCGCTTCCTTACGGTCGATGTAATTGTTTACATCGAACCCTTTTACCTCGCAGGCAAACCGTGTTTTGAATTTGGATGCATCAAAACGGGTGATGGGGCCTGCCCCGCTCACTCCGTTTGACAATGCGTTCCAGTAATCCTGAACATTGTTACCAATGGGCGTTAAAGCCCCGATTCCTGTAACAACTACTCTTCGGGATGTCATGAAAATGGGTTTAAAGATTAAGCTTTTGCGTTTTGCTCAATGTAAGAAATTGCTTGCCCTACAGTTCCGATTTTCTCAGCCTGGTCATCAGGAATAGCAATGTTGAATTCTTTTTCAAATTCCATGATTAGTTCTACGGTGTCTAATGAATCCGCACCTAAATCGTTGGTAAAATTAGCCTCATTGGTAATTTCGCTTTCTTCTACCCCAAGTTTATCAATAATAATTGATTTTACTCTTGCTGCTACGTCTGACATTATTGTATTAGTTTAAGTTTCGAATGTGCAAATAAAATGCTTTTTTTAACTAAAAAGCAACTGACTTCTTTTTTTTAGGTAATGTGCAAAAGTTATCATTTTAATAATACACCCTCAAATTGTTTTTAGTTGCTTTGCTAGCAAACAGCAGCAGCATCAAAAAGTTTGAGTTAGATATTGAATTTGAATACGATTTCCTTTTGTTTGGTATCGTATCTCCGGAAAAGCCTTACCGCTTAGCCTGGCAGATCAATCATAAGCACCCTTATAACTTCGAAAGGGCAGAAGATTATGAAATAAGGCTTAATGATAAGCCCTGTTCATTCAGCAGGTTTGATTTTAAACACGATGAGAACCACACCGGGTATATTTTACTGGCCAATAAGGAGGAGGGCGCTTTCCTGCTGCCTGAGCTGCGTAACTTCGATTACCTGCTATTGGTGAGCGGGGCGCTTGATTTTTTTGATGAATTAACCCTTAAACAGGATATAGGGGCTGTAACTTCCGTGCAGATTATTTATGCAGTGGATATAAATACATTGAAATCGAAGCAAAACCTGGTGTATGCATATTAATTAAACACCGCCTTTACTATAAGTGATCTTAAATACTACATTTGACCCTTCGACAGAACGATATTAAATGAGAACACAGAATTTTAACCGCACCAAGATTGTTGCCACCATTGGTCCTGCCACATCAAGCTATGATATGCTTAAAGCTATTATTGAAGAGGGTGTTGATGTGTGCCGCCTCAATTTTTCGCACGGAACATATGAAGATCACCAGCAGGTTATTGAGAATATACGCAAGGTAAATGAAGACACCGGATCGTTTGTAAGCATGCTGCTCGATCTGCAGGGGCCCAAGCTGCGTGTAGGCGAAATGGAAAATAACCGCATTGAGCTGATCACAGGAAGTGTGATCACCGTTTCAACCATACCGCTTATCGGAACGGCCGAAAGGATCTCTGTGAAGTTCCAGACCCTTGCTGCCGATATAAAACCGGGTGAGCTGATCCTGCTTGATGATGGGAAGATAGAGCTGGAAGCAATGGAAACGAACGGGATTGATGAAATAACATGCAAGGTGATCTTCGGGGGGATCCTGTCATCAAAAAAAGGATTCAACCTGCCACAAACCAAGTTGTCTATTCCTGCACTCACAGAAAAAGATAAACTGGACCTTGAGTTCGGGATCCAGCAAAAAGTAGACTGGATAGGCTTAAGCTTTGTGCGTAAAGCGGAAGACATTATTGACCTGAAAGAGATCATCGACCGGCATGAATGGAAGCCGCGTGTCATTGCAAAGATCGAAAAACCCGAGGCACTGGATAACCTTGATGATATTATTGCAGCGGCCGATGGCGTGATGGTGGCCCGTGGCGACCTTGGCGTTGAAATGCCGATGCAGCAGGTGCCGGTGATCCAGAAACGCATTGTTAAAAAATGCATTGAGGCCGGAAAGCCGGTGATCATCGCCACACAGATGATGGAAAGCATGATCACGAACTCATCGCCAACGCGTGCCGAAGTGAATGATATTGCCAATGGGGTAATGGATGGCGCTGATGCAGTGATGCTGAGCGCAGAAACCTCCGTAGGTGCTTTTCCGCTGCTTGCAATAAGGCACATGCGCAGAACCATTGCCGAAGCCGAAAAAACAAACGCTCCCTTTTTTAAAGGCAAACGCCCGAATGAAACCTCTCCCAGCTTTTTAAGTGATGAGATCTGTTTTACAGCTGTCCGCATGTCGGACCATTTAAAGGCTTCGGCCATTGTAAGCATGACCTTTTCAGGGTATACCGCCTATAAGATCTCATCGTACCGGCCTAAAGCCATGATCTATATCTTTACAGGAAATACAAGGCTGATCAACACACTTAACCTGGTTTGGGGGATACGCGCCTTTTATTATAAAAGCTTTGAAAGCACCGATCAATCCATCCAGGACATCAACGATATTTTGAGAGAAAGGGGCTTTGTGCTGCCAGGCGAACTTGTAATTAATACAGCCAGCATGCCAATAAAAGACCGCACGCGAACCAATACCATCAAGGTGAGCGAGATCAAATAATTAATCGCACGGTTTATTTAATTTAACGTAATGGCCGGATGTGGTTATGTATGCCCTCAATGCGAAGGGCGTGGCTTTACAGACAATGGCGTGGCTTGCGATTGGTGCATGCCAGAGCCTGCCGCGGAGAATAAAGCTCCCGGGGTTGACGAACGTTTTTTATTTTATGCCCTGCATAAGCCTTACGGGTATTTAAGCCAGTTTGTATGCGATATAAAAAAGAAAAAACTGCTGGGCGAATTATATACGTTTCCCGAACGCATAATGCCCGTTGGCCGACTGGATGAAGACAGTGAAGGCTTGCTGCTGCTGAGTAATTATGGATTGTTCCATAAACACCTCCTTGCGCACGAGGTGGAAAAAGAATACTGGATCTTGGTGGAGGGTGAAATAACAGACGAAGCCATTGAGCTGCTGCGGAACGGGATAGGGATCTCTTATCATTATAACATTTATCAAACAAAGCCATGCGTGGTGAACCGCTTAACGGAAGTTCATTTTGCCGAGCGCACGCCCCGTGTCCGCTATCATAAATATAAAGGGCATACCTGGTTAAGCATTGCATTAAAAGAAGGAAAATTCAGGCAGGTGAGAAAGATGGCAGCCGCAGCCGGTTACCCGGTGTTAAGGTTGATCAGGAAAAGAGTAGGAGGGCTGGAATTGAGCCAGGAGTCTTTACCGGGCGCTGTTATACAGTTAAGCGTGCAGCAGGTTGTGGCCGCACAGTTACTGCCTGTTTAGGCTCATATCATTAAGGGCCTTGCTTCATCCCCCAACTTATGTCGTTGGCTTTACGTATATTTGGTATATTTGAATACCAATTATTCTGACATGAAAAAATTTTACACCCTCATCTTGTTCGCTGTGTTTTTTAAATCAGCATTCTCTCAATGCACCCCCGATCCTAATCTGAATTCAACAGGGTTTACACCTGCAGAATTGCCTTTTGCTTACACCGATGCTTCCTATAGCCAGGTGCTGAGCTTTAAGGCGCCTAAGGATACAACTACCGTATTTAATGGCAATACGGTGGACGTGGTGATCGATTCAGTGATCATGCTCGACCTCGTGGGCATTCCGGAAAATTTCGGTTACCAGTGTCTTAGCCGCTGTGCTATTCCCGGTGGCGAAAGAGGTTGTGCGCTGTTATCAGGCCAGGCCCAGGAGTCGCAGATCGGCTCATACCGGATCAAGATCTTTCTTCAAACGTATTTTAAGATCAAAAATTCACCAAACCAGTTCAGCCGCATTGATTCGGGCGACAGTTACCAGTTTCGCATCTATAAAACAACCGGGCGTGGAATAATAACGGGGGCTGATGCGCGAACAGAGATCAAGGCATATCCCAACCCTGCAAATAGCAGTATCCGGTTCGACCTGTCTATGCTGTCTCACCACAGCACAGGCACTGTAATTATTGTTGATGTGCTTGGCCGCAAGGTGTATGAAGGTGCATTTGAAAATAACAATGCAGGAAAAATAGATGTTGCAGGCTGGAAGAACGGGATCTATAAATGCATGATAAAAACAGGAGAAGATACCTACTACAATAGTTTTA
>JAZKGM010000145.1:0-15063 GCA_040385895.1 Bacteroidota bacterium
ACCCTGACCTGCTCAAGCTCGGGGGACTTATTAAACAGAATGAAAGTGGCAAAACCTATGATGCATACCGCAACAGGGTCATCTTCCCTATTCATTCCATAAGCGGAAAACCCATTGCATTTGCCGGCCGCTACCTGGTAAAAGACCCCAAAAGCCCGAAGTATGTAAACTCGCCCGAAACACCTTTATACCATAAAAGCAACGAGCTTTACGGTTTATATTTTGCCAAGCAGTCCATTAGTAAGAACGGGGTGGTTTACCTGGTGGAAGGGTATACCGATGTAATTACCCTGCACCAGGCCGGGGTTGAAAATGTAGTGGCCTCTTCGGGTACTTCATTAACAGAAGGACAGATCAAACTCATTAAACGGTTTACTGATAATGTGTGCGTGCTGTATGATGGGGATGCCGCAGGAATAAAAGCATCGCTGCGGGGAACAGACATGTTGCTGGAAGCAGGGCTGAACGTAAAGATCATTCTTTTTCCGGACGGGGAAGACCCCGACAGCTTTTGCCAGAAGCAGGGCGCTGTGGCATTCACCCGGTACATCGAAGAAAAAAAACAGGACTTTATCTTCTTTAAAACATCGCTTTTATTGGGCGATGCCGGGGATGACCCGGTAAAACGGGCCGACCTGATCAAAGACATTGTTGGCACCATCAGCAAAATTCCCGACCCGTTTAAGCGGAGCATCTTTTTGCAGGAAACGGCAAAACTGATGAAGGTGGATGAGCAATTGCTGATCAATGAAGCCAACCGCCTGGTAAAAGGGAATGCACGCCAGCAGGCCAAAACAGAAATAGCCGAACAGCAAAGAAATATTGACGTGCAGGAAGAGCTGCTCGACAATGTGAAAGAGCTGCAACGGCACGATGAGCAGGAAAAAGACCTGATCCGTGTACTGCTTAACTACGGTGACAAACCATATAATGAAGATCACCCTACGGTAGCAGGACATATCATGGCACAGCTTGCCGAAAACGAAATTGAAACAGAGCACCCGGTTGTTCACCAGATCATTGCGCAGGTACACGAGCAGTTAAGCAAAAATGAACTCGACCTGAATTATTTCACCCGGCACGAAGATCCGCTCATCACTGCTTTTGTGGCCGACCTCATGTCGCGCGACCTGGAAATAAGTCCCAACTGGAATAAAAAACACGACCTGTTCATTGATCCTGTAGGTTACAATTTTAAAGAAGATGTAGACTCTGCAGTGATGCGGTTAACCATTAAAAATATAGAAAAGCTGATGAAGCATAACCAGGAAGAAATTGAGCGGCTGGAAAAAGAACACAATGACGAACAGGTTGAGATCCACCAGCATATGCAAATGCATTTGTTGGAGCGCAGGAAAGAGCTTGCCAGGAAGACGGAAACCACCATTACTAAATAGCCAATCCATTACAACCTTTTTATCCGTATATTCGTCTGCGTATTAACCTGATATGAACCTCATTAAACTTACCACGTGTTTTTTGCTTTCAGCAATGGGAACCCTCATGCTAAAAGCGCAGCCTGTGGCAAGCTTTTCTGCAGATAAAACAAGTGGTTGCAGTCCTTTAACCGTAGTGTTCTCCGATCTTTCCAGCGGCTCCCCTACTTCTTTTGAATGGGATTTCGGGAACGGGAACAGTTCTATTATCCAAAGCCCCTCAGCTACATATGTAAATCCGGGAACATACACCGTGAGCCTGAAAGCCGGTAATGCATCGGGCAATAACACCGTTACCAAAACAGCGCTCATCACCGTTTTTAAGAACCCGCTGGCCAATTTTACCATGAGCTCCACCGGGGGCTGCGCTCCTTTAACCGTTAACTTCACCAGCACTTCCGTTCCCGGCACAGGAGCTATTACCAAATACTTATGGGATTACGGTGACGGGAACCTGGACAACGGAATGGCCACCACCCCATCGCATACCTATGTTTCTTCCGGCATACGATCCTTATCATTAACGGTAACCGATGCCAACGGCTGCCAGAATACGGTTACAAAAGTAAATGCCATTAACGTTACCCAAACACACACGGTTAATTTTTCGGGTGATAAACTGGTATCCTGCACAGCACCTTTAACATGCACCTTCACCCCCACCGTTGCACCTGCCGGAACCTACACGTATGAATGGAGCACCAGCAACGGATTAACCTCGTCACAAAAGAACCCGGCACTCACATTTTCTGCCCCTGGCGAATTTGATGTTACCTTAAAGGTAACCAATTCAACAGGCTGCGCTGAAACGCTTACGAAAGCAAAGATGATCGCTATATCAAACCCGGTGGCTGATTTTGTGCAGACACAGGCGTTCTGTGATGGTTCTTTTGCATCGTTCACCAATACCAGTACACGGCATATACATGGACCCTGAATGGCTCAGTGGTTTCTACTGCAAAAAACTATACCACCTCCTCCAGGCTTTCGGCCGGTTCATATACGCTTAAACTGGATGCCAACGACAGGGGATGCAACAGCAGCAAAACGATCACCTTTATTGTTAACCCAAGGCCTGCTGTTGGTTTTACCAACCAGCCCTCTTCGTTCTGTAAAGTTCCCCAGCTTGTTAACTTCACCAATGCTTCAACACCTTCGGGTTCATCATACAGCTGGAGCTTTGGGAACGGCCAGCTCTCGGCTGCGCAAAACCCTTCCACCACCTATACTTCGCTTGGTGCATACGATGTTAAATTAGTGGTTACCACTTTAGAAGGCTGCAAAGACTCCTTAACCAGGCAGGTAAAATCATCTGACCCCGCTGCTGATATTGTAGGGCGTAACGCAAAAAAAGGCTGCGTTCCCTTTTCTCCTCTGTTCAGGTTATATCCCGGACAGGCAAAGGCATTTGCCAGCATGCAATGGAGCTATAATACCACAGTACTGAGCAACGACAGCCAGTTTACCTATACATTTAATGATACCGGTATTTATGTGATCACGCTTAAAGCAATTACCGCAGAGGGTTGTGAAGTGATACTGAAAGATTCGGTAAGGGTTGGAATGAAGTTTAAACCGAACTTTACAGCAGATAAGTTTATTGATTGTTACAGCACCATTAACCCGGTTAAGTTTACCGGTACGGGTGCAGGAAATGTAAAACCGGTTACATATACATACCTGTGGAAAAACGGGACTTCAAATGAAAAAGACCCTTCTGTAATATTTTCAGACACGGGACAGTATAACATCTATTTTGCTATTGAGCATTACGGCTGCATCTCCGATACCACTAAGTTTAACTTCATCACCGTTCTTCCGGCCAAAGCTTTTTTCGCAGTTCCTGTTATGGGGTGCGCCATGGACAGCATCAAACTCATCAACACCTCGGTAGGCAAAAACAAATACCGCTGGTACTTTGGGGATGGAGATTCGTCTGTGCTTAAAAATCCTTCTAAAAAATACCTTCAATCGGGCAAGTACATCATTAAGTTAATTGCTACAGATACAACCTTTAACTGCCCGGATACGTTTACACGTGAAGTGATCATTCCGGAAACACCTGAGATCACTTTTACCCTGTCAGATACCGTAGGCTGTGCCCCGTTACGGGTCGGCCTTACCAACACGACCGTGATCTCACCCGGTGGATTACCTATTGTAGGGTACTACTGGCAGTTCTCGTCAAGGAGTTCAAGCAACCTGCAGAACCCTACGCTGGACTTTACGCAACCCGGCTATACCAAAGTTACCTTAACCATTTATGATTCGCGCAATTGCCCGTTTACGCTCATTAAAGATTCTGCCATAAAAGTAATTGGTGGTAAAGCGTTGATCTCTGCTGTAAATCCGAAAGGTTGTGTTCCTTTGACCACTGTTTTTAAAGACAATTCAACAACTGAATACCCGGTGGTATTGCGCAAGTGGAAATGGTCGGCAACGGATAGCCTGGTTACACCCAACAATGACACCTTTCCAAGGCTGTTTACAAATCCTGCAAACCCGCAAAATGCAGGGCATACGATACAACTTACAGTTACCGATTCATTCGGGTGCAATTTTACTGCTTCATCTGTTGTTGTTCCAACCCTTCCTGTCGCCCGGATAAACATTTCGCGCAGTTTCAGGTGCGGCTCACAAACCGTTACCTATAATACCCCGGCCAGCCCCGATGCTGTTTTCGGCACACCGCAGTACATATGGAAAACCGGCCTGTCAAGCCAATACACGGCTGCTGCCAGCCAGGTATACACGCATGTGGATACCATGTATGCCGTGAGCCTGAAAGTAACAGACGGAAACGGTTGCATAGCAACTGCTGATACCTTGATCCCTGTGAGCAATAAAAAACCAAAGGCAGGTTTTTATGCCAACCCACGCATGCGCGAATGCTTTAAACCTATTATACCCATTAACCTGTTCGATACGACTATACTTGGGGCCACTCCAATAAAATCATGGGCATGGGTTATTGGAATGAACGTGAGCGATAAACAAAACCCGAACACCGTTTTTCAAAAACCCGGAAAATATGCAGTACGGCTTGTGATAGAAGATAGTGCCGGGTGCATTGATTCGGCCGTGATCCCTGATTATATTATCCTTAAAGGCCCTACCGGTGATTTCAGCTTTACCCCCGGCAAGGGTTGCATGCCACATAGCGTTGATTTCAAAGTAACTTCCCCGAATGCCAAGTACATAAAAATGGACCTGGGGGATGGCCTGGTAGATACCTTTGATCATGCATTTGGATATGTTTACCTCAGGCCCGGTGTATATCACCCTAAGCTTACTTTAATAGACAGCAGCGGAACCTGCGATGATGGTCGTGACGCCATTGACAGCATTGTTGTGCACCCCTTGCCTAAGCCTGATTTTGAAACGGACAAAACCATTGTTTGTATCAATACGCTGATCTCGTTCGTGAACAAAACCCCTGAATCTGCTAAAATCACCGACTGGTTCTGGAAGATCAATGATACCACCTTAACGGGATTTACACCACAACCTTTGTTGTTCACCAAATCGGGGCGTTATAAGATCAGCCTTACCGCACAGGACCATAACACCTGTATTGACTCGATCACTAAATCGGATTATGTTACGGTAATTGACGACACCATTCCCCCTCAGGTGCCCAACGTGCTGAGGGCAAGTGTAACAGGCAACACATCGACCGTACTTGAACTGAAGCGTAATAACGAGATTGATTTTGCCTCATACCGCATCTACTACAATTACTTTTCGGGCTCACCGGCCAATACCGCTATACATACCATTGATGATACCGTATTCGTCCACCAGGGCATCAATACGCTGGAAAATCCATATACCTATGCCGTAGCTGCAATTGACCTGTGCAACAACCTTTCTCTTCCCTCCGAACTGCACACCACCGTTGAGCTCAAAGCCCGGAACACCGATAATGCCATTGCGCTGGCATGGACCCCCTATCAGGGTTTCGACACCATCGACAGGTATGAGATCTGGAGGAACAATAAAGATTCGGGAGATGCATTCGTCCATATCCATTCGGTTAACGGGGATTCGCTGAATTACACAGACACTTCCATCACCTGTTTTACCACCTATTTCTACAGGATTAAAACGGTAGAACGGAGCGGTGACACGCAGGTAAGCTGGAGTGATACGAGCGGGGCCACACCGGATTATGCACCCACCATGCCATCAACCAGCAACATACGGGCTACTGTGGTAAACGACAGTTATATTCTTTTACAATGGCACAGGCGTACACACGAAATCCCGTTCAAATACTTTATATATAAGATGCGCGATGATGAAACAGAGCCGATAGCTTATAAAGAAATGACAGACACCTTCCTGCTTGATACAGATGTGGATGTAGACAATCACAGCTATACGTATTATACTTACCTCAGGGATAATTGCGGTGGATTAAGTCCATCGAGCAACATGGCCAAAACCATTTTATTAAAAGTGAACCTCAAAGAGAACGACCTCCTTAAGTATGATCCTGTGATTACCTTCACCCGGTATAATTACTGGGAAACGGGAGTGAATAAATACGAGGCTGATTTTTACTATGATTCGGCACGTGCCTTCTCTCCGGTAACCACCTTAACACCGGATGATACCTCCTTCTTTCACAAATATGTGAACCTGCAGCAGCGCGATTATTGCTATAAAGTGACCGCACACGAAAACGGATCGGAAGTGACCAGCGAATCGAACATAGCCTGTATTGATACAAAACCAAGGCTTTATGCACCCAATGTGTTCACGATCAATAACGATGGCTTGAATGATAAGTTTGAACTGGGCGGGGTGTTCCTTGATACCTATAACATCAAGATCTTTAACCGCTGGGGCCAGCAGGTGTTTGAAAGCAATGATATTCATACCAGCTGGGACGGAACGGTGGATGGTAAACCTGCACCGTCTGACGTGTATGTTTATATTGCCGAAGGAACCGGCAGAAAGAACCAGCGCATCAGCATTAAAGGAAATGTGACCATTTTAAGATAATCCAGGTGTATATAAACAGAAACGCGAAGCTTTTGGCTTCGCGTTTTTTATGGGGTAAACTGTATCAACTTTATTAGTTATGGAATTACTCAACTAATAAATTCTTTATAAGCGGCTCCATCTTATCCACCCATAAGCCGTATTGCTTAGCCGATGGGTGCAAACCGTCTCCTGCTGTCAGCTCTTCACCTGTGTTTCTTGATATCGGTGTTATATCAATGTACCTGATGCCAAAACTATCTGTTATTCTTTTATTAATTGCATTAAAATTATCAACCTGCTGCGAAATACGCTCCCGGTCAGATTCCCCGAAAGGCGTATAGCCATAATCGGGAATGGAAACCACAAACACATGGCGTTTGTCATGTCCTGCCAATGAAACAGCCCTGTTCAGCAACGCGGTGAACTGCGTGGCATATTCCCCGGTATCTCTCCCCTGGTATTGGTTATTAACGCCAATCAGTAATGAAACCAGGGTAAATGTATCCTTTATATCAAGGCGGTCGAGTTCATTGGTAAGGTCCTGTGTTGTCCAGCCGGTGCGTGCTACAATCCGGGTTTCTTTAACCAGGTAGTTTTTGCCTGCATTTAACCTGCTGCTTAACTGAAGCGGGAAACGTTCACTTGCAGCAACTGATTCACCAATGGTATACGAATCGCCAAGGGCAAGGTAATTAATTGCTTTTACCTGTGTTTGCGGAGCAACAACGGTTGCCGGTTTTTCCTGCACTTGCTTTTTACAACTTAAGTTCATCAATGCGATTAAACAGGCCAAAACCGATCTTAACAGAAACGCGGCCATATATGCACCTGTTTGATACCCGGCCTGGCTTCCCTGGACTTCTTTCTTCATAACACATATACGTATTACGGGCAGGTTAAGTTTTACCTGTGGTAGCGGGTGTTCATTACCCTTCTTTTGTAAGTATACACCACGCTGTTCCCGGTATCAGTGCTTATCAGCTTAAGGGCCGAATCGCTGAGCACATAACTAAACTTCTTTACAGCGCTGTTCGTGTCGGTTTGATATAAAAAGAGCGTTTTTGCCTGCTCATCCAGCCTGTATTCCGATTCCTGGTCACCACGCTGGTTTGCGATCGTATCGTTCACCATCACATAGGTATCGTATGGCATAAAATACAGCCTGCCTGGTTTAACCGCGCTGTCGTTTACCAGTTGGTCCTGTAAAACCCATTCGTTGGGGTGTTGATTAAACCAGTCACCGATAAGGTTATTATTTTGGTTGCGGTAGTTGAACAGCGGATAACCGAAAGCAAACAGCAGGAAGCCGATGAGGCCAATATTGGCCAGTGCTTCAGGGACCGTTTTGAACAGCTGTTCCTTTTTGCCCATTACCACGGTGATCATATGCTGCAGCTTATGTTTTTCGAACAGGAACACCGCCAGGTTCAATACAAACAACACACCGGATAACACCTGGGTTGACGGCCACAATTGCAATGCAAAATTAATAAGCATTACGCTGCACGTTAAAGGCAGCATGAGGATGGCGCCCAACAAGGCTGTTCTTCTGAACAATAATAAAATGGCAGGGATCAACTCGCAAAAGCCAAGAAACACCTGGAACCAGGGTGAATAGCTTAAAAATGCCCATGCAAGCGACCCGCCCCAAACCTCTTCCAAAGGAAGCTGCCACACATGGAAAGGAAGAATAACGAATTGTGTCTGTAAGATCTTGGTTACTCCATAACCGATCATGATACACCCCAGTAAATAACGTACAATACCTAAGCCTATCGTTTTTCCCATACCAATAACATTAAAATATGTGCCGGTTCAATGATACAAAATGATTGCTGAAAATAAGCCGTAAAACAAAACAAAAACGGCCCGCAGAAATTCCACGGGCCGTTCTTTTGCTGGTATGTGATGACCTTAGTTCTTTACTAATTTCTCTACATAAGTAGTGCCGTTATGGGTTACTTTAACAAAGTACACCCCGGTTTTAAGCTGATCCAGTCCCTTAATTACAGCAGCCTGATGGTCTGCATGCACAGTGGTGGTCATCAACGTTTCACCTTGTAATGAAGTGATCACTACACCTGCTTCACCAGAAGAAGGCAGTACGATACTGAACTCATTGCTGAACGGATTAGGGTATACAGAAATGCTGTTGGCCGCGCGGTTATTGTTCACGATCGCTACATCGCTCCAGCTTGTGCTGCCGTCACGGTCGGTTGATTTTAGTTTATAATAAACGGTGTTTGCTGCCGCAAATGCATTTACGTCTGTAAACTGGTATGAGGTGGGCGTTGACGTGTTTCCTTTTGCTTTGACCTGGTTACTTGCAGCGGCAAAATTCCTTCCGTCAGCAGATGAATACACTTCAAAATAAGAAGCGTTCCTCTCGCTTGCTGTGGTCCAGCTCACAAACACATTGCTGCGCTGTGCAACAGCTTCAAAGCTGCTTAACTTAACAGGCAAAGGATTAGAGGCATCGGTGCCCGTAAACAATGAGAAATCAGTAAGGCTGTTAATTGTTAAAATATTTCTTACCGGATCGATCACTGTTTGTGGTGTGGTGTAAAACGTCCATGGTCCCGAACCCGATTTTTTTGTACCCATCATGTTAGAAATAAGCGGAACCGAACCTTGCATGGTTGGCTTGTAATAAAGGTTGATGGTATAGCCATATACACCAGTAGGTGCCGATATATCCCAATACATGTTTAAAGCAGCATGCGTGTTTCCGGTCATGCCCGGAGGATAAACACCCGAATACAGCCTTCCGCTGATGCTTGCAGGTGGGGTTGCAAAAGCATCCCAGGTAATGGTAGCCGCGGTATCTTCATTGTACATAAACACCTGCGTACCGCCTGCTGTTGGTGTAGCCGGTGTTGCAGTTAACAGTACCGGTGTTGCAGTAGGTGTAAATTCAAAGGCACCAATATCCGGTGTACCTGCTATAAACGTTTGCGGACGTACTGCATTGTTTACATCGTTAATCGCATAACCTATGTGTAAGCCACGGCCGTTAAGCGACCAGGTGGCATTACTGGTGGCATTCGGCCTCAGATCGGTAGCACTGGTGAGCCCTGCAGGTACATTCATCGTATTGAGCTCTAAACCGGGATAAGCGGTTTTAAAGGCAGCCGCAGTGCGTGCTGCGGTTGCATAATAAGGTGTGGTTGAACCTGATGTATACACCGAGTTATAATCGCTTGTTAAAGTAAAAGAACTTGGCGCAGCACTAAAATAGTATGCATAGGTACCCGTACTGCTCATCACGTTATTAAGCACGCGCACGTTATTGATCGTTCCCACTGCAATATAAAAGTATCCGCCATTCATGTTAAAGGTATTGTGCACAATGTCCTGGTAGGTGGTTCCGGTATTGCCTGCATAGAAATAGTTTATTCCTGCTCCTTTAAACTGGTTATTGGCAATAAGCGACTTGTTGGTGCTGCTGTTGTTGCTGTAATAATTATACCAGTAAAAAGTTTTCCCGGTGATGCTGTTGTACACGTTATTCGTACTCACAAACCCTGAATCATTATAATAAAAATAGCTGTATTGGTTTGCAATGCCGCCCGTTACCGGGTTAAATATGTTATTGGTAAATTTAGCGTTACGTGTATACTGTAAATAATAAACGGGCGAATAATAATAATCGGTAAGTGTATTTGCATTAAGCACCACATTTTTCATACCGGACGTTCTGCTGGCTCCGTTCAGGTAAATGCCGTAATACCCGCCACGTATGCTGTTATTGTCGATCACCAATCCTTCGCCATTGTATGGCACTCCGTAAATATTCACAGAAGTATAACTGCTGTTGATCGGTTGTTTGATCACGCAGTTCCTGATCGTGTCAAAAGAAGCGATCCCCTGGAACATGATCGTATGGTATGCTGCTGTAGAACTGAGCTGTGAGAAGGTGATCTTATCAAAAATGAAATAATTGGCTTCCGAAGTAAAACGAACCACATAAGGATTGTTCGTTGTACTGCTTGTCCATGCTAAAGTTACCGAATCAGGATGACTGCCTATAGAAGTGAATGTGATCCTATTTACCAATGACGCACCCGCAACAGCACCAAGATTGATCGATTCCGTATAAGTGGCTTTTTTGGCGCGGAACGTTACCGGGCCTGATACGCCTCTTGCTGTTAATGCATTAACGGCAGCTGTAAATGTAGTGAAATCGGATGGGGCCACCCCTATAACATAATTACCATTGAGCGGGGTTTCAAAACTTACTTTGATCGTATCATTATTCTTATACCCGTCAGAAACATAATTAGGGTTTTCTGTAAACACTTTGATGTTGTTTGAACCGCTTGTTAAGGTGATCTGGTTGAAACTATTAAAGATAACCGTTGTCGTGTCACAAGGGTTCAGGGTTCCAAACCAATTGTAAACTACCGGGAATCCGTTGTTTAAGGTATACGACACACTAAATGACGATACAACATTAGTCCCGTTATTCCTGACCCTCACCGCCAGATCCTGCGCGCCAAGGGTAACCGGAGCAAAAGGATACAACAAGGCTTCTAAAGAAACATCGTTGCTGGTTCCCGAATACTCATAAGCACCAACATTAGGTGAGGTAGAACGCAGGGCGCCTGTGTAATCTTTAGGAACATCAGCAGTTAAATTAGCTCCACGGGTGCAACCTTCTGATAAAACAGGTACAAGTATGTTTGAGAAATTAGGATTGTTGCTAAAAGAGCTGTCGCCACCGATTGATGCAACCCTGTAGTTGGAAGAGTTGTAATAGATGGCATTTTTAAACACCAGGTATGATGATGTCAGGTTATAATACGTATTGTAATTAACATTGGCTGCAGCAACATTCGAGAAATACAAAGGCGCATTTATAGGCCCCCCAAGTGCTGTTTGAATACCAAAAATGTTGTTTTTTATATTCTGCACAGACCCCGTTGTATTATAGTACAGCAGGCCATAAATAGACTGAAAATTAGAGGTTGAGTTTGCAATAAGCGTGTTGTGGTAAATGTTCACATTGGCGTTGGCAGCACCCGAATAAATATAAGCGGCATAATACGCTGCTGCGTACCTTGACGAACCGGTTACGATATTATTATAAACCTGCATAGGAGCAGATACAGGGCTTGAATACCAATACACATACATGCCATACGCATTGGCATTGATGATCTTATTGTTTAAAATACGGTGCGGTGTACTTGGTGAATTATTCTGGCAATAATAAAAATACAATCCATAGCTGGCCGCAGTTGTTGTGGTATGCATGTTTATGGTATTGCCTATTACATCAACAGGGTTATAAATGTAGTAGATATGCATGCCCATGTTATAGGCGCTGTTAATGGTGTTGTAACGCACCAGGTGGCCGCGGCCTATGGATGATGACGGAGAGGTTGTATTTCCATACAGCTCAATTCCGTAGTTACCGCCATTAATTACATTGCTGTCTATGGTTATCGAATCCACGTTATTGTTACTGGCTGCCGTTCCGTTTGGAGTACCGGTAACAATAATCCCATAACTGGTTGTACTGGTTACGTTTGGCAGGTTAATGATATTTTTGATAACAGCACATGATGATCCGTTGTTGGAATAAATGTTACCTGCTATTGCAACCCCACCTGTTCCTGCACCTGTATTTGTATTGGTTACCGTAAGGTTTTTAACTGTAACATACCTGGCATCCGAGATCACGATGGCCGACTGTGCTACATTTGCTGTAATAATCGAGGTAGCTGCATTAACCCCGTCAAACACGATAGGGTTTAAATCGGTATTGCCCGCGATCGGCCCCTGGATCTGCAGTTGGCCTGTATAAGTGCCCGGGTTAAAGGTAAAGGTTACAGGCCCTGTAACACCACCATCCTTTAATGCTACGGCTGCCAGTTGAGGCGTGCTGAAATTTGCCCCCCCGCCACCAATGGTGTATACTCCGTTTAAAGGTGATTTGAGGATGGTTTTAAGCGTATCGTTCGATCGGTCTGTATCAGGTACACCATTAGGACTTTCCGTATACATCGCAATATTGTTGGTCGTGCTCAGGTTGATCTGGTTGGCTCCGTTAAAATCAATGGTATCAACTCCACAGGATGGCAGTGTTACCGATTTAAATAAAGTAACCGGGAAACTTCCATTCAGGTTGTAAGATGCACTATAAAAGTTAATGGTATTATTTCCAATGTTTTTCACCCTGAACCTGGCATCCTGGAACCCGATGGTGATAGGCGCCACCGGAGTAATGATATTTAACGCGGCCAGGTTATCTGTTGTGGTGTTCACAAACTCGTAAGCACCCATTGTAGGTATGGAAGAGCGCGTTGCACCGTTAAAGTCGAGCGGAACATCTGCATTTACATTAGTACCCACCATGCATGCCTGTGTTAATCCGAGGTTGGCCAGCCTGAGCAAAGTAGGTGAACTGGTAAATGGCGGAGCTGAATTCAGGGAAGAATCGCCCCCGGCAGTATTACTCAGGTAGTTGGATGCATTATAATAAACCCCTCCCCTGAATACCAGGATGCCTGTAGTGGAAGAATTATAATACAGGTTATTGTTCAGGTTACCGCTGTTAAGATTTGCAGCCAGGTACACCGGCACATGCAAACTTGTATACACGGCAAAAATGTTGTTTTTAACATTTGTTACCGTAGAAATACCGTTATAAAATGCAGCCGGGGTGGTGGCTGTGGTGTTTCCAAGCATGGCAACCGTATTGTGGTACACGTCTGCCGTGTTTGCTGCCGAAGTTTGGTACAGGTAAATACCGAAAGCCCCTGCATAGGTAGTGCCGGCTGACGCCCCGATCAGTACATTGTTATTAATAATGGTTTTAGCTGTGGCGGTATTGGTATTGGTAGGATAGTATATATACATCCCGTAATAGCCGAAGTTATTGATCCGGTTATTGGTAATAATATGCGACTGGGTAAGATCGGAAGAACGGTTATAATAAAAATAAACCCCGTAGTACCCGTAATTGGTGCCCCCCTGCATGTTCACCGTATTCTTAGAAAAAATGATCGGGTTGTAATTATATGCGATGTATCCACCCATATAATTACAGCTGTCAATTGTATTATTTGTTACGATGATCCCCCTGTTTACAGTTGCTAATTGCAACCCATACACCACAACTCCATACCCTCCGCCAACAAGCCTGTTGCTGTCTATTACAATACTGTCTGCAGCACATGCCGAAACTCCGTTACCGGAAGCGCTTCCGGTAAAATTCAACACATAACCGGTGCTTGAAGTTGAAGTTACCACAGGTACCTTGATGTAGCAATTGCTTATGTTTACTTTCTGGGTACCTCCTACACCTGCTATGCCGCATGGTGCCGTTGCAGAAGTATTGATTACAGATATCCCTTTTATTGTTATGTATTTGGTCTGGTTCAGCACAATAACAGCAGAACTTGCTATTGCTCCATAGATGGTACAAACGCCCGAGCCGTTACCCTGGAACGTAATGGTGTTTACCTGGTTGGCCCCCGCAATGGCCGGTATAGTTAAAGCTGTAGTGCGCGAATAGCTTCCGTTGGCGATCGTAAAAGTAACAGGTGCACATATGCCCCTTGCTACCATGTCGGCTACTGCAGCATCTATTGTTGTGTAGTTTGAGCTGCCCGAACCAGAAGGGTTAATGGTGTAATTACCGCTTAAAGATGGCTGGAAAAACCCACTTGCGGTATCGTTAACTAAGATCGTATCGCTTAGCGAATTGGGCGAAGAGGTCCATACTTTTATGGTTGTGGGTGTAGCAGGGAAAAAATAGTTACCCAGCGTAATATTTGCAGATGTGCCCGATGCCCCACCGAATGTATCCAGTAAAGAGTTATGCGTATAAGGAGTTTGCAGGGTACCGTTAATCGACCAGTTCACATTTACCGTGTTCACCTGGTTTATGCCATAGTTTTTTATCTGCGCCTGTATAGACTGATTGCCCGGTGCACAAAATAAGCCGGGTGAAGTAATAGCAAACGCACCTACATCATTATTACTTGCCGAGCTCATATCAACCCCGCAATTAAATAAGTTCTCATCCTGTCCTGTATGTAAAGGGGTGCAGGTTGAAAGGTTCCATGCCCTCCTGAAAGAACCCGGTTTGCCAACATTGGTAACCGTAAAGCCTCCTGTTGAAGCACACTGTGATATTTCAACCACCAGGCTCCTGGTAGGGTCATACAAATAGGGCCGTGTTAAAGTGAATTGCATCCAGCCCGCTGCTGTTGATGTGGCAGCCGCAGAAGATATGTATAAAACCGTATCGAGTTGCCCGGCATATAAAGCACCGCTTGGTAAAGTATTGGCTGAGGTTTGCCCCATCCTTATCACCAGTCCCGACCACGTGGCTGAAACGTTTGCCGTGCCCTGTACATAAAACTTTGTGATATTCCCGAAAAGAGCCCCGCTTAATTCACCCGCGGCAATAAGCGATTGCATTGATTTTCCGGCAGCATTGTTAAAAGGGAACGAATTACTGGGTGCATTAACGTTTCCCGTATAAAAAGTTGGGGTCTGTGCTTTTAAAGCCCCGATACCTGAGATCAGCAGGAGTAATAACAAGTAAACAGACTTAGAGTTAGTGAAATAAAACAGTAGATTTTTTTTCATAATTTGTATGTGTTTTGGTGTTAAATTTAAA
>JAZKGM010000146.1:0-5409 GCA_040385895.1 Bacteroidota bacterium
CCTGATGCAACTATTAAAATAAAACAAAGGACTATTTAAATTGTATAAATGAAGAGGTTTAAACAACCTCTTTTTTTATGCCTGTTGTTTAAATCACACTTTGTAAGTTTTTTTTGACTTCTTATGAATATTATTTTTATGTTAACCCGCGTTAAAGCCCTGAATATAAAACCCGATAAACACCTATAATTTTTAAAACAAATCCTTTCATTTATCAATTTAATTAACTTTTTTGCATCCACTAAATTTTTGTAACAGATGAACCAAGTTCAAACCAAAAAATCAGAAAGCACGTTTAGTGCAATGTTCGCAACTTTTGCTATTCCGGTACTCTTAGTAGTAGCAATCCTTATTTACATGTTTGTATTAGGTAACCCGGCCAATTTCGAAGGCGGTGATACAACCAAACACCCTGTTCCTGATGGCATTAACCACGTTTTAGGATTGATCTACAAAGGTGGGTTTATCGTACCTATCTTAATTTCACTGGTATTAATGAGCATCACCTTCTCTATCGAGCGTTTTTTAACCATCGGTAAAGCATCAGGTAAAGGTTCTGCAGAAGCTTTTGTTCGCAAAATCCAGGCACACCTGGAAAGCAACAACATTGATGCTGCCATCGCTGAGTGTGATAAACAACAAGGTTCGGTGGCTAATGTGGTGAAATCTGCATTGCACAAATACAAAGAAATGCACAACAATACAGAGCTGGATAAAGACCAGAAAGTATTGGCGATCCAAAAAGAAATTGAAGAATCGGTTTCATTGGAATTACCAATGCTGGAGAAAAACCTGGTAATTATCGCTACCATGGCTTCTGTATCAACGTTGATCGCGTTATTGGGAACGGTAATCGGTATGATCAAGGCGTTCTCGTCTTTAGCAACTGCCGGTTCTCCCGATTCAACACAGCTTGCAAACGGTATCTCTGAAGCGCTTATCAATACCGCATTGGGTATCGGTAACTCTGCTATTGCTACCATCATGTACAATGTGTTCACCACAAAAATCGACAAAATTACTTACACGATTGATGAAGCTGGTTTCAGCATCACCCAAACGTTTGCGGCAACTCATAAATAACCGGTTGACTGATGTTAACAGGGGTGAAATTTCACCTCTCTTTTTCTATTCATTCAATCTTAAATTTTAAATTATGCCTAAAGTAAAAGTTCCCCGTAAGAGTACATCGGTAGATATGACGGCTATGACAGACGTAGCTTTCCTGCTGCTTACTTTCTTTATGCTTGCAACTACTGCCAAGCCGGACGAGCCTGTAACTGTGGATACACCATCATCGATCAGTGAAATTAAACTGCCTGAATCAGACATTATGCAGTTAACAATTGACAAAGATGGCCGCGTGTTCTTTATGACAGATGCTCAACCTGTACGTGCCAGTATATTGGAGCGCATGGGTGAAAAGTATAAGATCCAGTTTTCGGCCGAAGAGATAAAAAAATTCTCCCTGCAGGCAACCTTTGGTATTCCAATGTCGCAAATGAAACAATACCTGGCGATGAGCCCTGAAGAAAAGGCCAAAACCTTTTTTCCCGGGATCCCGACAGATTCATTAAACAATGAACTGGGTGATTGGATCTGGCAAACACGCCTTGCAAACAATGAAGTACGCGTAGCCATTAAAGGAGATCGTGACGCAAATATGCCAACCGTTAAACGTGTAATGGCCATTTTGCAGGAAAAAAAAGTGAACAGATTTAATTTTATTACCAGCATGGAAGCTGGTCAATAAGTAACCTTTTTAAAAATAAAAACGCATGGCAGAAATAGAAAGCGGTGGCGGTGGCGGCAAACATAAGGGTGGCAAGAAAAGAGGCAAAAAGATGTCGACACGGGTGGATTTTACCCCCATGGTTGACCTGGGTTTCCTTTTGATCACCTTCTTTATGTTAACAACAAGCATGAATAAGCCACAAACCATGGAAATTAACATGCCTGATAAAACCGAAACGCAGGACCCGACCAAAATAAAAGCATCACAGACGATCATCCTTTTACTGGCAAAAGACAATAAAGTGGTTTACTATTTTGTTGACGCAGTAACAGGAGAGCCAGGCACTCCACAGATAACAAATTATGGTGCAGGCGGGATCAGGGCCACACTGATAAAAGAAAACAGGGACCGCAATAAGAATGTAGATAGCATCCCTATCTATAAACAAATGCTTAACAACCGCACAATAACAGAAGAGCAATACCGCGCCAATGTAACAGCCATTAAATCGTTTAAAGATGGTTTGATCGTTGTAATAAAAGCTGCCGATAAAGCAAAGTATGAAAACCTGGTTGATATCCTTGATGAGATGCTGATCCTTAACATAGGCCGTTATGCTGTGGTTGATATTACAGCACCAGAAGTAGAGATGTTAAAAACTGTAAATCTTGAATAATCATTAACTCATATGTCAAAACTTTCTAAAATAAATATTTTCGACAGCAATTGGGTTGATATCGTTTTCAAAGGACGTAACCAGGCTTACGGAGCTTATGTGCTCCGGAAAAAGAGCGATGAGAACACAAACAAAGGTATTTTGTTTGCCATCATCTTTTTTACCCTCGTTATTTCAACACCCATGCTCATCGACCTGATCAAAGGGCTGGTTCCTAAAGAAGCAGAAGAGGTAAAGGTTACGGAAGTAACTACTTTAAAAGAAGTACCTCCTATTGATAAAAATGAACCACCGCCACCTGCTCCACCGCCACCGCCACCCTTAAAATCAACGGTAAAATTCACGCCTCCCGAAATTAAACCTGATGAGCAAGTGCCGGATGATGAACCGCCTCCGATCCAGGAAGATAAAAGGGAAGCAGCTACAGAAACAGTAGAAGGTGATCCGAATGGAGTAGATGAAAGCTTACTGACCACAGGTGACGGTGACGGATTAACCGGTGAAGCTGAACCTGAAATTGTAACCTTTGCAGAGCAAATGCCTGAGTTTCCTGATGGCGACCTATACGCATACCTGGGTAAAACCATTCAATACCCTACAATGGCCCGTGAAAACGGAATTGAAGGAAAAGTGGTTCTGCAGTTTGTGGTAGAGCGTGATGGTAAAATTACCGATGTAACGGTGGTTAAAAAAGCAGGTTGGGGATTAGATGAAGAAGCGGTTCGTGTGGTTAAAAACATGAAACCCTGGAAACCCGCTAAACAAAACGGTAAACCCGTTCGCTTAAAATACACCTTACCGGTAGCATTTAAGTTGAATTAGTAAAAGAATACAATGAGCGTGAAACTCGATGAAATAAGAGCAGATCGCGATAAGAAAATAGCCAGGTCACTAAGATATTTCGGAGTGATCATGGCTATTTTTTATTTCGTAATGGGCATAAGTTTTATGGTGATGCCCTTGTTTGCATACCTAGGACAAGTGAAATACCTGGTGGGTGCACTCCTGATCTGTTACAGCGGTTTTCGATTTTACCGTTTGATGAAAAAGCAACCTGACTTTAGGAATGATGACTGATAATAGCTTGCAAAACATGATAAAAAAAGTATTGTTCATCGTATGCCTGTCGGCATTGTTGGGTTCGTGCAATAACAGCAAGACGCCTCAATACAGCGATACCAGCACCAGCGGTGAAATAAACATTGCTGTTGACGAAAGCTTAAGGCCCATCATTGAGGCCGAGAAAGATGTATTTGTGGCCCTGTATCCCGAAGCCAAAGTGAACATTATATACACCAATGAATCGGAAGCCATTAACCTGCTCTCCAAAGACAGCTCACGCATTGCCATTGTGTCCCGCGACCTGCTTCCTGCCGAAAGATCATCCTTTGAAACACGTAAGATATATCCCAAAAGCATTGTGATCGGGTATGATGCCATTGGTATTATTATGAACCCTGCACGAAAAGACACCGTGCTTACGATTGATCAGATCACAAAACTGCTGAACGGAACATATAAAACATGGAAAGACCTAGATACAAAAAACAATGGCGATGGGCTCAGGATCGTATTCGATAATACCAGGTCGAGTGCAGTAAGACAACTTAAAGATTCCCTGCTTAAAGGTGCAGCCCTTGCTACACATTGCTATGCAGTAAATGGCAACCCGGAAGTGATCACCCAGGTTGAAAAAGATAAAAATACCATTGGAATTATCGGTGTGTCGTGGATCAGCGATAAGGATGATACCACTACAAATAACTTTCTAAACCGGGTAAAGGTGGCCAGTCTTGTGCCGGTAAACCCTGCAACGGCTGAGGCACCTGTAATGAAGCCTTACCAGGCTTACATTGCATTAAAGCAATACCCTTTATACAGGAACATTTATATTATTAACCCCGAAGGAAGATATGGATTGGGTACGGGTTTTGCTTCATTTATCAACAGCGATAAAGGACAGCGCATTATCCTGAAAAGCGGCCTTGTACCGGCTAAAGCACCGGTTAGAATTATACAATTAAACAACGATTAGACATAGGAACATGAACAGATTGATTTTTAAAACACTTGCAGTAAGCAGCGTATTTGCATTGAACGTGCAGGCGCAAACCATGCAGGATGGATTAAGGGCATTGGATTTCGAAAAATTTGAAAGCGCCCGCAACACATTTACCTCTTTAACCAAAGCAGAACCTGCAAACGGAGATAACTGGTATTATCTTGGCCAGGCTTATTTCAACCTTTTTAAAGAAGACTCTGCAAAATGGGCGTATAACGAAGGGGTAAAAGTTGCGCCTGTCAATGCGTCAAATTATGCGGGGCTGGGTGAATTATTAATGGCCGAGAATAAAAAAGACGAAGCCAAAGCGCAATTCAACAAAGCATTAGGCTTTAGCCGCGGCCGCGATGGGGTAACCAAAGACCCTAAGGCACTTCGTCTTGTTGCATCGGCATTGGTGAGCACAGACAATAAAGTTACCGATGAAGCTTTAACCCATATTAAAACGGCACTTGAAATTGCACCGAAGGATTATGAAGTATTGATCGCTGCAGGTGATGTATACCTGGAAATGAACAATGGCGGTGAAGCAGCTACCCAATACGAACGGGCAGAGTCTGTTGAGCCTAAAAATCCAAAAGCCTACACACGCGTTGCTGCCATCTGGATCCGTGTAAGAAATGCCGAGCAAACGCTGATCGACCTGAACAAAGCATTGGCTATCGACCCCAACTATGCACCTGCATTAAAATTAATGAGCGAGTTGTATTATAAATCGAAGAAGTATGATAAAGCAAAGGAGTATTACACCAAATACCTCCAGAATTCTGAATACAGTTTAGCCAACCGTTTGCGCTTTGCACGTATCCTGTTCAATTCAGAGGAATATAACGATGCCTTGATCCAGATCCTCGACATACAGAAAACAGATAAAAGTGATATTTACTTATATCGCCTGGCAGGTTACAGCTACTACGAAGTAGGCGACAGCAAAAA
>JAZKGM010000147.1:0-2752 GCA_040385895.1 Bacteroidota bacterium
GCTTTGCTGGAAGCCATGCAGGAAAAAAGTGTAACGGTGAACGGAAAAGCACACCAGATCGCGCAACCCTTTTTTGTATTGGCCACACAAAATCCCATTGAGCAGGAAGGAACGTATCCTTTACCCGAAGCCCAGTTAGACCGCTTTATGTTTAATGTGATCCTGGGTTACCCTACATTGGAAGAAGAGATCAACGTAATAAAAAATACCACCGGTAACCGTGAAGTGAAACTAAACAAGATCCTTCACGGCAATGATATCCTTGCATTCCAGCACCTGGTGCGCAAAGTTCCTGTGGCTGATAACGTATTGGAATATGCAGTGAAGTTGGTTTCCAAAACCCGCCCCGATACTGCGTATGCAACGGCACGTGTTAATGAGTATGTAAGCTTTGGTGCAGGTCCCCGCGCAGGCCAGTTCCTTATTCTTGGCGCTAAATGCCATGCCCTGTTGCGTGGAAATTACAGCCCCGATATTGATGACGTTAAGGCCGTGGCAAAAGATGTACTCCGCCACCGTGTGGTGAAAAACTACAAAGCCGAAGCCGAAGGCTTGACCATTGAAAAGCTGATCGAAGAGCTGATGTAATTTCCCGATCCTATTTTGAATAGATCAGTAGCATTTGCCCTCTCCGTTATCTTTCACCCGGTATTCATCAACCTGCTGAGCCTGGTATTGCTCCTTGAGCTGAACCCTTATCTTGAAGCCGCGCTTTCAGGAAGTGCAAGGTGGTTCTACATCATGTATGTGTTTATTACCACCGCGCTTATCCCGCTTTTTGTGGTGGTGCTGCGCAAGGCGCTTGGATTTTCACCCAGTATCTTATTAGAGAGATCAGACGACAGGCATATCCCTTATATTGTAACCTCCTGCGCCTACCTGTTCGGTTATTATTTATTCCTGCGCATTGGCTCACCTGCCCCGCTCACTGCATATATGCTGGCCAGTGCCAGTGTAATGGTGCTGATGCTGGCCATTAACTTTTTCACTAAAATAAGCGCCCATGCCACCTCATTAGGCGGTATAACAGGGGTTTTGATCGCCTGCCAGTCCTTTACCGATTACGACCTGCGCTGGCTTATTGTAATTGTTTTGTTATTAAGCGGGATCGCAACAACGGCACGATTGGCCTTAGACGCACACACAAGGCCGCAGATCTATTCGGGCTTTGGGCTTGGACTACTTGTGATGTGGTATATCCTGTAACGTTGGTTTATGATCAACCCGCTTTAAAATAAAAATCCCCGCTTTCGTAATTCATGGCAGCTGCATGATCCAGTTCTGCAAGGGCATTACCTGTTAAGCCGTAAATTTTATAGCCAACAGGAGTGAACAGCTTAAAGATCTGCTCCCGGTTTTCCTTCGAGCTGATCTCCATTTGAATAAGCGGCTTAAACTTAGTAATGGTCTGCATAAAATGGGGCATAACAAACACTTCATATCCTTCCACATCGCACTTTAAAAAATCAAAGCGTTGGAGGGAAGCGAACAGCTCATCGGGAACACGCATCTGCACCTCGTAGGTTTGCATATCGGTGTCCGTTTTATCATCAATCACCCTGGTAAGCCCGTGCCTGAAAACACCATCAATTACAGGGGTCCCCATTTGTATGGTTTTGTTTTCGCCACCCAGGGCGGTATGGTGTAAGCTTACATTTCCCAAACCAAATGAAGCGATGTTCTTAGAAAAGATCCCTGCAAAAAGATCAACCGGTTCTACTGCGTGTACCTGGCCCGTTTTACCTGCATACTGCGAAAGGAACACTGAATAATAACCCACATTAGCGCCAATATCAACACAAACAAAACCGGGCTTTATCAGCTGTTTCAGGTAAAATAATTCAGGATATTTTTTCTTTAAAAATCCATTACGTATCAGCCTGATGTAAACATCGCTTACAAGCGCTAAGTAATTCCGGTGGCCAAGCGATCGAAGCAATGTGGCACGTAGTAATTTTTCCATGTTGTATCGGGCAAATATTATTTTACTTCTTCATAATCCACATATTCGCCTAAATTTTTATCGTTTGGTTTAGGTTTAACTGTTTTTTCATTCACCGTAATGCTGCCTTCCGGCTTTTGTCCCTGGTTGTAATGATGGTGATGAGTATCGAACCTGAATACTTTTGTTTTACCTCCCCCCAGAAGTTTTCCGAAGATCAATCGTGATGCGATGTAGAACAAAAGCAGGTATATAAAAAACTTGATCATGAGCGCTTACTTTAAGCATGCAAAGTTAACCTTTCCGGCCATGCTATCAACCCTTTTAACCGATTATACCCACATGTTGGCTGAAAACCTCCCGTCCCAGGAAAGTACTTGCATGTGCATTGAAATTTTCGGTGTCGTCTGTGGTTAAATAATGGCGTGTGGAGCCTTTGCTGCAGTATTGCTCTATTTCGGGATGCCTGCTTAAATAATCAGCCAGGCTGTTGGCCACGATCTCTCCCTGCGAAACGATGCTGATATGGGCAGGCGTATACTTCCTGATCTTATCCGCCAGCAAAGGATAATGGGTGCAGCCTAAAAGAATGGTATCTATTGCAGGTTGCTGCGATAATAAACTGTCGATGTGTTTTTGTATAAAGTAATCTGCGCCTGCTGCGTTGTATTCATTGTTTTCAACCAATGGCACCCACATGGGGCAGGCTTCCTGGAACACTTCAATATCGGGAAAGGCATGATTGATCTCCACTACATACGACTGTGAAGCTACGGTGCCTTTGGTGGCAAATACCCCTACTTTTTTACT
>JAZKGM010000148.1:0-3086 GCA_040385895.1 Bacteroidota bacterium
GGTGCATGAATATCTCCCCGCGGATTTCAAACAAAGCGGGATAATCACCCGGTTTCAACTGGTGCGGAATGCTTTTGATGGTTTTTACGTTTTGTGTTACATCATCACCCTGTGTGCCATCACCACGTGTAACTGCACGGATAAATTTACCGTTTTCGTAGGTAATGCTTATGGCCAACCCGTCATATTTCAATTCACATACATATTCCACTTCCTCACCAACTCCTTTGCGCACACGCTGGTCAAATTCTTCCAGCTCTTCTTCGGAGTATGTATTTCCCAGGCTCATCATCCTGTATTTATGCATTACCTGCACAAAGTTCTTTGTAATGTCGCCTCCTACTTTCCTGGTTGGAGATTGATCATCGGCCAGGTGCGGATACTGCACCTCAAGCGCTTCCAGCTCTTTGAGTAAATGATCAAAATCAAAGTCGCTTATGGTTGGATGGGATAAAACATAATAGTTATGATTATGCCCGTTAATTATAGTCACAAGCTCGTCTATCCGGAGTTTTGCTTCCAATTCATTCATTGCCGCTAATTAAGCAATTTCAACTTAATATATAGGGATAAAAATGCATATTTGCCACATGCGCAGTATTATAACGCTTGGCTTTTTATTGTTTTTTATCAACGGTTTTACACAGGGAACATACATTCCGCTGGGCACTTCAACCATTCATATGCTCGATCGGTTCGAAATCAAATCAGGACGCATGGCCAACCCTAGCGAATTTAATACCACCACAAAAGCCTATCAGCGACACCGCATAGCTGCTTACGTAGATAGTTTTGATGTAGTTGGGGCTAAGCTAAGCGAGCAGGATTATTTTAACCTGGGTTATTTGCAGAATGATAATTTTGAATTCAGCCGGTCTGAATCAACAAAAAGTAAAAGAAGCTTTTTAGGCATTTATAAATATAAAGCTTCGGCTTACACGGTTAAGGATACGGATGATTTTACCCTGGTAATGAACCCCGTAACATTATTGCAAGCCGGGTACGAAACGAATGCGAACGGAAACCCGCAACCTTCCATTAATATCAGGGGAGTCGAGCTCAGGGGCAGGATTGGCAACAAGCTTGGGTTTTATACCTACCTCACCGATGAGATTGTAGTGCCCAACAGCTGGGTAAGGGATTTTTATAACACGAAGAGGGTAATACCCGGAGCCGGTTTTTTAAAAGCGGATCCTGACAGCAACCCGGCATCAATTAATTCGAGCAGGGGTATTGGTTATATTGTTTATCAGCCTATTAAACAAATGGACATCCAGTTTGGCCACGGGACTAATTTTCTGGGAAATGGCTACCGTACTTTTTACATGAGCGATTTTAGCCGCGAGCTTCTTTTTCTAAGGGTAAATACACGGATCTGGAAAATTAATTACACCAACATCTGGGGGCAGATGTTCGATTATGTAAGCCCTTCTCAACGCAACAAACCCAAGCGCCATTATTTTGCCACCACCTATGCCAATGTAAACCTGAGCAGGAACTTTAACCTTGGTTTGTTTCAAACGGTATCTTTTCAGCGCGACAGCGGGTATTCAAATGGCGGGTATGACATGCAATACCTCAACCCTATCATTTTTTACAAGCCGATTGAAAACGGGCTGAACAGTCCTGATAAAACCATACTCGGGATTGATTTTAAATGGGATTTTTTACGTCATTTCCAGCTGTACGGACAGGCTGTGATCAGCGAGTTTAAAATCGATCAAATGCTGACCAACAAAGGCTGGTTCGGGAATAAATGGGCGGTGCAGACCGGCTTGAAATACATTGATGTGGCGGGAGTCAGCAATTTAGACCTGCAATTGGAAATGAATATTGCACGCCCGTATATGTACACCTCTTTCAACCCGATGAATGCCTATGTGAACTTTAATCAAAACATGGCGCACCCTCTTGGCGCCAATTTTTATGAATATATCGGGGTATTGAGATACCAGCCGTTTAACCGCTTGTTTCTTAAAGGTACGGGCATTTTTGCCATTTACGGAAATGATACCAACGGAAGTAATTTCGGAAAAGACATCAGGTTAAGTTACGAGAACCTGTACCCCGACAATATATACGGACATTATATCACACAGGGGATCAGGACAACACTGCTAACTGCTGATTTTACCGCAAGCTATATGATTAAGCATAACCTGTTTTTTGACGTGCAGTTCTTATACCGGAGAACAGACAGCGAACTTGCTGAATTTGAAACGCAAACGGTATTTATAAATGGTACGGTAAGGTGGAACTTTGCCGAAAAACGCTGGGATTTTTAGCTGGCGAATTCAATTTGTGTGGGTCATATTAATTAACGAAAATTGCACTTTGTTTCAATCATAAAAATATAGACAAATGGGACGCGTATTTGAGAAACGTAAGCATAAAATGTTTGCCCGGTATAATAAAATGAGCCGGATCTTTACTAAAATAGGAAAGGAAATAGCCATTGCAATTAAAGCCGGAGGCAATGATCCTGAAGGCAATTCACGTTTACGTGTTATTATAGCCAATGCCAAAGCGGCCAATATGCCGAAGCACAATATAGATGCCGCCATTAACCGTGCAGCCAGCAAGCAGGATAAAGATTTTGAAGAAGTGGTTTACGAGGGCAAAGGGCCGCATGGTGTTGTTTTGGTGATTGAAACGGCAACCGATAACCCGACAAGAACGGTGGCTAATTTAAGAAGCTATTTCAATAAAAAAGGCGGACAGCTGATGGTAAGCGGTTCGCTTGATTTTATGTTCGAGCGCAAAGGTGTTTTCAGGGTGGAGAATAATGGAATGAACCCCGAAGACCTTGAACTGGAGCTGATCGACTACGGCATGGAAGAACTGGAAGATGATGGTGAAGGCCATTTCCTGATCTCGGTTCCGTTCACCGAATTCGGGGCCATGCAAAAAGCATTGGAAGAACGGAAGATCGAAATTAAAAACGCAGAACTTCAGCGCATACCCACCACTACTGTTGAGCTTACTGAGGAACAGGAGAATGAAGTGCAGATCCTGCTTGATGTAATTGAAGATGACGATGACATTGTGAATGTGTGGACGAACATGAGATAAACTTAAAGGGCCGG
>JAZKGM010000149.1:0-3288 GCA_040385895.1 Bacteroidota bacterium
AGGTTTGGGTAAAGATTAGCCGGATTGCCGTTAAACGTAGCTGCGTGTAATTCATCGTTTTTTACCAGCGAAATGGTATCTGAATAAATAACCGTTGCCGACCCGACATGAATAAGCTGATATTTAACCTTAATCAAAAGCTGTTGTCCTTCTGATTTATCGGTATACGTTGCCTTTTTAAATTTACTGATGCTTGAATAGGTCTGTGTATAAGGATTCAATATATTTTCGGTAACGGCCTCGTATGCTTCGCGTTCATAAACCTGTGGTTTACTTTTTTTATAACCGAACGAATCCATTTCGATGAGCAGCACATAAGCCAGGTTATTATTTTTACCTGCTTCAATTGCCTTCTGGGTCGAATTTATATTGATGAAGCCACGGTTAATCAGGTCTTTATACAATGCCGTGGTATTGGCAATGCGCACATAAGCCCCCTGCTGTTTGCTTAATGCATCGGCCACTTTGTTTGAAATATCATAATAATTGCCCTGGAATTCTTTAGCAGCGGGGTAATAATACACAGGCAATACGCCAACCAGTAAAGTAGCCTGTTGCTGCGATTGATTGCGTAGCTTTACGGCATCTTTATACTGATCATCTATTTGCGTTACTTTGTTAAACGAATAGTAAGCTTCTTTAAACTGCCCGGCTTTATATTGCTGAAGGCCTATGTTATACAAAGGCTCAAGCACCGTATTTAGCCTGAGCACCGAAACATTTTTATACGTTGTATCGTAAATGGCAATGCGCTCAAAAACCTTTTCTGCCTGTTCGTATTTCCTGTTCTTAATTAGCTCTATTGCAACGTCATACTGGCTTTGTGTATACTCCTGCCGGATATCCTGGTACACTTCATCATATTCGTGCGGCCAGTCAAGCACCACCCCAACCTTGGCCGAATTCTGCAAATACCCCTGTGCATAATGGTACGTAGCCAGCGCTTCTTCAATTCGTCCTTCAATAACCTGTTTGCTGAATTTGGCAAACTTAGCGGCCAGCACTTTCTGCCCGTTAAGCTGAAGTCCTGCCCTGGCCTCCTTGTCTTTGTTATCGGCTAATAAAATATTGTAATATAAATTTGCTGCATCCTCGTACATGCCTGCATTGCTCTGTACATTAGCCTGTTTCATCAGTTTGCTTTGCGGGTTGCAGGCAACAGCTATTGCTATAAGCAGGAGTACACAGATCTGGTATGTCGTTTTTTTGTTCAGGTGGTTTGATTAAGGATTTTGAAATGAGCTTTTGTTTTAACGGTTCATGCAGTTTACATTCTCTCAGGAACATTTATGCCTAAAAGGTCAAATGCTGAACGGATTATTTCAGCGGTAAGTGTGCAAAGTTGCAATCTTAACGCCTGCTGATCCAAATTGGTTTCTTTTAGTACCGAATGTTCGTGGTAAAAATGATTGTAGGTTTTTGCCAGTTCATATACATAATTGCAAATTACACCCGGGCTCAGGTTTTCACCTGCTTCCTTAATTGCTGCCGGGTAGCCATGCATTAAAACGATCATTTGTTTTTCCACTTTGCTTAGGGTCACTTTTCCTGCATCAAACCGATGGCTTAAACCCGCTGCAGCTGCATTACGCAGCACACTTTTTATACGCGCATGGGTGTATTGAATAAACGGCCCTGTGTTCCCCTGGAAATCAATAGATTCGGCCGGATTAAACAGCATTTTCTTTTTGGGATCAACTTTTAAAATAAAATACTTAAGTGCACCCAGGCCTACCAGGTCATACAGCTTGTCCAACTCTGCCTGCTCCAGCCCTTCGGTTTTGCCAAGGGCTTTAGTGGTTTCTTCGGCCTGCTCGATCATGGCCTGCATTAAATCGTCTGCATCAACCACGGTCCCTTCGCGGCTTTTCATTTTACCTTCCGGTAATTCCACCATACCGTAGCTTAAATGATAAATGCCATTTGCATAAGGGCGTCCAAGTTTTTGCAGAATCAGCTGCAACACTTTAAAATGATAATCCTGTTCGTTTCCTACCACATAAATGGACTTTTCGCACGCGAAGTCAGCGTACTTAAGGTCAGCGGTACCCATGTCCTGGGTGATGTAAACACTTGTTCCGTCTGCACGAAGCACCAGTTTCTGGTCGAGGCCCTCAGCACCCAGGTCGATCCATACGCTTCCATCATCCTTCCTGTAAAAAACACCTTTGGTAAGTCCCTCATCAACAATTTCTTTTCCCAATAAATAGGTATCGCTTTCGTAATAAAACTTATCGAACGTAACGCCAAGTTTTTTATATGATACTTCAAAACCTGCATACACCCAGCTATTCATGGTTCGCCAGGTGCTTACCGTTTCTTCATCATGGGCTTCCCATTTCAGCAAAAGCTCCTGTGCAGCAATAATGCTGGGCGCCTTTTTCTCGGCTTCGGCTTCGGGCATTCCCCCTGCAATCAACTCCTTTATTTCCTGCTTATATTTTTTATCAAACAGCACATAGTATTTTCCCACCAGGTGATCGCCCTTTAAGCCACTGCTTTGAGGGGTTTCTCCATTGCCTTGCTGCATCCATGCCAGCATGCTTTTACAGATATGGATCCCGCGGTCGTTAACCAGGTTACACATCTTTACATCATGCCCGTTTGCTTTTAAGATCTGTGCAACCGCGTAACCTAATAAGTTATTACGCACATGGCCAAGGTGCAAAGGTTTGTTGGTGTTTGGGGATGAATATTCGACCAGGATCTTTTGTCCGCTCGTTGTTGCCGCAAAGCCAAAATTTGGGATTGAATGGTTATTGTTTAAAAAATCAATCCAATAGGTTTGATCGACCACCACATTTAAAAATCCTTTAATTACATTATGTGATGAGATCCCTTTGGCATGATGAGCCAGGTAAGCCCCTATTTCTATGGCTGTTTGCTCCGGGCTTTTTTTGCTTTGCTTCAGGTAAGGAAACGTTACAAAGGTAAAATCGCCTTCAAAATCGGGTTTGGTAGGCTCCAGTACTATTTTATCAGCCTCTACCTCATACAGGCTTTTCAGTGCATCGGCAAGGTACTTTTTTATAATTTCTTCTATCATTCTTAATCTATCATTTAAAAGGGCTGTCTTTTTCTTTAGCCACGGTTTTGTATATCAAACCATCAACTATAGAAGGCACAAGCAGGTTGAGCCATTTAAGTAACGCACCCTGGCCTGTTAATATCCGCGATGTTTTGCGTTTTGCAACCATGCCCGCTATTTCCGCGGCTACCGTTTCGGCCGGCATCAGTTTGCTTTCATCAAAAGGTGATTCCTGTTGTGCTTCACCTGCTTTATTCAAT
>JAZKGM010000150.1:0-2231 GCA_040385895.1 Bacteroidota bacterium
CTCGCTATTATCAAACTGATGCAATAGACGCTGTTTACAATTACTTTATGGGTAGTTTTGTTTCATGATCAAAGGTGAAGCATCAATATTGGAACCGGTAAAACGTCATAGAGCGGTTGTTCCGCCTCATTGCGAAAACCTGAAACAGAAGCAGCTGGCCATGCGCGATGTGCTGCAATTGCTGGGTGGCAAGTGGAAGATCCAGATCATAGGCACCTTGCGTTTTGGAGGCAAAATGCGTTTTATGGACCTGCTGCGTGAAATGGATGGCATTGCCGCTAAAATGTTATCGAAAGAATTGCAGGACCTGGAAGCCAATAAACTTGTGAGGCGTACGGTGCTCAATACAAAACCCATTACGGTGGAATATGAGGCCACTCCGTATGCAACAACACTGGATCCATTGCTGTGTGAAATTGTGAACTGGGGCACACAGCACCGCAAAACCATTATGGAAAAGTAAGGTTACGTTTTACGTCTTAATCGTTCAACCTGAACGAAGCTTTTACTTCCTGGTAGTTCTTATAGTTCACGTTGGGCTTTAATACGCGGTCTGCCGCAGGAATGATCACCACTTTGTATTGTACCTTGGTATTGTAATATACATTCGGATTGTTACCGCTTTCTACAGAAGAGTCATAAAACCAGGTGATCTTAACATTGCCTGTGCTGGTTTCAAAACCCATAAAATAATTTGTTGCGGCAAACTGGGTGTAAGGCACCGCGATCCAGTTAATACCCTTGGTTGTAAAATAAACCATTACCCCGGCCGAGTTCAGGTTTGCAGATGTAAGCTCGGGAACATTGAGGTTTACATAATGATAAGGCGAAGTGTAAAGCCAGTTATCAACGGTAAAGGTACGGCTGCTTATATTGGCAGCTCCGTTCTTGCCTGGTGTTCCCGGAACACCCTCATCACCTTTTGTACAGCCATTCATCAAAAGGATCAGCGAAAAAGCAATTGCTGTAAGTTTAAGGATCTGCCTGCCCGGGTTCATTATATTTCTTATGTTAAAGGTTAGGTAAAGTTAATAAGCTTGGCAATGTAATTAAAAGTACTTTTTAATTCCTAATGAATAATTGGCTTTACTACTATTACTTCATAGCACGCATGCATATTTAAGTAATTTAAGACATTTTGTGCATCGTTTTTGATCAGGTGCATGAACCAGAAATGGGCAAAACAACTTAATGCAATATAAAACTTATCCTGCTCCGGCTGCTCTTAAAAGCTATGTGCGTTATTTTTGGAGCTGCGACTCGTTCGATGAACAGGCGCCTAAGGTCAGGATCAAGAGTTTTGCCGACCGGTTTCCAAGGTTGGTGTACCAGAACCTTCATGAGTTTGATCCGCTGCGAAATGCACAAGGAAGGGATGTGCCTTATTGTTATGTATGCGGAGTGGATACGCAACATACGGAAACAAGCATGGGTGGACGTTTCTCTCATTTCGGGGTGAGCTTCTACCCGAATGCCATGCATGCATTTTTTAAGATCAGTGCGAATGAACTGGTGAATGAAACTGTGGAAATGAACCTGTTCAGCAAAACAGGGATCCATATAAAGCTGGATAACGCAGCATCGCATTATGAGCGGATTGAGATATTAAGCCGGTATTTATATGATAAGCTCTTTTATGCGAACAAGGAAGAGTCGCTGATCAGGGGCATGATGGCATGCGATGAGTTAAACAGTGAAACGAATCTTTTTGCACTGCAGAAGAAATACAAGATATCGGAACGGCAGCTGGAGCGGAAGTTTAAAAGCACAGTGGGTGTGTCGCCAAAAAAGTTGCAGCGCATCATCCGGTTCGAGGAAGCATTAAACAGGTTAAGCAGCGCAGATTATAAACAACTCGGGGCTATTGCATACGCGCTGAACTATTCAGACCAGTCGCACTTTAACAAAGATTTCAAATCCTTTTCGGGAATGACTCCCCTCGAATTTATTAAGACCGGTAATGTGGGTGGAGACAGCTCTTCTTTTATATACACCGGAGATTGATCGCTTGTCGGTTTTTTACTATTCTGTATTTTAAATCATGTTGATCTTTGATGCATTAAATACAGATACATGAAAACTATAAAACTATTGCCATTGCTGGTGTTATTCTTTTTTGTTTCGTTTCTTTCGTGTAAAGACGATGCCAAAACTCCACCACAACCTTCAGCAAGTGCTGCCGGTATTGTTGAAGGAACATATTCGGGCAAACTGACACTTTACCCGGGAAC
>JAZKGM010000151.1:0-15549 GCA_040385895.1 Bacteroidota bacterium
GTTCCCATAGAAACAGGGTTCAGGTCGGGGTGAATAACAGATGTTGCTACATAGCTCATCTTATTGGCAATTTTGATGTTGCCTGCAGGGTTTCCCTGTGAAGGAGTCAGCAGGCGCATTGCACCGGCTGCATAAATGCTGTCTAATGCTACATCTACAATATTTGCGGCTGTTGCAGATGACCTTATGTTGAACACCAGCCAGAAATAGTTGGTATCTGCTACCGAGTTGTTCTGCAGCGCATTGTTAAGGCCTGTAAAAGAAAGGGTGTTTGCAGAAACGCTTGCTGTACCTGCCAGCGTAGCGTTTGTGAACTGGTTTGCTGTTCCTGTGGTATATAACAGTGCCGGAGCAATATCAGCGTTTGCATTTGTTGATGCGCTGGTGTTAAAATACAGGGCTGATACGCTTGATGTGCCGCATCCTTTTGCCTTTACTGCAATGCGCATGGCCATTACATCATTAAATCCCGGAGCAACAACCTGCGATAACTGTGATGTTGATGTTACATCATACGCTACCGGGTTATCCTGTATGTTAATGGTATAGTCTTCCGTCTCTCCAAACTGGCCTAAAGCCCCGCATGATGCCGTGGCCGGGTTTCCACCCGAATAGATCACCCTCATGCGGGTAAGTCCTAAGGTTGCCGAGCAAGGAATAATAATACTGCCTGTTACTGTTCTTCCGGTTAATACACCGGCTGCACTTGCCGAACGATAGGTGTTTTCACCCGCATCAGCAAAATCGCCATCCCTGTTCAGGTCAATATAAATAGAAAATACGGTAGCAGCTGTGGCTGTTGTGGCACCGCAATTTGAAACACCTGTGATCGAAAAGGGAGTGGCTTCATTTCTTCTGATGTTTAAAGGGTTTACTGTTTCGGTGTAGTTCGAATAAATATTCAGTTCGGAGTCAACGCCCCCTGTTTGTGCGCAGGTAGAGGCATTATCAAGCGTTCCCACGATAACCCGCGTAAGTTCTTCGCGCTGGTTGGAAAGGGCTGTTCCCAAACCGGAATAGCTCACTTTACAGTATGCCTGGTTAATCTTAAAATTGCCTGTCAGAGTGCTTGTTCCGGGGATCTGTGTACTTCCATTGAGGGTAAAAGAAACCAGTTCGGCATCCACCGAGTCGCCAATTGTTGCGTTAGGTTTTATATCATATGCCAGCCAGAAATAATTGGTGTCGGCAGTTAAATATTGCGAACCGGCAATGGAATAAGGCGCCCAGCTTGCTGTAACCGGTGAAACCGGGGAATAGGCATTGCCAAAAGGTGTTTGGGTTGAAAAGGCATTTACGTTTCCGGTGTAAAACAATTTAGCTCCCGAAATATTAGCGGTGTCATTTCCTCCCCCGTTTGTGTTTAAATTAACTTGTGAGAGCTGTATAGGCGCACCTGCATTTGTAGTAACAATGCGGATCCGCATCACAGGGGAGTTTTGCTGGCCAAGTCTTGGAACCCTCGCAATATCAGGATGAATTGCCGAAGCGCTTATATAAGTGTTTGCGTTTGCAATCACGGTGTTTGCCGGTGGGTTATTGGCAGATGGTATTTTATACTCACCCAATAAGCCAATGCTGTCTACGCTTACATCTATGATATTGCCAACCGTTAATGAGCCTGCCATATCATAGGTGATCCAGTAGTTGTTCGTGTCACCGGGAGCCATTAACAGGGGGTGGTTGAACCCCGTAAAGCTGAACGGTCCCGAAGGAGCATTTACTGTTGCCAAAAGGTTTGCCGGGTTAAACAACTTCCCATTTCCCGTTGAATATAATTTTGCATTGGTAATATCAGCAACATTGGTTGTTCCGGTTGTGTTTGCGTATAAAGAGCTTATCATCCCGTTACCGCAGCCATTGACCACTACCTTAATGTTCATCAACACTTTATTTGCAGCACCTGCCGATACGGTTCCCTGCACCTGGCTTGCGGATGCAGAAACAAATGTCGGTCCGTTATCCTGGATGGTAATGGTATAATCTTCAACTTCTCCGGGCTCGTTCGTGGTACACCCTGTTCTCCCGTTGGTATAATAAACGGCCCTTACCCGCATTCTTATTTCCGATGAAGTAACGGCATTGCAAGGAATTGTAACAGGTAGGATGGTTGCAGATCCGCTTGTTGCGATCTGGGTGTTTGCAATGGTTTCGTTTGCATCAAATACCCCGTTGTCGTTATAGTCGATAAATGCAACGATACCGGTCGAGCCTGAGCTTATGGTCACTGAAAGGTTGTATTGCAGTCCTTTCTTAACAACTGTGGTAGCTGCACCAACGGCCGGATAGTTTGAATAGAATGTAGTTACCGATGTGGCAGCGCTTGTATTATTAAGCGTGTTGAATGTAACATTCGATATGGTATAACCAGAAGAAAGCACAGGTACACAATAAGCTGTTTTAATGATCCTGTTTCCTGGTGCTGATGTGATGGAAGGAATATGGCTGCCCCCATTATACATTAATGAAACAACAGAAGCATCTACAGAATCGAATGCTGTTGCACTTGTATTTATGTCGTAGCTAAGCCAAAAATAACTGGTGCTGTTTGGCGGAACAACCTGTGCACCGCTTATGGTAAAGTTGCCTAAAGCCCCACTTCCTGCAACAACAGGAAAATCGGATCCAAATTTTGTTGTCGTGGCAAATGTTGCGTTTGTTCCGGTGTACCATACCCTGGCATTGGTTATATTGGCAAGGTCATTCGGTCCGTTCGAATTAAACGTAATGGCTGTTACATAAGCTGAATCGCCTGTTGGCCCGGTTTGAACCGAAAGGCGGATGACCTGCTGGTTGGTGGTGCCTGTTATCACTTTTGCGGTTATGGCCTGGCTTACCACAGCATCAACAAAGGCTGCAGGGCTGTTGTATATCACATAACTTTTTGGATTGGCGGGCGCACTGGAAATGTTGCTTACCGATGTACCTGCAAATCCGTTTGCCGGTACTGCGGCCACATTAGGCACCGCTACGGTATCCTGTGCCACAAAGAAGTATTGGATCACATCATGCACATTTAATGCGCTTTGCAATAAAGCGTAATCAATGGTGAAGCTGAACGGAGAAGCGTTTGTGCTTGTTTCTACCCACTTCCAGCCGTTTGCTGCCGGACTGTTTGCTCCAAAAACATTGGCATCTGTCGATTTTTTAAAGTAGATCCTCGGTGCAATGCCCGGGGTTGTTTCAACAATGCTTCCTCCGTCAGTGATATAAAGCAAACCCGTTAAAACACGGTTTGTTAAATCGGTGGTTCCTAAAAGTGTGGTGTCTGATATTACAGGGGCCACAACATCCCCGGTTCTTTCATATGCACCAATGGTCGACTGGGTTGCATTTCTCCTGTTGCCTAATACATCAACGTCATAAGGTGTGCTTAGCGATGGGCATGCCTTTACAAGTGGCGATGCATAGAGCGGGAATAGAACGTCATCATTATTCAATAAAGGATCGGATGAAATACTGTTTACATCCATTGCAGGCGAGGGATAGAATGCACGCCATGCGGCCAGGTCGGGAATGTTGTTAACATACGACAGGTATCCGTTTGCTGTATTGCCCAGGTAGAAATCATTGTAGTTTGAAACCGTTCCGGTTGCACCAAGTCCTGCTAAGTAAGTGGTAACACCAAGTACACTATGGCTTGCATTGCCGCTTTGTGCTGCTGTTTTATTGGCAAACAGGTTATTCCTGATCACGAACTGGGGTCCGTTATAGCCAGCCTCAAAAACCGCGTTCGACAGGTTAAGGGAAGAGCTTCCGTCAATAATAGCGGTGTTGTTCACCAGTTCGTAAATCACGCTTGCTCCTGCACTGCTTGTTGATTGAAGAAAGATCCCTCTTATGCCTCTTGTGGCAACAGCCGCGCCTGCGTATGCAGAAGTTATTTTGCTGATCACATTGTTGTAGGCTTTAACTTTAACCATACCTAAAACAGCATCATGCAGGATGCGGATCCCTGTTGCCATTCCGGCCGAAGCCGTGGAGGTGTTTTTTATGTTCGTGATGATGTTGTTGTATACCTCATTTTCAAACCCGCCAATGCCATTCCATGTGGCTGTGGAACTGGAATAGGCGCCCAGGCTGATGGCTTCTATGGGGTTTGCCGAAGAACCCGATACATTGCTGATCTTGTTGTTAAAGATGGCTATGTTCTGCTGGTTCTGGGCATTAATTCCTACCGCACCTGCTACAGTGCCATTTCCGATATCGTTAGGCACACTCGGTAAACCAATAACATTAAACTCCCCGGTGTTGCTTACCCCAATTCGGTTATTTGCATCAGGAATATTGGTGCTTGTTCCATACAGCACAATCCCGGTATATACGTTGCTGATGGTTAAGTTATAATACCTGTTGTTGCTGTTTGTTCCGCTGGCATTTGTGGCAGAGGCTGTGTTTATACCGGTTCCAAAACCCGATGTGTTGCTTGCCGATTGTAATATGCCTTTAGAGGCGGTGTTTGAACGATCGAGTGTTATTGCCGTATTTTTAATCGTATTGTAAGCAGAACCTTGTGTTTCTGAAGCAAGGCCAACAAAATATCCGAATTCTATATTGGCATTATTTGCTTTAATATCAATACCATCAAGGGTAATATATCTTGCTCCAAGCAGGCACATGCCAAAATCAACTGTGCCCGGGTTTTGGGCAATGGAAGGTCCGTTTCCTGAAGGAACGATCTGCGGGTTTGCCCCGGTCCCGCTTTTTTTGAAGGTAACCTGGTTTGCAGCTGTTGCCGCTGCGCGTATGGCCGGTACGTCTTCGTTAAACACCTGACCGGCAGTAACGTTAATGGTAACCGGGTTTGAAAGGCCGCAATAAGCGGTGGCATTGATCCAGCCAATGGCATCGGTGAATGAGTTGAAATTGGTTCCGCCTGTAGGTGCTGTGTTGTTAAGGGTGAAAATGCCCGCGGTGGCAGCAACCGGTGTTTTCGACACCAGGCTTATTTCATCTACTGCAGCAGGCGGGTTAGTAGGGGTGGTGCTGTTGTTCCATGTGAATACGATCCTTCTTTTTTGTGATGTGGCACAGTTGCCCAGTGCTGACGGAGGAATGCTGATGGTGTAGGCAACAGTACCCGCGGCTTGCAAAGTGTATGTATTTGTTAACATGGTGGGAGATCCTGTTCCGCCCCATCCGCCTATACCAACATTGATAGATCCTGAATTGGGAACGCCCAGTACCGGTGTCATTGTGGTGTCGCATATAAAAACCATCAGGCGGGCATTGTCGCCCCTTTGCTGGAACTTAAACGATAAGGTTGCCTGTGTTTCGCCAGCCGGAAAAACAACATCGCGGTAAAAGTGAACCGCCTGGTTGGTTGAACCCAGGTAAGTCCAGTTTGCACCGGCATCGTTCGAAACGTATGCGCAACGGGTAGACGAAGGGAACGAATAGGCCCCGTTTGTTTTTCCCTGTCCGGTGTACCAGTTATTTGTGGCAGAAGTGGTAAGCGTCCATCCGTTATCTGCAAATGATCCCGTACCCAGCTCAAAACCTCCTGCACCTGTTGGCGAAATCAGCGTGGTTTGGGCCTGCGAATAGGCCAACGCGATCGTGATAAAAGTAAAAAGCAAGGTTACACGCTTTTTACACCAATCGCTTGTCATGTAAATTGTACTCATCTTTAGTATTAATAATAGTTGTTTAAATTCCTGAACGATAGAAGAATTGAAACGTAAAACTATTAATCTAATTTTTAAGCGGCTTTAAGCGAGTTACCCGAAGTTGTATAAAATTGTACCTAAATTGATTTACTTAATATTAACTAAATATGGTCCGTGCAGGTTACGCGCACAAAAGCCGGGGTTTTAAACAGCCATCCAGTCTTTAAAATCCTTAGCCCGTCCTATGCTCACCACAAGTTCTTCTTTGCTTTCGGGATGGGTATGAAGCAACATGCGGCCCCGGTCTAGAACGGTTGCCTTCGCCACAATGTCTTTATTGATAATGTATTGCCTGTTGATGCGGAAAAACTGTGCAGGGTTTAACCTTGTTTCCAGCAATTCGAGGCTGCTGTCGTATATAAACTGCCTGTTTTCTTTCGTGGTTAAAAACAAATAGCGCTTATTCTGTAAGCGGAAATAAGCGATATCGGGCGTGCGCAGGGTTTCCAGCACATTACCGGAATGTACAATGAACTTGCTTTGAAAATCCTTGTTCAGCTGTGAGATCTTATGCCCGGTTATTTCATTGGGCGGGTACAGGTAATCATATTTATCAAGGGCTTTTAACAGGTCGCTCTTTTTAATGGGTTTAAGCAGGTAAGCAATGCTGTTCTGGTCGAACGCTTTAATGGCATACCGTTCGTATGAGGTTGTAAAAATAATGGGGGTTGATACCTTAACGTGGTCGAAAATTTCGAAGCTTAAGCCATCGCCCAATTGTATGTCTAAAAAAATGAGGTCCGTTTCATTGTTCTTAAGCCATGCCACAGATTCTTCCACCGTATCAATTTTCGCCTGCACTTCAATATCGGCCATATATTCCCTCAATTGCTTTTCAAGGTAGATGGCTGCATAGCTTTCATCTTCAATAATAATGCACTTCATTATACGGATTGGGTCTTATCATAAATAAGCGGAAGAGATACCCGGTATGTGTTATTTGTTTGCTCAAATAAAGGTACACTTTTCGTAAACATTTTATACCGGTCGCGGATGTTTTTCTGGCCTATGCCCGTTGATCCTCCTTCAGGGTTTTTCTTTTGCAGGTTGTTTTCAATAATAATGGCAGCATCTTTCTGGTAGATAGAAACATGCAGCTTTTTAACGGACGAAATGATATTATGTTTGATGGCATTCTCAACCACCATCTGAATAGCAAAAGGCGGGGTAAAGGCGTCATCCGTATCGTTCACCTTTACATCAAGTTCCAGCTTGTCGCCAAAGCGTACTTTCTGCAGGTACAAATAGCTGTTCGTGATCTTTATCTCCTGCGATAAATGGAAAAGATCAACATCGCCCGATTCCAGGATATTGCGGTACAGCACAGAAAACTGCTCTATAAATTCAATGGCTTTATCTTTATCAATATGAACAATGGAAGAAAGCGTGTTTAAACTGTTGAATAAAAAATGCGGGTCGATCTTTGATTTAAGGATCTCATATTTAGCAGCAATATTTTCATCGGCCAGCTCAATGTTCTTGGTTTTGAGCGATTGGTTTAAGCGTTTTTTTAACCGCACATTTCTCACCAGTACAAATACGATGACCATGATAAACACACACACAGCGATCAGGATGTTCCGCATGAGCTGTTGCCTGGAAGCTGCAGTTAGCGCAAGCTCCTTATCCTTATTCAGCAGCAGGATTTCGCTGTTCTTTCTTTCAAGATCATAGGATGCCTGTAATTCGTTTATTTGTTTATACGAGTTTTCGTTGAGTGACGAATCATTGAGCTCCTCGTAGATCAGGCGTGTTTTGTATGCCTGTTCAAAGTTCTTTTGTTTGGAATAAATTTCGGCCAGGTATTTATAGGCGTGCGCTTTTTTGCCTTCTATACCAGCTTTCTGTGCATAATCAAGACCAAGCAGCTGGTTTTTTTCTGCCAGTTTCAGGTTTCCTTCCGCCACGGCTATTTCACTTAAATAATCATAACACACAGATTGCTGCTCGTTATCCCGGAGCTCTTTGTTTATTTTTAATGCTTCTTCAATATATTTACGTGCCGGAGCCAGCTTTTTTTGTTTAATGTTTACAGACCCCATATTAATCAAGGCGATCACCATTACATATTTGTCGCCCTCCTGCCTGCCGCTTAATAAGGCCTTTGAATAGTAACGCAGGGCTTCTGCATATTCGCCTTTTTCGGAAAGCACAAAACCCATACTGGTATAGGGTATGCCAATGTTTTTTATGAATCCGTATTTTTCGCGCATGGCCAGTGCCTCTCTAAAATACTTTTCGCATAACACGTTATTTTTTAAATAAGAATGCACCACACCTATGTTGTTCAGGCACCGGGATGCCTGTTCATACTTTTTCTGCTTTTCATAAATGCGGAGTGCTTTCAGGTAATAAAGTAAAGCATTTTTATAGTCGGCCTTGTTCAGGTAAACATTACCCAAGGTGAAGTATACCCGGTTTAACAACGAAGGTTTTTTTTCTTCCGCTAATTTTTTAGCCTGGCTGGCATAGTCTATTGCCCGCGTTACATTATTAATGCGCAAAACGGTGGCCATTTCTATTAAGGCATCTATTCTTAATGAATCGTTTAACTCTTTATTAAGCAGGTTTTCCAGGCTGTCTATGGCATCCGTTTGTTGTTCAGTTACCTTTGCATCGGCTTGCCGGAAAACGCAAAAAATGAATAGGAGAAAGATGCAATGCTTAAGGTTCATGCTTTCAAATGTATTAATTACAAAGAATATCTGCGTTGAGGCTGTTGCATGCGAACCGGACAAAGATGGGATTCCACCGGGCAGGATATAAAAAATGCGCGACTGTACAAGCCACGCATTTTTTGTTTAAATAATTATCATCGGCTCAATATGTTTTGCCTGGTCTCGACTCCGCTCGACCTGACAGCATTTTCTATGAGGCCTGGTCAATTAATTCTTTGTTATTTTATTTCGGCACCTAAGTTCCAAAGGATGAAGCTCCACATATCGGCTGCATCATCAATGAGCTTTGCAGTTGGTTTACCGGCACCGTGTCCCGCCTTACTGTCGATGCGGATCAGCACCGGGTTGCCGTTCTCCTGCTGTTTGCTTTGCAGTTCGGCCGCAAATTTAAAGCTGTGCGCAGGCACTACACGGTCGTCATGGTCAGCCGTCATGATCATGGTTGCCGGGGAGTTTATACCCTCTTTAACATTGTGCAATGGCGAGTATTTGAGCAGGTAATCAAAGTCTTCTTTTTTATCGCTGCTTCCGTATTCAACAGCCCAGCCCCAGCCAATGGTAAACTTGTGGTACTTTAGCATATCAAGCACGCCCACAGCAGGAATAGCCACTTTAAACAGCTCGGGTCTCTGGGTGATGCAGGCACCTACCAAAAGCCCCCCGTTGCTGCCCCCGTTTATGGCCAGCTTTGCAGGTGAAGTATATTTTTCATTCACCAGGTATTCGGCTGCGGCAATAAAATCGTCAAATACATTTTGTTTTTTGCCCAGCATACCGGCTTTGTGCCAGTCTTCACCATATTCGCCACCGCCACGCAGGTTTGCCACCGCATAAACCCCGCCCTGTTCCAGGAACATAATGCGCGAAATGCTGAACGAAGGCGATAATGAAATATTAAACCCTCCGTAGCCATAAAGCAATGTGGGGTTGCTGCCGTCAAGCGTTAATCCTTTTTTATGGATAATGAACATCGGCACCTTTGTTCCGTCTTTGGCAGGATAGAATACCTGTTTGGTTTCAAAATCGGCAGGGTTAAACTTTACTTCCGATTTCCTGAACACTTCCGATTTTCCCGTAGCAAGGTCATACCGGTAGATCTCTCCCGGGTTGGTGAAAGAAGTGAAAGAATAGAATGCTTCTGTGTATTCTTTTCTTCCGCTGATCCCGCTTGCCGAACCAATACCAGGAAGTATTATTTCTGTTTTACCCGAGCCGTCAATGGCATAGGCATACATGCGGGTGCTGGCATCTTTTAAGTAAGTGGCGAACAATTTGCCTCCGCAGGTGGACGCGCTTTCCAGCAGGTCTTCGCTTTGCGGGATCACATCTTTCCAGTTATCGCTTGCCGGGTTTGCCGGATCAACCGACACCAGCCTGTAACGCGGGGCATCCCTATCGGTAAGCACCAGTATTTTGTCACCGGTATTGTCAACCACGCTGTAATTGTTTTCAAAACCTTTAAGCAGCGTTTTAAACTTCGTTTCATTTTTGCCCAGGTCCTTCACCAGTATTTCAGAGCCGCTTGTTCCTTCGCTGATGCTGATGAACAGGAAACGATCATCTTCGGTAATGCCCGCGCTGAAATAACGCAGCGGGTGGGTCTTGTCTTCATACACCAGTTCATCCGCACTTTGTGGCGTACCAACTTTGTGGTAGTATATTTTCATATACTCATTCTGGTTGCTGAACTCCTTTCCTTTTTTAGGGGCATCATAACGGCTGTAATAAAATCCGTTCCCTTTCCAGGTCGCACCGCTAAATTTCACCCATTCTATTTTGTCTTCCAGCTTTTGTTTTGAAGCAACATCCATCAGGAAGAGTTCATTCCAGTCGCTGCCGCTTTGTGCTACGCCTACTGCACATATCTTATGGTCTTTGCTAAACGTAAAGCTGGCCAGTGAAGCTGTTCCGTCATCGCTCAGCTTATTGGGGTCGAGAAAAACCTCCGGGGTTCCGTCTAAGGATTTCTGGCGGTATAAAACGCTTTGGTTCTGCAAGCCGTCATTCTTAAAAAAGTAGTAATAATCGCCTTCTTTAAAGGGGCTTGAATATTTGGGAAAATCCCAGATCTCGGTTAAACGTTGTTTGATCTTATTGCGGAAAGGGATCTGAGAAATATAATCCTGTGTTACTTTGTTTTGCTGGCCAACCCATGTGGTCACTTCAGCGGCCGTATCATTTTCGAGCCAGTTGTACGGATCGTTTACTTTCGTACCGAAGTACTCGTCAACCTGTGCACTTTTTCTGCTTTCCGGGTAGGGAAGGTGTGTGATCTGTTTCGTTTCCATTTGTTTGTTGTTGCATGCGGCAATAACTGCAAGCGATGCGAGATAAAAATATTTTTTCATGTTCGATGAATTTTCAGTTCAAATATATCCGATCAATGGTGCGGGATCTTACCGTTTAAAAAATAATAAAGCAGTCTTGCTCAGAAAATTAAATGAAGGAAATTGCTTTAATGTTCGGCCACATTCAGGTGAGTGGTGTCGTTCTCTTTTACCAGCCGGCATAGCAGCCCGTCATACTCCAGGTGGTACAGGCAAAGGTTGGTGTGCTGAAAGTCTTCCATGTGTGTTAATGGCCTGTTAAGAAGCAGGCATAAAAAACTTTTCATGGCCCTGCCGTGCATGCAAACCAGGATATGCTGTGCATCATCATTTAAGATCAGCTCAGCCGCTTTTTTCTGCCGTTCCTGCATTTCCAGCGGTGTTTCACCATTAGGGATCCGGGCTTCCAGGTTCCCGTTTTTCCATAAATTAACCGTATCCCAGTATATGCGTTTTTGCTCCTCCGTTTGTAGCTTTCCTTCAAAATCCCCCCAGCTGATCTCATTGAGGTTAGGCAAAGCAATATGTCGCAAACCCGCATCAATAAAGCCCTTTACACTTTGCTGCGACCGTTTTAATGCCGAAGTATAAACCGCACCGAAAGGATGGGAAGCGTATTTTTTATAAAATAACAAAGCCTGTTGTACACCCAATTCATTTAACGCGGTATCAACCCCACTTCCCTGAACAATGTTCCTGCGGTTAAAATCAGTTTCACCATGCCTCACAATCAAAATTTGTTTTTTGGTCATTTGTACAACAAAACAAAAACTTTTAATTCAATTATTGGAATATTATTTAATGCTATATTAACCACGTCAATATGTTTGAACTTCTGATAACAAAAGCGATGATATATGAACAGCAGCGGAAATACCTGTTGCTGTTCCTGATTCTTTTTGCACTGGTTAACCTTTGGTTTGCCGACAACTATACCATGTCTGCATTGCAGGGTTTGCTGAGTGTTATGCTTGCTTACTTTGCAGGGAAGAATGTAAAAGAAAAAGTGGTCAGCTCTGATCTGTTCCTGCTGACGGCATCCATTTTTTTACCAGTCCTGTTCAGTTCGTGGGTTGGCAATGATTCTCCAACCTGGTTGTTTTCCATCATTTGCATCTTTCAATCCATTTACCTGATCAATAATAAAAAGATCCAGTTCATTTTTATTGTGTTATGCATTGTATCGGGCATAACCTGTAGCCTCATACAGCATAGCCCGGTTAATTTTATTGCCGGCCGGGCCATCATCCTTCTTTGTTTCAGCTTTATCAGTGTACAAACCATCAGTTACCTGCTTCAGTCTCAAACCATGCTGAAAGAGAACTTTACGGAAGCATTAAAGATGAGCAACGAGCTGGACGAAACCAAAGCTTTTCAGCGCAGGCTGCTTGACGGAACCAACTATGCCATTATAGCGATAGACAACAACGGCATTATTACGGAGTTTAACCGTGCGGCAGCAAACCTGCTGGAGTATGAGCCGGAAGAACTGATAGGCCGGTTAAGCCCGGAGGTTTTTCATGATGATGCGGAAATGGAAGAACGCACCCGGGAGTTGAACGAAAAATACCATGCCGGCATCAAAAAGGGCGTATTAACATTTACCTACAAGAACAAAATTGGCCTGAGCAACAACAGTGAGTGGATCTACATTACAAAAACAGGCAGGCGCTTAAACGTTATGCTATCTATCACTGCACTTAAAGACAGCGATGGAAAAACCACCGGCCATATTGGAGTGGCACAGGATATAAGCGAAAAAAGGAACCTCGAAGAGCAGCAGCACACCGCTGCGGCCATTATTGCAAACAGCCCTTCAGTGCTGTTTAAGTGGAGGCCCGATGCCGACTGGACCGTTCAGTATGTATCGGCTAATGTCGGGCACTTGCTTGGTTATCATTCTTTGGACCTCACCAACGGTAGAGTTAAATATGCCGATCTTATTTCCATGCAGGACCTTTCGGATGTGAATGCAAAAACAGATGCTGCCGTTAAAAGCGGGGCCGATAAGCTGAAGGTAGAATACCGGTTGAAGCAAAAGGATAACAGCGAAATATGGGTTGAGGAACAAACCTTTATCAAGAGAAAAGAAAACGGGGAGGTTGAGTATTATGAAGGTATTGTAACAGATATCACCCAACGTAAAAAAGCAGAAGAAGACCTTAAGGAAAGTGACCTTCGTTATGAGCTGGCTGCACAGGGAACGGCTGCAGGTTTATGGGATTGGTTCGATATGTCTGTATACGACCAGTGGTGGTCGCCCCGTTTTTATGAGCTGATCGGGTATGAAAATAATGAGATCCCCGCATCGGTTGAAACCTTCCGTTCCATTATCCATCCGCAAGATCGGGAATTAACGCTGGCCCTGCTCGATGAACATTTTAAGAACAATAAACCGTTTAATATCGAGTACCGGTTTAAAACCAAGAACAACGGGTATAAGTGGTTTTTAGCAACAGGCCAGGTACACAGGGATGGCACAGGAAAACCGGTTCGTATGGTCGGTTCAATTATTGATATTGACTATAAAAAGAACCATGAGCAATTGCTCAGGCAAAGTGAAGAACGTTTCCGGCTGCTGATCGAATCGGCACATGATATTTTTTACAACACCGATGCCACCGGCAAATTTACCTATGCCAACGAAGTAGCTGTTGCCATAACAGGCTATGAGATAGAAGAAATTATGGGCATGAAATACGTTGACCTGATACGCGATGATTATAAAGCCAGGGCAGGGGTATTTTACAACAACCAGGTTCGCAACAACATTGAGCTTACCTATTTTGAATTTCCCATAAAAACAAAATACGGCCAGGTGAAATGGATCGGCCAGAATGTGCAGATGATCTATGCGGACAGGGTTTTTAAAGGAATACAGGCCGTGGCAAGGGATATTACCGATTTACGGCTGGCCCAGCAGCAACTGCACGAGTATACCAAAAACCTGGAACGCACAAACAAAGAGCTGGATGAGTTTGCATACGTGGTTTCTCACGACTTAAAAGCCCCGCTGCGCGGCATTGCTCACCTTGCTGATTGGATCAGGGAAGACCAGGAGAAATTTCTGACCGATGAAGGGCGGAATAATTTTGACCTGCTAAAGAACCGTGTTTTCAGGATGGAACAGTTTATTAACGGCCTGCTTCAATATTCGCGGGCAGGGCGTAAGGCGGTGAAAGTAGATGAAATTAATGTTGGCCGCTTCGTAAAAGAAACCATCGAGCTGTTGCAGATCCCGCCAACAACAACAATAAGCACAGATCTTGTGGACCTCAATATCCAGGCCGATGTTATTTCGCTGGAGCAGGTGCTTGGCAACTTATTAAGCAACGCGGTTAAATACAACAATAACCCCCATCCTCACATCCGGATCGGTTGCGAAAGGCATAATAATAAACTTATTTTTTCTGTGGCCGATAACGGACCGGGCATAGAAAGCCAGTACCATAATAAAATATTCAAGATGTTCCAGACACTTGAATCGCGCGATGAGTATGAAAGCACAGGCATCGGGTTGGCCATTGTTAAAAAGATACTGGAAGAAAAAAACGAAGCCATTGTTCTGGAATCAGAACCCGGAAAAGGAAGTAAATTTTCTTTTACGTGGAACATCGGTTAAACTTGTGTAAAACCTTAAGAGCGATGGATAACAAAATGGTGAACATACTTTTAGTTGAAGACGATGAAGTTGATGTGCGGAATATTAAACGCGCCTTTGCTAAAAACAAGATGAAGAACCCTGTTTACATGGCCCCTAACGGAGAATCAGCCCTTGATCTTTTGCGCCAGGATAAGATCCCTTCGCCCCGTGTTATCCTGTTAGACCTTAATATGCCCCGGATGGGCGGCATCGAGTTCCTGGCCGAGATAAGAAAAGACAAAGCATTAAAAAACATCCAGGTTATTGTAATGAGCACCTCTTTCCAGGAAAAAGACAAAGCGGATGCATACAAACATCACGTGGCCGGATATATCGTTAAATCAATGGACAACGAAAAGTTCATCAAGTCCATTGCTGCGCTTAATAATTTCTGGCAGGTTTGTTCGTACCCCGAAAGCAACTGATCTATGGAAATCAACCCCGATAAAACATACCACATTCTTTTAATTGACGATGATGAGCTGGACAGGAAGATCTTTAAAAGAAGCCTGGGCAATTCCAACCTTAATCATTACCTGCACGAAACAACAACAGGCGTTGATGCCATTGCCTCATTAAAGAACGCCTCATTCGATTGTATCTTTTTGGACTACCGCATCCCCGGAACCGATGGGCTTGAGTTACTCAGGGCCATAAAAAAGATAGATGCCACTACAGGCGTAGCCATTATGACCTCGCACGGAGATGAGACCATAGCCATTGAAATGCTGAAGGCCGGGGCGCTTGATTACATGAACAAGTCAGACATTAACCCTGACGAGATCGAACGCATCGTTCATACCTCTGTTAAAATACGGCAGATCGAAAAAGAAAAGGCCCTGGCAGAACAGCAGTCAAAACTATACGTTTCGCAGCTGGAAGCCATTCTCGAAAGCACCAACTCATCGGTACTTTCGGTTGATAAAGGGCTGAAGCTTACGGCTTTTAATAAAGCGTATAAAGACAGTATAAAAAAGATCTACGGAATGGATGTGAAGGTTGGAGACAGCCTGAGGGACCTTGTTTTGGGTGATATAGACCGTGAGGTGGAAAGGGAAAGCATTAAGCGTGCGTTTAACGGGGAACACTTTGTGCGTGAAGAGCATTATGGCATAAACGAATCGAACCGGTATTTTTTTGAAATTTCCTATAACCCGGTAAAGAATGAAAATAACGAGGTTACAGGAGTAGCCATTTTTGCACAGGATGTAACAGAAAAAAAACGGGTGGAA
>JAZKGM010000151.1:15559-25704 GCA_040385895.1 Bacteroidota bacterium
CCAAAGCCCGCAACGAAGCCTTAAAAGCAGCGCAGGTTAAATCAGACTTCCTGTCGAACATGAGCCACGAGATCCGCACCCCGATGAATGCAATTATTGGCATAACCGACCTGCTGCTCGACCGCATAACCGATGACACGCAACGCGATTATCTGAATTCCATTAAATACTCGGCCGATAACCTGCTGGTGATCATTAACGATATCCTCGACTTCAGCAAAATAGAAGCAGGAAAAATAGTCATAGAGAACATTCCCTTTGGCCTTCACGAAAACCTGGAAGAGATCAGTAAGGCATTCCGGTACCAGGCCGAGGAAAAAGACCTTGAGCTGATTGTAAATATTGGTGAAAATGTTCCTAAAATGATCATGGGCGACCCTTACCGGCTCAACCAGATCCTGTTCAACCTGGTGGGCAATGCCATAAAATTTACCAGCGAAGGCACCGTAACCATTGAAGTAAAAGTGAAGCAACAGGTTAACGACAGGTACCTGCTGTTTTTTGGCGTAAGCGATACCGGTATTGGTATTTCTGATGATAAGATCAATACCATTTTTGAAAGCTTTACACAGGCCTATACAGATACTTCAAGAAAATTTGGCGGCACCGGGCTGGGCCTGGCCATTACCAAAAACCTGGTGGAACTGCAGAATGGCTACCTTGGCCTGAAGAGCACTTTAAAAAGAGGTTCAACCTTTTATTTTGAAATTGCTTACACCGAAGCAAAAAACCTGCAACCCAAAGCCACCGGCAATAACACAAACCGGTTTATCAATTCTCTAAAAGGCTATAAGGTTTTATTGGTGGAAGACAATACCATGAACCAGCTGGTTGCCCAGCAGATCTTATTAAAATGGAATGCGGAGGTGAGCATTGCCGAAACAGGCGTTGAAGCCTTAAAGTACCTTACTTCAGAAAAATTTGACGTGGTGCTCATGGATTTACAAATGCCGGAAATGAGCGGTTACGAAGCCACCAGGCAGATCAGGGGCGACAATAAGCTGGTGCTTAACCCTGCTGTTCCCATTATAGCACTTACTGCCGATGCCTTTGAAGAAACCCGTGTTAAAGTGCTTAAAGCGGGCATGAACGACTTTGTTACCAAGCCTTTCAAGCAGGAAGAATTGTACAACAAAATCATAAAATACTTAGCAGTTTAATTGTTTATTTGCGGCTATAGTTCAGGAAGCACATGGCATTTTTAAACATGGAAAAAGTTACGCTCGAAGGCATCAATAAGCGTAATGAAAATACAATGGCCGAGTTTATCGGGATAGAGTTTATCGAGGTGGGAGACGATTACCTTGTGGCACGCATGCCGATCGATCACCGCACCGTTCAGCCCTTGCGCATTGTTAACGGAGGTGCCTATTGCGTGCTTGCCGAAACCGCGGGAAGTGTAGCTGCCAACCTTGCTGTTGACCGCAGCAGATATGTGGCCGTGGGTTTAGATATAAACGCCAACCATGTGCGCTCGGCCCACGAAGGAAATGGTTTTGTGTATGGCACCGCAAGGCCCATCCACGTTGGTAAAACCACGCATGTTTGGGAAATAAAAATTACAGACGAAAAAGGTAAGCTCAATTGTATAAGCCGCTTAACAATGGCTGTTATTGAAACAAAAAATGATGAACGCGGATTTATTGCACCAAAGATTTGACAAGGCACTGGAGTTAGGGTGCAACTTTGCGGCCATTCGTTTACCCGAAACGGGCGACACCTTATTTTTTTATGCAATGGCTCATCCTGCCATGCGCAGGGTGCAATACCAGCCGCACGACAGGCCGGTTTTTTTATGCTCACCCTACAGTGCAGGCAACAAGGCCTACACCCTGGTAAGCGATGCTGTTTTCAAAAACGATGAATGTGTTTTTGGCGAACTCCCTTCATCTTCATCATCGTCAACCAAAGCCTGGCATAAAGGAGCGGGAGATGCGAATTTTTTTGCTGATGAAGCCTTCTATACCAGCTATGTCAATAAGATTGTTGAAGCCATTGAAAAAGATAAGTTTGATAAAGTAGTAGCCGCACGCTGCGAACCTTTGCAGTTTAACGGAGATATTAATGCAGCAGCATTATTTACAACGGCTTGCGAAAAATACCCGGCCGCATGTGTTTATTTTTTCAGCACCAGGGATGCCGGAACCTGGTTTGGCGCTTCTCCCGAACGCCTGGTTGCCGTAAATGGAAATACCATTGAAACCATTGCATTGGCAGGCACCTTACCTGTTGATGAAGCAGATAACTGGACGGATAAGGAATATGACGAGCAGGGCATGATCAGCTTTTTTATCGATAATGTATTTAAGAACCATGGGTTTAAAAATGTAAACCAAACCGATGTGGAAACATTAATCGCAGGGAATATAAAACACCTGTCGAGCAGGTTTAAAGTAAAGGCCAGCCCCGAATTTTTAGAGGGAAAGTTCCATAAGCTCTTAAATGAGCTGAACCCGACCCCGGCAGTGTGCGGGTTGCCCCAGTTCGAGGCAAGCTTGTTTATTGCAGAACACGAAAAAACAGAGCGCAGGTTTTATAGCGGTTTTACCGGTGTTCAGTTTGAGAACGGCAATATTAATACATACGTAAACCTGCGCTGTGCCGAACTATATGCAGGCCATGCGCTATTGTATGCAGGTGCCGGAATTACTGCAGCAAGCCAGCCCGAAAAAGAGTGGAACGAAACCCAGCGCAAGCTGAACACGATAAAAAGCATACTGGCAAAATAGCAGGCACATAATTTTTAAGTTCTTCGGCTAATTTGTTAATTTAGCGAGACTATGAGCGAAGAAACAGCCAAATACTCACCCATTAATAAATGGGCCGAAGATGATCGTCCACGCGAAAAAATGCTGCTGAAAGGGATCAACGCGTTAAGCGATGCAGAACTAGTGGCCATATTGATCACAACCGGAACAAAAGACGAAAGTGCCGTTGACCTGAGCAAACGGATCTTACACTTAACCAGCAATAACCTTACTGCACTTGGCAGGCTTAATATTAAAGACCTCCAGAAAATAAAAGGAATCGGCCAGGCCAAAGCCATTACCATTGCAGCGGCACTCGAACTGGGCAGGAGAAGAAAGCTGGAAGAGGCGAAAGAAGAACATGTGTATATCCGCTCCAGCAACTCGGCCTATTTGTATTTTGAACCCAGGATGAGCGACCTTAAACATGAAGAGTTCTGGGTGGCTTATCTTAGCCGGAGCCAACGCGTGCTTGAAGTAAAACGCATCAGCGAAGGTGGCGTTGCTGGTACGGTTGCCGATCCCAAGATCATCTTTAAACACGCCATAGAGCTGCTGGCTTCATCCATTGTATTATCGCATAATCACCCTTCGGGCAGTTTAAAACCAAGCACGGGTGATCATCACCTCACGCGTAAGCTGGTTCAGGCCGGTAAAATCCTGGATGTTCCTGTTGCCGACCATATTATTATTGGCGAAGGCGGGTATTATAGTTTTGCGGATAGTGAAACCCTCCATCCCTGACAGGCCGGGTCCCTGAATACAAATTCCCAATCTCACTAATATTTTTATCTTTGCCGCCTCAATTATGGATAGAAGAGTCAGAGTTCGATTTGCGCCAAGCCCTACCGGGGCTTTGCATATTGGCGGTGTCCGCACAGCCCTGTATAATTATTTATTTGCCAAAAAACATGGTGGCGATTTCCTCATCAGGATAGAAGACACCGACCAGACCCGCTATGTGCCGGGAGCCGAAGACTATATCATTGAATCATTGAAATGGGTTGGGATCACTGCCGATGAAGGGGTTGGTTTTGGTGATGGTCCGCATGCACCCTACCGCCAAAGCGAGCGCAAGCCCATGTACAGGCAATATGTTATGCAGCTGATCGATGCAGGCCTTGCCTATTATGCTTTCGATACCTCCGAAGAACTGGATGCCATGCGCGAACGCCTTAAAGCATCGAATGTAGACAGTAAGTACGATGCCATTACCCGCATGGCCATGAAAAATTCATTAACCCTGCCGGAAGACGAAGTAAAACGCAGGCTGGATAACGGAGATAATTATGTGGTGCGCATTAAACTCCCTAAAAAAGAGGATGTAAAGTTTCATGACGAGATCCGTGGCTGGGTGAACATCAACACCGCGCAGATGGATGATAAAGTATTGTTTAAGAGCGATGGAATGCCAACCTACCATTTGGCCAATGTGGTGGATGATTACTTAATGAACATCAGCCATGTGATCCGTGGAGAAGAATGGTTACCGTCAGCCCCCCTCCACGTTCTATTATACCGTTATTTAGGCTGGGAAGATGTGATGCCAAAATTTGCCCACTTGCCTTTATTGCTTAAGCCGGATGGAAACGGAAAATTAAGCAAACGTGACGGGGATCGTTTGGGCTTCCCGGTATTTCCATTAAGCGGGGCGTTTCCCGATAAGGATGGAAACATGGAATCATTTACCGGCTACCGCGAAAGCGGCTACCTGCCCGAAGCGGTTTTAAACCTGCTGGCATTTTTAGGGTGGAACCCGGGTTCAACACAGGAAATTTTCAGCAAGCAAGAGCTGATCGATGCTTTTTCGTTAGAGCGTGTGAGTAAATCAGGTGCCAAGTTCGACCAGAACAAAGCGAAATGGTTCAACCAGCAATACGTGAGGCATACAGATAATGCGGTGCTGGCAGCAGCGTTGAAAAAGGAGGTGGAAGCGCGCGGAATAAGCGGCTTTTCTGATGAATACATTACCCAGGTGTGCGGGTTGATGAAAGAGAAGATCAGTTTTATAAAAGAGCTTTGGGAAATGGGAAGCTACTTTTTTGTTGAGCCGGCCGGTTATGATGAAGGGGTAATTGAAAAAAAATGGAACGACAGGTCGCCATTGGTATTACAGGATATCATCCAGCTCATCAGGCCGATCGACCAGTTTACTGCCTTTGGTTTTGAAGCAGCGTATAATGATGCATTAACCAAGAACGGGGTGAGCAATAAAGATTTTATGCAATTATTGCGTGTTTGCCTGAGTGGCGCAGCAGGTGGTCCGCCTATTTTTGAGATGGGTGTATTATTTGGCAAAGAAGTTGTACTGCAACGCTTGCAAAAAGCGTTGGACACCATAAAAAAGTAAGAGCATGAAATATATCGTAAGCCTGTTTATCCTGATCTCCCTTGCCGCCTGCCAGATGGGAAAATTCGACCGGTATCCCGGCAAGGTCCAAAATGCATTTCCAGCAACCATGCGTGGAACCTATTATTTTGTGATCCCTGCAAAATTCAAATCCGCCACTTCGGGAATTAAAGAGGGTGATACCATACTTTATGTGATCACAGAAAACACCATTTCGGTGATCGATACGGCTGGAAAACGCACGCAGAAAACACTGGATAAGAACCAGGTACTTACATTGGTTGAAGGAAAGTATTACGTGGTTTCTGCCAGGGACAAAGACTATAAAAAATACTGGAACTGCATGGTGTATGAAGGCGATAAAAAAACACTTTCTATTTACCCTTCGATAGATGAAACCCGTAAAACCAGCTTACATAAATACTTTGGCCGTGAATTTATCGGTTTAAACGAATCGAAAGATTCTGTTTATGCATACAAAATGGATGATAAAGCATTTGTTAACTATTTCAAAAAGGAGCTTAAATCCGATCCCATAAAGTTAAAAAGACTTAATTAAATAGCTTATTTCAAGCCTGCTGCAAATTTTTTCTTTCTCCTTTTCAGCCTACACTTTTGTGTATAACTAAATGCGGCATTTAATCGTTAATTCGCTTAAAGTTGTTGCTGTTTTTAGCAGTTAAAACAATTAATATACTCACCTTAAAACATAAAAAAGAAAGTTTAAGATGACTACAAACGTTATGAGTCAAAACATCACTACAAGAATTGAAAATGGTATTCTTTATGTAACCATAAACAGGGAAGCCAAGCTTAATGCATTGAACATCCAAACCCTGAAAGACATTAAAGATGCTGTTTTAGCTATTTATGAAAACGATGAAGTTAAAGGAGTAATTCTTACTGGTGCAGGACCTAAAGCATTTGCCGCTGGTGCTGATATTTCTGAGTTTGCAAACTTTAATGTAGAAGAAGGAACACGCATGAGTGCTGAAGGCCATGCTGTTTTAAACGCCATAGAAAAATGCCCTAAACCGGTGATCGCTGCTGTAAACGGCTTTGCTTTAGGCGGGGGCAACGAGCTGGCCATGGCCTGTCATATCAGGATCGCTGCCGAGAATGCCAAGTTCGGTCAGCCGGAGGTTAACCTTGGTATCACCCCAGGTTATGCAGGCACACAACGCCTTGCGCAATTAATTGGTAAAGGACGAGCGTTGGAATTCTTAATGACCGCTGATATCATCAATGCGCAGGACGCATACAGGATGGGATTGGTGAACCACGTGGTTCCGCAAGACCAGCTGATCGCAAAATGCGAAGAGATCCTGGCAAAAGTAAAAACCAAATCTCCGTTAGCCATTGCTTCTGTGATCCGCTGCGTAAATGCACATTACGAAAAGAAACTGGATGGCAACAATGTAGAAATCAATGAATTTGGGAACTTCTTCGGTTCGGAAGATTTTAAAGAAGGCACCCAGGCATTTATTACAAAACGCCCGGCTGATTTTAAAGGAAAATGAACAGCCGCCCACCATCGCCTTGCAAACATGGAGGCCAGGTGGTTCATGGACGTAAATAAAGAACAAAAAGCTGCACAGTAAATGTGCAGCTTTTTTTATGAATGTGTTTTAAAAGAAATGGATGTAAAGACCTATGGGAACTTCGGAAATTTCTTAAAGTCGGGTTTGCGTTTTTCAAGGAATGAGTTCTTACCTTCTTTGGCTTCATCGCTTAAGTAATAAAGCAATGTGCTGTTGCCTGCAAGTTCCTGTATACCTGCCTGGCCGTCCAGCTCAGCATTAAAAGCGCTTTTTAACATACGCAGTGCAATGGGGCTTTTATCCATCATTTTACGGCACCATTCAATCGTGGTATCCTCCAGCATTTCTAAAGGAACAACTTTGTTTACAAGCCCCATATCCAATGCTTCCTGTGCATTGTATTGTTCGCATAAGAACCAGATCTCGCGTGCTTTTTTCTGGCCTACAACGCGGGCAAGATAACCTGCGCCAAATCCACCATCAAAGCTTCCTACCTTTGGCCCTGTTTGCCCGAACTTTGCATTCTCGGCCGCTATGCTTAAGTCGCAGATCACGTGCAATACGTGCCCTCCGCCAATGGCATAACCGGCCACCATGGCCACAACAGGCTTAGGTATTCTGCGGATCTGCATCTGGAAGTCAAGTACATTTAAACGGGGCACACCATCTTTACCTACATATCCTCCATGGCCCCGCACACTCTGGTCGCCACCACTGCAAAATGCCTGTCCGCCTTCACCGGTTAAAATAATACAATACACATCTTCATCCTGCCTTGCCAGTTCCATGGCTTCGCTCATTTCCTTTACCGTTAAAGGGGTAAAAGCGTTATGTTTCTCGGGCCTGTTGATGCTTATTTTGGCTATGCCATCAAAAAAAGAGTATTTGATCTCTTCATATTCCTTAATCGTTTTCCAGGGATGTTTGCTTTCCATTTATCTGTTGAATTAATTATAATTTTATGCGTTTAAATTGCTGAAATATTTTTGCGTTTTCATTCATATCAAATTTCAATTCGAGTATTGCCGCTTTGTTTGTTCCGGGATCGAGGAATTGACCGATCGTTTTTTTCAACCCGCTTAGTGTGGCGCAAAAATAATAATCCAAGCCACTTTGCTGTGCCGTTAATTTTATTTGCTGGGGTGTTGGCGTGGTGAAATAGTTGCGGTAAGCTTTGTATTTAGAAGGTCCGTCTATCAATGTAAAAATGCCGCCACCATTATTGTTAAATACAATGATGCGAAGGTTTGCAGGAATATCATTCAGCCATAAGCCGTTTTTATCGTATAAAAAGGCAAGGTCGCCCGTAAGCAAAACCGTAGGCCGCAGGTTAACCTTTGCAGCACCAACAGCCGTGCTTGTGCAGCCGTCAATCCCACTTGTACCCCGGTTGCTGTTAACGATGATGCTATGGTCCTTTACCCCTAAAAGACTTACGTAACGAACAACGCTGCTGTTTGCCAGTTGCAGGTTACATCCTTGTGGTAAATGCCGGAGCACAATTTCTGTTGCATGCATTTCGCTCCACACCTTTTTATTGATGAAGCTGCTGATGTGTAACCCAAGTTTATCGTTCGCATTTTTCCAGGTTGATGTATAATCAGTACCTTGTTTTTCACCTGGTCCTGTTTCGGCAAGGTCATTCAATACCTGTTCCGGTTTAGCATGAATAAGCCCCGTTAAATTACCATATGTATTAATCGGTTCAGGTTCTGGCTGGATGCGGAAGTGATGCGTTGGCTTTTGTTTGGTCAGCCAGTTTTTAAGGCTTTTGGACAACAATGGCCCGCCAAACGAGACCAACAGGTCGGGTTGGAGTTGTTGCAAGGTTTCCGGATCGGCAGCAGAGATCAGTTTATCAAAATAAGGTGCTGTGGTAAACTGTTGCTGGTTGCTTACTACGTCTGCAAGAATAACCACGTTGTTTTGCTGCGAAAGCTTGAGCAATGGGGTGATCCATTTCTCATTCATTATACTTTGCCCGATCAGGATCAGCTTATTCGGACTGGCAGCCCATGCCGCTCGAAGGGCCGATAATGCATTTTGAGGTGAAGCAAAGGCTTTGCTATTTAGTTTATTATCAAGCCATAAGCGAATGGCTGATTCCGTTTTTGCAAAAACCTTCCCGTCAATTTTAGCGGGATATAAAGGTTCCACGAATGGAAGATTAATGTGAACCGGGCCTTTAACAGCCGAATTGGCTTTGATAATGGCCTCTGCTATCGTCTTTGCTGTTTTGTTTATACCTGTTTCGTTTAGCTGGTAAAAAGCACGCACATGGTTGCCAAACAAATGCTGCTGGTTGATCATTTGCCCGTCTTGCTGGTTAAGGAGTTCCGGGGGCCTGTCGGCAGTGAGCACAACAAGAGGGATACGCTGGTAAAATGCCTCTGCCACTGCAGGCAGGTAATTGGCAGCAGCAGTCCCCGATGTGCAGAAAAGCACCACCGGTACCTGGGTTTGTTGGGCAATTCCTAATGCTACATAAGCTGCGCTTCGTTCATCGGGTACCGGGTGAACAATAAAATTTCCGTTACCTGCAAAAGCAAACACCAATGGGGCCGAGCGCGAACCCGGGCTCATCACCACGTGTTTTATTCCAAGAAGCTTACAGGTTGCGGCAATCGAAAAAACGTGTTGTTGCATTAAATTTTTATCGGGGCAAATATGAATTAAAAAATAACTGCGTTTAATTAAATAAACAACGGGCAAAAATATCGTTTACAATCAGGTTTGAAAAACAAAATGATTGACTATTTTTGGGCGGAATAAAAGATAAGAGAGAGTTATTTACGAGAATGAAAAAGTTAACATTAGTACTGGCCTTCAGTTTATTTAGTGTGGTTGGGTTTACACAGATACAAGACCCTGAACAAAACAGCGGAGGTTATGGATACGATACTCCTGACAGCACCAAGCAAGAACAGCAGTATGACGAGAACGGCAATCCGATAGAACCTGCTGAAGGTAGCGAGGCTATACCTGCAAAACCCTATGAGCGTATTGTTTTGCATATTGATTCGGTAACTAACCTGATTACCTATTTGGGTGTTGTTGAACAGGAAGAAAGCGGATCAGACTCGCTGTACACAAGGGCTAAGCGTTGGGCGCAGGTTCGCTTTGCCAAAAACGAGAAAGGCCTTTTTGAACTGGATAAAAAGAACCAGAAACTGGTGATAAACGGTGTGATCACTGCGTACAGGTATAACAGTAAATACACGAAAAGGGATGTGGGCCGTTACCAGTTTAACATGACGGTGATGATCAAAGAAGGCCGCTACAGGTACCAGATCACAAACCTGGTGCATCAAGGAGTTAAACCCAATAAAGGGGATCCGGCCCGTAACTATTTTGAGTTTTATTACACCTCAACTAAAAATGTAAAAGCTTACGATCAGTTGCTGCGCGATGCAGATACGGATATCAAAAGATTGATCGCTGACTTTACCAAATGCATGAAAGATCCTATCATTGTTGATGAAGACGATTGGTAGAGATCTGCTGATA
>JAZKGM010000152.1:0-3376 GCA_040385895.1 Bacteroidota bacterium
AATGGTGCGTGCAAAGGCCCAGCAAAACATTGCCGATAAGTTTACCACGCAGCTCGACCAGATCTTAAAACTGCCCCAGGTTGACGGGCTGGTTTTGAATGAGCGGGTCACCAAGGCCAAAGCGTATTTCAGCAAAACCATTCATGAAGAGCTGATCAGCCCGGTGAACGGGATACAGGCATTTTTTAAAGGGAAGACAAAAGTAAAGCAGCTGGCCCGTGCCACCGATGAACTGGAAACGCTGTTATGGAAAAAGCTGAACGAGGTGCAACGCATTACCTTTGGTGAATTTACGTTCGATGTACCTTTAATAGAAAGACAGGAGCAACCCAAAGCTGCTGCTGCAAAAACAGAGAAAGGAAGCACCAAACTGCAAACCCTGGCTTTTTACAGGCAGGGAATGAGCGCGGAAGACATTGCAAAACAACGTGGTTTTGCGGTGGGAACCATAGAAGGGCATTTATCCGAATTTGTGGCAAGCGGTGAAGTGAACGTGTTTGATTTCATCACCAAACAGATTCTTGACGAAGTGCGGTTGGCCGTTGAAAAAGCAGGGATCGATTCATACACCCGGATCAAACAGCACGTAAGTGATTCAACTACGTTTATGCACATCCGCATGGCGTGTAATTATTTAAAGAACGACAAGCAGGCAAAACAAAATGAAACGGTTTAATGCGATTTTGCTGGTCTTGCTTTTACCTGTTTATGGCTTTTGCCAGCAGTATGCAAAACAACAGGTCGACAGCCTAAAATATGTGATCGATATGCCTTATTTATGTGCAGGTGGCATTGAATCGGGCTGTGCTACGCAAACCTTCTGGAACGTGGTGATGCTGAAACAGGAAGCCATCCCTTTGCTTATTGATAAGCTGGGTGATTCAACCATAACCCCTGCCGGGGTATCCGTGTTCGGGTTTAACTATACCGTTGCAGATATTGCCTATTCGGCTTTACAGGAGATCGTTCATGGCATTCCCACCTTACCCTTAATGGGCATCGACAATACAAAAAACACTTGCCACTTTTGCGCCTACTGGGAATACCTGCGGGCAGATCACCGGCACCGGGTAAAATTTAAGAAAGCCGTTAAAAGCTGGTATAAAAGATCAAAACCTCACCTGCTTTGGGTGGAAAGTAATAAATTTGAGACCTGCGCCTGTGGTACAAACCACCCCAACAACGGGCATTATGAATTGGGGAAACACTAAACGAAGATCATTACAAAACGCTTAACAGTTATTGAGCATGAAATTACGGATTAAAGGAAACAGCATCAGGATTCGCCTCACCAAAACGGAAGTAGACCGTTTTGAAAAAGACCATTACCTGAAAGAAAGCACTGAATTTGTAACGGGAAAGTTAACCTATGTATTGGCTAAAGACCCTGCAATGACTGAGCTAGGAGCGAAAATAGAAGGCACTAAGATCACGGTGCAGGTACCACCTGCCGTTGCCGATCGCTGGACCTCAACAGATGAGGTGGGCTTCCAGAACAACTTTACCATTGGTGCTGATAAACAGCTGTTTTTATTGGTAGAAAAAGATTTTGTATGCCTCGATAATACCCTGGAAGACCAGAGCGACAATTACCCGAACCCGAACGCGGTTTGTTAACAGCGTTTACAATTCGGCAATCACAACACTGTCCTGCTTCCTGATCCCCTTTTCGGTATGCATCACCGTGCAGGCGGCATTAAAGGGATCATGTTCAAAGAACAGGATATACCCGTTATCGGCAGCCTCCTTAAGCATGGCCGATCTCTCGTTCATCATATCAAGCGGTCGTACATCGTAACCCATCACATAAGGCACAGGGATATGCGCCTGCGTGGGGATCATATCTGCAAGATAAACCACCGAATAGCCTTTATATTTTATAATGGGATGAACCATGCCATTGGTATGCCCGTAAGAATATTTGAATGAGATATTATGATTGATCACCGTGGCTTCATTAATAAAATTAAGCTGGCCGCTTTGTTGGATCGGTAAAATATTATCGGTTAAAAAGGACGCTTTTTCCCGTGCATTCGGCTTGTTCGCTTCGGCCCACTGTTCTTCGCCTATCCAGTAATTTGCATTTTTAAATGCGGTTTCAAAGCCGGTGTTTTCGGCATTCCGCTTAATGCTTCCCCCACAATGGTCAAAGTGAAGATGCGTGAGCAGCATATCGGTTACATCAGAAGAAGTAAAACCCAGCTTATTTAAAGAGCCTTCCAGCGAATCGTTGCCATGCAGGTAATAATGCGAAAAGAATTTTTCGTCCTGTTTGTTTCCTATTCCGTTATCGATCAGGATAAGTTGGTTGCCATCCTCTATCAGTAAACAACGCATGGCCAGGCTGATCATGTTATTTTCATCAGCCGGGTTCAGCTTGTTCCATAGTGTTTTGGGAACCACACCAAACATCGCCCCTCCATCCAGTTTAAACAAGCCCGTATCAATCGTGTGTAATTTCATACTTATCAGTTTTGTTTAACAATCTTCTTGATGTAAGATTGATCAAAGGCCTCCAGCCGCAAAAAATAAACCCCGCCTGCTAAAGTATCCAGCTTAAATTCGATTTCGTTCGAATACTTCACTCCCATATAATCACCGCTCACCAGGTTTCTCCCCATCAGATCAACAAAGGAGTACCTGACAGTACCACTTTGCGACAGCTTAAAAGAAACCAGCAGGTTGCTTTTAAAAGGGTTCGGATAAATGCTGAGCTCGGTTAGTGTATCTTTTTTAATAAGCGCAACCCGTGGCTGATCAGTGTATATAGGCTCATCCTTACTGCAGGAAGCCAGCAGCATCAAAACCAAAACAAGTGTAACAAACAGCTTATTCAATGGTGGCTATTACTTTAAGTTCTATGGCGATGGGGGTGGGCAAACAATTGATCTCGATCGTAGTGCGGCATGGCGGGTTCTCTGCAAAATATTCCGCCCATAACGCATTATAGGTTTTAAAATCGTCTTTCATGTTGGTGAGAAAAACGGTTACATCAACAATATTGTTCCAGCTGCTTCCGCTGGCTTCCAGTATGTTTTTTATGTTATTGAAAACCGAGTGGCACTGCGCAGCAATATCGTACGAAACGATCTCTCCTTTTTCATCCAGTTCAACCCCCGGTATTTTTTTGGTACCGCGTTCGCGGGGACCCACACCCGAAAGGAACAACAGGTTGCCAACCCTTTTTGCATGAGGATATAACCCTACCGGCTCAGGAGCTTTATTTGAATTGATCGATGTAGTAGACTGATCCATTGTTATTTTGATTGCGCAGCAAATTAAAGGAATTTATGCATATTAAAAGATACCACTTTGTGCTATGGCCAATCCATACATAAATCTGTATATTGGTACCTGAAAAGTACTTCCCTAACCC
>JAZKGM010000153.1:0-15101 GCA_040385895.1 Bacteroidota bacterium
CCAAAAGCTCGCGCAAGCGTTGTGAACTGATGGTTCCTTTTTTCTGGGCAACAGATAAAGCCATTAAAATTAAAGCGGTTACCTGCGCGGTAAATGCTTTGGTAGATGCCACCCCTATTTCAGGTCCGGCATGCGTGTATGCCCCTGCATCTGTAATACGCGGAATAGATGAACCCACCACATTACACACCCCGAATATGGTTGCACCCCTGCTTTTTGCCAGCTCAAGTGCAGCCAGTGTATCGGCCGTTTCACCACTTTGCGAAATGGCTATTACAAAATCCGATTCATCGAGGACCGGGTTGCGGTAGCGGAATTCCGATGCATATTCCACTTCTACAGGGATACGTGCAAAATCTTCAAACAGGTATTCACCCACTAAACCGGCATGCCAGCTTGTGCCGCAGCCAACTATGATAATACGTTTGATGTTTTTAAGCTTGTCTTCAAATTTATCTATGCCTGCCATTCCTATGGCGGCTTCATTCACATGCGCCCGCCCGCGGAAAGAATCTAAAATGGAACGGGGCTGCTCATAAATTTCTTTCAGCATAAAATGCTCAAAGCCTCCTTTTTCTATGCTTTCCAGATTGATCTCCAGCTCATGGATATAAGGCGTTTTTATGGTGTTATCAATGGTTTTAACCGTAAGCTTATTGTTGTCAATAATTACGATCTCACCATCATTTAAGTAAACCACGTTACGGGTATATTCTACAATGGGGGTGGCATCGCTGGCAATAAAATGTTCATTTTCGCCAATGCCCACCACCATAGGACTTCCCTTACGGGCCCCGATCAAATAATTAGGATCTGTTTTAGAAAGAATAACCACTGCATAAGCACCAACAACCTGTGTTAAAGCCATACGAACAGCTTCTTCAAAACTTACTTTATTATTTTTGTATACTTCTTCAATTAAATGGATCAGTACTTCGGTATCGGTTTCACTTTTAAAATCGTGCCCCCTGGCAACCAAAGCTGTTTTAAGCGCACCATAGTTTTCAATAATACCATTATGGATAATTGCAAACTCACCGCTTTGAGATAAATGCGGGTGTGCGTTCAGGTCGTTAGGTGCACCATGCGTAGCCCAGCGGGTGTGTCCCATACCGGTATGCGCATGTGTATCTTTTCCTTCCGCTTCTTTTTCAAGCTCGGAAACCTTACCACTTTTTTTATAAATATTCAGTTTTTTATCGGGTGTTAAAAGAGCAACACCTGCACTGTCATATCCGCGATATTCAAGACGTTTCAGTCCTTTTACGATAATCGGGTAAGCCTCGCGATGGCCTATATAAGCTACTATTCCACACATAAGTATTTCAAAATTACTATAAACTTCCAGTTTTCAAAGGGCTACTTTCCGTATCCAAATGTTTTCCGAGTGCATGCAGCACCAGTTGCGTTTTGGTGAGCAGTTCATTAAAGGCCGGAAAAGAGATGGCCTGCTCGCTATCACTTAGCGCCATCAAAGGTTCAGGATGAACTTCAATGATCAGCCCATCGGCTCCAGCAGCAGCAGCAGCAAGCGCACCCGACATTACTCTCGATGCGGCACCTGTTCCATGGCTCGGATCAACGATAACAGGCAAATGGCTTAATTCTTTGATCAGCGGAACAATACCGATGTCAAGCACATTGCGGGAGGCCGGGTCGAAACTCCGTATGCCCCTTTCGCACAAAACAACCCGATCGTTTCCGCCACTTAATATATACTCTGCAGCCAATAACCATTCCACTGCTTTACCCTGGAATCCTCTTTTTAATAAAACCGGTTTGTCGATCTTTCCCAGCTCGTTCAACAAATAAAAATTATGCATGTTGCGGCTGCCTACCTGTAATACATCTGCATACTGCGAAACTTCATCCAGCAGGCTGAGATCAAGCACCTCTGTTACCACCCGCATGCCATAAGCATCGGCCGCTTTACGAAGCAGTTTAAGGCCATCCTGTCCAAGGCCGCGAAAGCTATATGGAGATGTGCGGGGTTTGTAGGCTCCGCCACGTAAAAATTTCACACCAAGTTTGGAAAGAAATTCGGCTGTTTTAAAGATCTGGTCTTCATTTTCAACCGAACAAGGACCAGCCATCATATTAAAGAGATCGCCACCCACCTCAATTCCTTTTACATGGAATGAAGTTTTTGTTTTCCATTTATTAGACGCAAGCTTATAGCTGGTTTGAACCGGGTAAGCCGCTTCAATGGCATCAAACCGTTCAAGTCCTTCCACAGCATCCTGCCTGGTGATGACAATAATGTTTTTTGAATCAACACTATGATGAGCAATTTTATTCTGCAATAAAAACTCAATTAGTTCGTGCTTTCCTGCACCACTATCTTTTTTTAGAACAAGTATCACGATGTTATTTTATAACCGTGTAGGTAAGAATAAATTTCAATTTACGGTCGGCAGGATTTGAGTTATCGGTGTTCAATATCACCCTCCTGGCCAGGTCAAGCTCTTCGTATGGAGAGATGATGATATTAAAACCGTAGTTAACATCCTTTTTTTGCTGGTTATAAGTGGTAAGAATACTCTGTACATACCTGTTTACATTAAATGAATATGTACCATTGGTATTGTAAACACCTCCGAAATATTCATTATGATCAGGAATAGAAACAGGAGACCCGTTCTCGTCAGCTCCATAAGGGATCAGCCTTGCAGGTGCTTCATACGCTGCAGAGGGTTCGGTTGTTAAAATGATCTTTGCACCATTAACAGCTATAGGTTTATCGCCAGCAAGCTGTGCCAGACCGGGAACCAATATACGTGTCCTGATCCCGGCAGCGGCCTGCAAATAATTCTGTACCTGGTGTGTTCCGCCATTTGCAGGCTGCAGCGCAGGTTGGCCCGAATGTTTATACTGATTGGTGCGGGATTGAGCTTCCCCGTAAACAGGAAGGTCGTATTTCTCGATCACTGTATTTCCGTTTTCTACCCTATGGGTATATACAGCCACTATACTTTCTTTATTCGTAAGAAAAAGAGAAGCAAGCGCACCATCACCCGCATTCATCGTTTGTTGTTCGGCACTAATTACCAACCCTTTAAATTGCTGCTTAAATGCTGTTTGGCTGATCTTGTTTACGGCCTGCAGGCGGGCTATAAAAGCCGCATCTGTAAGCTTTATACGGATCTGTGGGGCGTACGGGTAAACAATTGTTCCCACAGTTATTTTAACACTATCGGTTAAATTAAACTTGCCGGTAAAGCTGCCCAGTTCTGTAGCGCTAAATGTATAATTCCTGTTGGAATAAAACTCTTTGTTACTGCTGCTACTGGAAGGGGTATTAACCGGGAGGTCTTCCGTTAACTCGTGCACTTTAATGGTTTGATCAATAAGGTTGGAGCCGTAAATACCCTTTACCCCTGCATAGCGCAGTTGCAACACAACTGAATCTATCGTGCCGGTAAAGCTAAAATCATTCAGGGGAACCGAAAACTGGGTAATGATATTAGCTGTTGTGGTTCCTAAAGCCGGGTCGTTCATTTTACCCAGCAGGTAATAAGGAAGCAGGTTGGTGGAAGTAACACTGTCGGCTTTTACACTGTAAGCGATTACATCAAAGGTGTCTACACGAACATCAAATCCACTGCGGTTACCGATCACATCAGAACCAACGGTGTTTTTGTCTTCTTCTTTTTTGCACGAAATTATAAAAAGAATGCCGCTCAGTAAAAGCAGCATACTTAAGTGTTTAGTTCTGTCTTTCCAGTAAATCATCGTAAAGCTTGATGTAATCTTCAACGTATCCTTCCTCTTCTTTATGATCAAGAACAACTTTTCCTTTTTGCTTTTTAATGAAACTTGCCACTTCCGGATCAATATCGGTGCTGCATTTAACCACTGCATCGGCATGGGTAATGCCTGATTTATAGAGGCCTGTGCACGAAGCATCCAATGACGACATTTGTTTATTGTCGATCGTGTTCAAGCTCGCTTTACGTGCAAAATCTTTTCCCAGGCTATCGTCAAACTGGTTTTCGAATACACTGAATACCACTTTAGCATTCTTAAATACCGGTTCGTCTTTGTAGATCGTCTTTAAATAAAGAGGAATCAATCCCGTCATCCAGCCCTGGCAATGGATAATATCCGGCTGCCAGCCTAGTTTTTTTACCGTTTCCAGGGCGCCTTTGCAAAAGAAGATGGTGCGTTCGTCATTGTCTCCGAAAAATGCATTATTCTCATCGGTGTAAACAAACTTCCGGTGAAAATAATCCTCATTATCAAGGAAATAAACCTGCATCTTCGCTTCAGGCAATGATGCTACCTTTATGGTTAACGGGTTGTCGTTATCATCGATCGTAATATTAATACCCGATAGCCTCACCACCTCATGCAGGCGGTTACGCCTTTCGTTGATGCAGCCGTAACGTGGCATTAAAACCCTGATCTCGTTGTCTTTTTCCTGAATGGCCTGAGGTAATCGTCTGGCTAACTCCGCAACTGTACTCACTTTTAAATAGGGACTCATTTCTGATGAAATGAACAAAATTTTCTTCTTTGCCATAATGGATGTGCTTAAAAAAGTCCACAAAAATATATATAATTTCTGGAAATTAACTAATATACCCCGCTAATTATTTAGTGATAAAACCTAACTTACACATAATTAACATTCTACATGTTTATATTTAAAACAATAGCTGATTTACAACAGCATTTAAACATATCCGGGCAGAACAAAAAGGTAGGATTTGCTCCTACCATGGGTGCTTTACACGAAGGACACCTGTCGCTGATAAAGGAAAGCAAAAATAAAGAATGCTACACCGTATGCAGCATATTTGTTAACCCCACCCAGTTTAATAATGCTTCTGACCTTGAAAAATACCCTGTTTCGATAGAGAACGACATAAAGTTACTCACATCGGCCGGATGCGATGTGCTGTTTCTGCCTTCAGCAAAAGAAATGTATGGAAATGACGTGGTAGCCGGCCTGTTTGATTACAGCACCCTCACATCGGAATACGAGGGCGAAAAAAGACCCGGACACTTTGACGGGGTGATTACCATCGTTGGTAAATTATTCACGGCAGTGGAGCCTGACGAGGTTTTTTTCGGGCAAAAGGACCTTCAACAATGCATGGTGATCAGGCACCTGGTAAAAACAACATTTCCCTTCATTCATTTCAATATCATTGCCACTTATCGCGAAGAGAACGGGTTGGCCGCAAGCTCGCGCAACAGGCGCTTAAGCAGCGATGAAAAAGCGAAAGCTGCAGCTATTTACCAGGCCTTGCTGCATGCCAAACAATTAATTAAACAAGGCCATGCGGCAGGCGAAGCGATCGGATCGGCCACAAAAACCTGCCTGAATGATGCACTGTTTACGACCGAATACTTCGACCTGGTGGATGCGACAAGCATGCAAAAGGCAGAAAACATGGCCAAACCGGGTAATTATGCCCTGGTAATCGCATGCTGGTGTGCAGGGGTTAGGCTTATCGACAATATCCTGTTAACCGATTAATCTTTTTTTTCATTTACTTTGACTCAATGCGCAAGCAAGAAGAGTTTTCAGCCCTGTCGGAAAAAATGGCCTTCAACCGCGAACATCGGGAGCGGATGCAGCTTAATATGCACCGCTATGAAGAGGCTTTGAACAAAGGCAAAAAACAATTCGCCAACCTTGAGCTGGCCCGGAACCGCGCTGCTTACGTGAAATGGAAAATAGTAGAGAACCTTGATAAGTACCTGATCGAGTTTGAATCGAACGTTATTAAAAAAGGCGGCAAGGTGCTTTGGGCAGACGATGCGGCAGGTGCTTTGAACGAGATCGATGCGATCATAAAAAAATATGATGCGAAATCGGTTGTAAAAAGCAAAAGCCTGGTGGCCGAGGAAATAAACCTCACCGGCCATTTACGCAGCAAAGGGATTGAGGTGGCAGAAACGACCATGGGTGATTATGTGGTGGATGCAGCCGGGGAAAAACCTTATCACCTGATCCATTCTGCCCTGCATAAGCCAAGATTCGAGATCTCGCAACTGCTTAACGATAAAATCTCCTCATCGCTTGATGCGGGTGCGGAAGAACTGGCGCACGACATACGTGCGGAGCTGAGACCTAAATTTAAACAAAGCTCCATAGGAATAACCGGTGCCGATTTCCTGGTGGCAGATAGCGGCCTTGCCGGTGTTTCCGACAACGAGGGCAATTCGCGCATTTGCAGTGCGCTTCCTAAAGTGCATATAGTGATCGCAGGAATTGAAAGCGTGATCCCTTCTTTAACGGATGCCGAACTGTTTTTCAGCCTGTACTCTACCTATTCATCGGGGCAGAAATTGGTTACCTATAACACGCTTACCGGGCCTAAAACACCCGATGATATGGATGGCCCGCAGGAGTTTTTTGTGGTGCTGATCGATAATGGCCGGTCGAATGTGCTGGCGCACCAGGAACAACGGCAAGCCATGACCTGCATTAAATGTGCAGCCTGCATTAACATATGCCCGGTTTATAATACCATTGGCGGGTATGCTTATGGTACCACCAGCATAGGCCCTATAGGTCAGGTAATAGCCCCGTTGCAGCTGGGCCTGGAAGAATACAAGCATTTGAGCTATGCCAACCCGTTAAACGGAGCCAGCGCAAAAGTATGCCCTGTTAAAATAGATATTGACAATCATTTATTGCGCAACCGCAAAGAAATTGTGCACCAGGGCCTGATCAAAAACAGCGAAAAGCTGATGTGGTATAGCTGGAAAAAGATCATGATGAGCCGCAAGAACATGAACAAAGGTTCATCGATAAAGGGTTTTATGCTGAAATCGTTCTTCAAAACCCCATGGGGCGAAAGAAGGGAATTTCCAAAACTGGCTGATAAATCGTTCAACCAACTGTGGAGGGAGCGTTTCGGTCAGTAAGAACTTATAGTCAGGTATACTAAAAGAAAAAGTCCGCTCAGTTTATTGAGCGGACTTTTTTTGTATAAAGCTATTTTTCTTAGTTCGATTTTGCGCCCAGTGCTTCTACCATTTTAGCACCTATCTCTGCCGGAGACTCCACCACGTGGATCCCGCACTCGCGCATAATGGCCATTTTAGCAGCAGCCGTATCATCATGTCCGCCCACAATGGCACCGGCATGACCCATCCTGCGGCCAGGAGGCGCTGTTTGGCCTGCGATAAACCCTACCACCGGCTTTTTATTGCCATTGGCTTTGATCCAGCGTGCAGCATCGGCTTCGTAGCTTCCGCCAATTTCACCGATCATGATGATCGCATCTGTATCTGCATCGTTCATCAGCATTTCAACCGCATCTTTTGTAGGGGTTCCGATAATCGGGTCGCCACCGATACCAATTGCCGTAGAAATTCCCAAACCTGCTTTCACCACCTGGTCGGCTGCTTCGTAGGTCAGGGTTCCTGATTTGGATACGATCCCGATCCTGCCTGTTTTAAACACAAAACCCGGCATAATACCAACCTTGGCCTGGCCCGGGGTAATTACACCCGGGCAGTTAGGACCTATTAACCGGCAATCTTTTCCTTTAATATATTCTTTCACCGGGATCATGTCCTTTACAGGAATGCCTTCGGTGATGCAGATAATTACTTTTATACCGGCATCGGCTGCTTCCATAATCGCATCAGCCGCAAATGCAGGCGGCACGAATATGATAGAAGTATTGGCCTTGGCCTGGTCAACGGCATCTTTAACGGTATTGAACACAGGACGGTCGAGGTGCGTTTGCCCGCCTTTGCCCGGGGTTACACCGCCAACTAAGTTTGTTCCGTATTCGATCATTTGCTGAGCGTGGAAGGTTCCTTCGCTTCCGGTAAATCCCTGTACAATTACCCTTGAGTTTTTGTCGACTAATACTGCCATTTTATTTCTGAAATTTTCTTATTAATAAACTATAAATGTGGCGCAAATATGAACATTTTTACCTAAAAACCACCATGATTATTATTTTGCGCCAGCAGCGTTTTACTTATTCTTTCTCAGCACAAAAAACACCACGTAAACACCCACTATAAATGCCACCAGCACAATGGTTACGATAATGATGTTGCGGGTGATATCCCGGTTGATCGTGTCTTCTTCGTTGATCAGCGATTCTTTTCCCATGGTCCTGATCAGGCGGTCGTTCTCTGCTTTCTCCGCATGGTACTGGGCTTCGATGTTTTCCAGGCGCTGGCGGGCCTCTTCGCTATACAAGCTATCGCGGTACAGGGTGTGCATCTTGTAGTATTCGAGGGCGGGCTTGTAATTCTCCAGGGCATCCTCAATTTTATACAACAAGTCGTAGGTGTTCACCATATCGATCTTGTCGTTCTGCTGCTTTTCAAGTTGAAGGGCGCGTTCGCAATATTTTTTTGCAGCAAAATACATTTTAAGTTTATAGTACAGGCCCGCTATGCTATTGCAGGAAATGGTGATGCCCTGTTTATCATTCAGCTTCTCGTCAATGGTTAACGATTGGTGATAATGCTGGAGGGCCTCGTCATAATTTCCTTTTTCGGAATACACCATGCCGATATTGTTCAGCACAGATGAACGGCCTTTTTCATCGGCAACACTTTTTTTGGCCTCCAGCGCATACGAATAGTATTTCAGTGATTCGTCCAGGATGCCCTGCGTATGGTAAATGTTCCCGATGTTGATCAATGCATCGGCCATGCTGCTGTAATCGCCCAGCTCTTTTAACGTATGATAGCTGCGCTCATAATATTCGAGCGCTTTACTGAAGTTTTTTTGCTCCAGGTTGATCACCCCGATATTATTGAGTGTAATGGCCACACCACGCCTGTCTTTGATCTCCTCCGATATGGTGAGCGATTGAATGAAATAGGAAAGCGCCTGCATGAGGTTTCCCTGCAAAAAATGAAGCCCTGCAAACGCATTGAGTGCAGAGGCGACTCCTTTTTTGTTGCCTATGTTATTGTGCTGCACATATGCCCATATGTAACAGGACCTGGCCAGGGCATTATCGCCCGTTATTTTAAAATAGTTGCCGCGGTTAATGTACCCGTTGCCAATACCGCGTATGTATTTTATTTTTTTAGCATGATGTATGGCCGTGTCTGCATAAGCCAGCGAAACTTCGCTGTTCGAATTGCGGAACTCATACGAGAGCTGGTTGTAAACATCCACCTTTACGGTGTCTTTTGATGCTTTAAGCTTTAAAAAAAGGCTGTCGGAAATGTTTTTGGTTTGGGCATAAAGGTTGCTCCAGCCAGCCAGCATAAGGAGTAAGAATATGGCGTTAAACAACCTGTTCATGGCTAAACTGTAGTTTGTATAAATGAGTGTAATATCCGTTTTGCTGCACAAGTTGCCTGTGCGTTCCGCGCTCTGCAATATTACCTTTTTCGAGCACAATTATTTCATCGGCATGTTGTATGGTCGATAAACGGTGCGCAATAACAATGGAAGTGCGGCCCTGCATCATTTTTTTTATGGCCTGTTGTATAACCAGCTCTGTTTCATTGTCAACAGATGATGTGGCTTCGTCAAGCACCAGCACAGCCGGGTTTGTTACCATAGCACGAACGAACGAGATCAGCTGCCTTTGCCCTACCGACAGGGTCGCCCCGCGTTCATATACGTTTTGCCGGTAGCCGTCAGGAAGCCGGCTGATAAATTCATGTGCGCCCAGGAGTTTTGCCGTTCCGATCACTTCCTCATCACTGATCGATTTATTGTTCAGCTTAATATTATCCATCACGCTTCCGCTGAATAAAAATACATCCTGCAATACCACGGCAATATGGCTGCGTAAGCCGGTTACCGAAAGTTGCCTGATGTTCCTGCCATCAACCAGGATCTCTCCTTTTTCAATTTCATAAAACCGGCTCAGTAAATTAATAATGGATGATTTGCCTGCACCGGTAGCGCCAACCAATGCTACCGTTTTTCCTTCTTCCACCTTAAAACTGATGTCTTTCAACACATACTCACCGGGTGTGTATCCAAACCACACCTGCTTAAATTCAATTTCACCTTTAATGGCATCTGTTTTTTCCGGTCCGTCTGCCTCCCTGTTATTTTCTTCATCCATCAATTTAAAAATGCGCTCAGCCGACACCATTCCCATCTGCATGGTATTGAACCTGTCGGCCAGCTGGCGCACAGGCCGGAAAAACATGCCGGTATACAGGATAAATGACGTGATGCTTCCGATGGTTCCGTATCCACCCATAACGCGCGAGGCGCCATACCATACAATCAATGCGGTGGAAACGGCCACGATTATTTCTACTACCGGAAAAAATACGGCATAGGCAAACACGGAGCGGATATGTGCATCGCGGTGTTGTTCATTGATCTCCCCGAACCGCGCCAGCTCTTTTTTTTCGCGGTTGAACAACTGCACCACCTGCATACCCTGTATGTGTTCTTGCACAAAAGTATTCAGACGGGTTACTTCATTGCGCACCTGCTCGAACGATTTGCGCACGCTCTCTTTAAACACATATCCCGCATACAACAAAAACGGCAGCACCGAAAGGCTCACCAAGGTTAAACGCCAGTCGACCGCGAACATGAATATAAGAATGAATATGATCTGCAGCAGGTCGCCCATAATATTGATGAGGCCTTCGCTGAACACATCGGCAATGGTTTCAATGTCACTTACCGTGCGTGTAACCAGCGTTCCTACAGGTGTTTTATCATAAAAAGAAAGCCGGAGACCGGTGAGGTAATCGTATACCTTAAGCCTAAGGTCTCTGATGACATGCTGCCCCAGGTAGTTGGTGAGAATCGTGCTCCAAACCTGCATGGCAGATTGTACAATAAGCAATACCAGCAGCAGCACCGACATATTTACCAGCCCCGCTTTATCGGATCCGGCTATAAAATGATCGATGGTATATTGAATGATATATGGCCGGGTAGAAGCCAGGAAAGCCATTGCCAGGGTAAGGAACAGGGCAATGTACACTTTGGTCTTATAAGGTTTTGCCAAAGAATAGATCCTGCTGAGTAAACCGAAATCAAAACTTTTCTTGTTCTCCATTATGAGCTCGCAAAACTAATTTTTCATCTCATTCATCCGGTTATTTTTAAACCCAAGTAATTATTTTTTTATAATAATAGCAGTATAGAATAGAAATGATGATCGTTAAAAAATTTCCGATCAGAAAATAATCATTTTTGATCTTGTCATTTTTTTCAAATCGTGTTCCAATCTTAATCGCTCCGAATACGATTAATATTTGTGTTATACCTAACGTTAACGAAGTATATAGTACAAAACGCTCGAACATTCCTTTAAACGTTGATATATTAAACCAAAAGAATTTAGGTGAATCAGTATCATCTACCTTAAAATAGCGTTTAAGATAGGCAAAAACAGTAACGTTTAAGATGCTTTCACAAATGCAAAATAAAAGTATAAATGTGAGATAGTTAATTAGCATTAAGTAAAAATAGAATAATTTCCTTTATCGATTTGTAATTTTCTATTTTTAAGCTCCTTTGCCTGCGCCATGCGCTGGATCTATCGGTTTCGACTTTTTCTGCAACGATTTTATAATCTTCATATTCAAGAAAAGCGCTCACTGCAGCTGAATCCTTTGCCTTCCAGCCATCAATAATACCCTGATAAATAGACAAAGCCTTGTTTAAATAATCGTCTTTCGCCTTATCTACTTCCACGTAGAATCTGCTTTCGTGCTTTTTCAGGTCATTAAGCTTATTTCTTGCCTCTGTAAGACCAGCGCCCAACATTCCATGAGCTGTTATTGTATTTAAAGATGTGTCTATTTCACCATATACCAATACATATCGTAGTTTAAAATCATAATTGTATTTTATGATCAGTTCTTCTATTGAAAATATAAGCTCTATAGCGAAGGCAATTGATTTCACTACCCCCTGGAATTCATCACCCAATGTTATGGTTACGGGAGACCTGATTCTCTTGGCATATATATGATTAATTTCTGCGGTCACCTTTTCAAACTGGTGCATTAGTCTTTTCGACTCCTTATCCCGGCTGTTAATAATATCAGCCATTAAAATTGCATGCTTCATTTTGGTTAGTACAGCTCTGGTTTATTGTAATAATAACACAACTATAACAAAATTGCAAATTTATTACAATAATATACATCTTGCAACAATATTACAATTATTCATATGCTATCCTGGTAAGATACAGGCCATGCGCAGGCACAGAATGACCCGCTTCGCTCCTGTTCTTACTGGCCAGTATCTTTTTCACATCTTCCTGTTTGATCCGGCCTTTACCGGCATCAACCAGGGTACCTACAATTGCCCGAACCATGTTCCGTAAAAAACGATTGGCCCTGATGGTAAAAACAAGCTTATCATCAGTTATTTTCCATTCTGCAAACTGAACATCGCATATAAAATTATTTACCTGGGTCTGCACTTTGCTGAAGCATTCAAAATCCTTTTTCCCGATAAGCAATTGTGCCGCTTCATTCATCACATGTACATCTAACTCCCCATATTGATACCATGCTTCTTCAACCAGGAAGGGGTCACGCTTTTGTATGATCCAGTATTCATATTCACGGTACACCGCATCAAAACGAGCGTTGAAATTTTCAGCAACCGGTTTCAGATCATACACCGAAATATCAAAGGGCAGCATGCGGTTTAAGCGATAAACAACGCCCGCACAATCTACAGCACCTTCCGCATCAAAATGGGCGTAAAAATCTTTGGCATGCACACCGGAATCGGTGCGCCCGCATCCTAATGTTTCAATGTTTTGTGCAAGCAACAGGCTGATCTTTTCATCCAGCACGCTTTGTACGCTATGGGCATTGTGCTGTTTTTGCCAGCCATGGTAGTTTGTGCCTTTATATGCCAGTTGAATCAGGTATCGCATCCCGGCAAATATATTTCACCTTTTAGTAATATGGTAAAACGTCTGGGCGGCCCACGTTAAAATTTCCGAAATTTGTATTGCGGCCGCTGCTGAACGAGCCTCCGAACTGGTTACCCGTTTCACCCGGTACATAAGGGTAAACACTCAACGAGATCTCAAACGTATTGAACAGCAGGTTCTCATTCCGCACCAACAAACCAAGACCGTACGATTGATATACACGTGAAAAGAACACGTCTGTAATTTTATTGCCAACCTGCCCGAAACCAAACATGAGAATAGGGGCAAATTTAAACCCTGCTATGTTATAAGGCAGGTAAATGATGGTTTGAAGGTTTACAATGGCTTTTGATTTACCAAGCAGCACAGCGCTTGAAAAGCCATTCATCTCGGCCGCATTGATGGTGATATTTTCCTGTACATCGCGATTTATTCCTTCTACATATTTAAACCGCACAAACTGCCTGAAATACCAGGTACCAAACTGCATCAGGTTTGAAAAGCTGAACAGCTCTACTGATGCAACGCCTTTCTGTGTTGAGTTTTTGTTTTGAAACGAACCATACGTAAGCGTGCTTTGCAAATAAAAAGACCTGAAGAGGTGCCCGTTTGTGAAACTAACACCGGTATAGTACCTGTCGGGGTCGCGCTCGAGCTGCCGGTAACCGCCAATAAGCTGCACTGTGAACCCTAACGGAATATCTTCATTGGCCCCAAACCGGCTGATGTACCTTTCTTTGTAATACTTGATCTTGGAAAAGCCCACATTGGCCAGGTAAAGGTGCTGGTTACGCAACTCATTATAAATGTCAAACCGCGCTTCGGGCCGTTTCTGGTATTGCTGGTCCACATAACGCATCCCGGTAAAAACATTGCTTACCTTATCTTTAAGTTTCTTTTTATTACCTACCCTGAAATTCTTGCCCACCCAGGTATCAAAATAGGTGTAATCCGTGGGAAGCTTAAGCTCCATATTATTTTGCACAGAATCAATGAAAAGGTAGGTTGAAAAAGATTTTGAAAAAAGGAGGCCTCCTCCCCATTTGGCCAGGGGCGAAAAGAACGGACGGTCAAAGTTGATCCCCACCTGGGTGCGCAAATTATCGGTATAATAAAAAAGGGCCGAATTGATATAACTCCTCTGGATATTATAAATACCATACCCCCCTGTGTTGCCAAGAATATGACGCGTTCCGTCATAATACACCCCTTCATAAACAGTATGCCCTATTCCCCCCAGGTTACTTTCCGTAACGATCAGGTTGGGAGAGTTGATATCCAGGTTGCTTTCCGGCTCGATCGACCATTTATCGTGAACCCTCACAATAATGTCGATGCTGTCTGTTAAAATCACCTTTTTCTTTTTGCCCTTTATAATGGTTTCCTTGCCTTTAACAAATATGCGGGCATCGTTAATATAGGGAGCAACACGTAACAGGCGTTCCGATTCACTTAAGCGGATGGGATCTACCGCATCGCCTTCCCGGAACAGGAGCAGGTTCCGGATCGTTTTTTCACGGGTGGTTAAATGCAGTTGGTTACCCACCTTCTGTATTCCCTGGCTGGGCCTCTTAAAGGTATCGTTCACAGAATTACCGAACGGATCGAGCACTTCTACCTTAATACTGCGGATCGGCTTATTGGCATACATTAAATAAGGGTTCGTGATTTTTACGCTTCTTATGCTGTGCGCAATAATGATGGAATCTTCTTCAACAGGAATATTATCAGGATCTACAAAAATGGCATCAAAGATCCAGCTGGTCACTTTATGTTTATCTGCCTTTCCCTGGAGTTTGTGATAGATGGTTAATGAATCGTTTTGGGAAAATGCAAGCTGATGAAAACCGATCATAAAAAATACAGCCAGGGCATACCTGTAAATTTTATTCCGGTCAGGCTTCATACGCAGGGAAAATATCATTGCCCCCATTAAACAACAGTTAGAAAGGTAATGTTTTTATGGTGACTACATCCGCTCATATACCACGGCCACACCCTGGCCCACACCAATACACATGGTGGCCACACCATACCGCACATTGCGTTTCTGCATTTCATTGATCAGCGTGGTTGAAATACGTGAACCGCTTGCTCCCAGCGGGTGGCCTATGGCAATGGCTCCACCGTTTACATTTACCAGGTCAGGGTTGATCCCAAGATCGCGTACGCTGGCAATGCTTTGCGATGCAAACGCTTCATTTATTTCGAATAAACCAATATCATTCATGGTTAAGCCTGCTCTTCGAACTGCTTTTTGTGTAGCCGGAACCG
>JAZKGM010000154.1:0-5072 GCA_040385895.1 Bacteroidota bacterium
AGATCATTTATTCAGGCCGCATTGATAATTGGGCCTATGAACTGGGGAAAAAACGAAAGGTAATTACCGACCACAACCTTAAAGATGCCATTAACGCAACACTTGCGGGTAAGCCTGTACCTGTAAGCAAAACCAAAGCCGTAGGATGTTTTATCGAATAAGCAGATGTCTTTTTGTTGTTTGTGCGTTCAGCGTTATGCTGTCGTGCGGAAATAACAAACCCAAAGCCCTTCAACCGGAAGCGATCACCTTTGCAGAACATATTGCACCGATCATTTATGTGAACTGCACCAAATGCCACCAGAACGGGGAAGCAGGTCCTTTTAACCTCGTTTCCTATAATGATGTGGCCAGGAAAGGAAAGCTCATCAAGTACGTAACCGGCAAACGCATTATGCCACCCTGGCCGGCCGATCCCTCTTACTCGCACTTTGTCAACGAAATGTACCTGACTGATGCACAGATCGGGTTGATTAAACAGTGGGTTGATGAAGGCATGAGACCCGGGGATACCGCGAACCTCGCAGCCCCTGAAAAAATAAATGCAGACCTGGATCTGGGAGAACCGGACCTGGTGGTGAAAGTTCCGCGTATAAAAATCCCGGGAAACAACACCGACTTGTTCACCGTAGTAAAGATCCCTTATGAAATTGAACAGGATACATTTGTGCGGGCCATCGAATTTATATGCGGAAATAAAAAACTGGTGCACCACATGAACGGGCACCTGATCCAATACGATGCCGCCAAAAAGAAAAATGTGAACGTAGGTTTGTCGTGGGTTGACCAGGACCAGGTAAACAGCACACAGATCCATAAAAAGCTTGGCATTTTGCATGATGACGGTTCTTATGCGCCAATGACACCAAGTGTGAGCAACTATCTTCCGGGAGCTTTATTCAGCTTTTATCCCCCCGAAATTGGCGGGTACAAAATGAGCCGGAAAGGCGCATTTTACTTAAACGACATGCACTTTGGCCCCACACCGGTAGATGCCGTGGACTCCTCCTATTTTAAGGTGTATTACAGCGCAACACCACCAAAAAGGCCGGTGAGTGAGTTCCAGATGGGAACATTGGGTATTGCACCCGTTGTGCCCGGGCTTATTGTTCCGCCAAACGCTGTAAAGACGTTTAAGATCGAAGCCATGATCCCCAATGATATTTCATTAATAAGTATTGTGCCCCACATGCACCTGATAGGAAGCAGCTACCTGGCCTACGCGGTAAAACCAAGTGGCGATACCATCCCCCTGATCCGCATCAACAACTGGGATTTCCGCTGGCAGTATTTTTACCAGTTTGAACGCTTGCTAAAGATCCCGCGCGGCACCACCATTTATGTAGAAGGGGTGTATGATAACACGGCTTCAAACCCCAACAACCCGTTTAGCCCGCCACGCGAGATCCGTGAGCGCAACGGGAGCATGAAAACCACCGATGAGATGTTCCAGCTTATTGTTACCTATGTTCAGTACCAGACGGGTGATGAGAACATCAGCCTGAAAGCCAAAAGATAACACATAAAAAAAGCCCCCCGCAATGCGGAAGGCTTCCATGAATATTTTTTTTAGGATTATGCTTCTGCTCTTGGAGCAACAGGAGCTATAGATACGTATGATCTGTCGTTGGCTTTCTTTCTGAAAACTACTTTACCATCAACTAAAGCGAACAAGGTATGGTCTTTACCAATACCTACGTTATCGCCCGGGTGATGTTTGGTGCCACGCTGGCGAATAATGATATTACCCGCGATAGCATGCTGACCACCGAATATTTTTACGCCAAGGCGCTTACTGTGCGACTCGCGACCGTTCTTCGAACTACCAACACCTTTTTTGTGTGCCATTGTATTTAGTTATTAATCGGTTTAAAATGTTAAAAATTAAGCGTTGATCGCTTCGATCTGAATTTTAGTAAAAGATTGACGGTGACCGTTTTTCTTTCTGAAACCTTTTCTGCGTTTCTTTTTGAAAACGATAACTTTATCACCTTTTACGTGAGTTAAAACTTTAGCTTTTACGGCTGCTCCGGCTACTGCTGGTGCTCCGATTTTTACACTTCCGTTATTGCTGATCAGCAATACGTTGTTAAGTTCAATGCTGGCGCCTTCCTCTTGTTGCAACCTGTGCACATAAAGAGTCTGGTCTTTTTCTACTTTGAACTGCTGGCCAGCGATTTCCACTATTGCAAACATGTTTTTAAGAATTAATTATTTTAAGGGCAGCAAATATAGGTCAATTTCATACAATTACAAATCAAATTGCATTTTTTGGGCCAAAGCGCTTCTATCGCGTTTTGTTTGGTAGCATGTAGCCGCGAAACCCTTTACTGGCGTGCAAAATACGATAAGTATCGTATTGATACTGCATGCAGGCCCAGTTATATTTGGTAATATGATGAACCTGAACCCAAGATCGCTGAATGAACGGATGGATAAAATAATGATACAGGTTTGCGATGAGCTGAACATAAACAGCTGGGAAGTGCTAAAACCACGCGTGGTGAATGAAATTCAAAGTTTTACCCTGATGGTGAAGTGGCTGAAGGAAATGCGCGAAAAAGGAGAAATGGATGCCGAACAGGCAAGAATCCACATTGACATCCAAAAAACAACAATGCGAACCCGCCTAATGGCCATGCCCGGGATAGAGATGCGCGTTGCCGAAAACATATTAAATGCCAGCATCGATGCCATACGAAAAGACATTTACGAGTACCTGGGCTGGATCGTGGTTTAAGAAGTGTGAAATAATGAAATGCGGTTAATCATAAACCCTTACACCATCCCCGTAATAAACCAGAACGAATTTCATATGTTTCCTTATTTTATATGGTAAGTCCACACAGCGGCATTAAGGTTGCGCTTAAGCGGTGGCCTTATTTATAATTATATTGTTCACTTCAGCCGCCTTCTCGATCTGCACAAAATGCCCGGCATTTTTAAGCAGGTATGTTTTAACATCCGGGATCATGGCAGCTGCATGCTTTATTAACGTAGCAATGGATTGGCCGGGATGCAACAATTTATTGGGAATCAATGCATCTTTATCGCCAAAGATCAGGGTAACAGGTATGGTGAGCTCACTTAAGAAGCCACTTACCTGTTCGTTCAGCATGCTGTTAATGCTTGCCTTCGACATCTGGCGCCAATGTTTTACATTGGTTTGCTTCAGCATGGCTTTAAGATCGGAGATAATGTTGTTCTTTTCGGCATGCGATGTATAAAAGCTATCGCTCACCGCCTGCTGAATATGCAGCTCATCGCTGTACAGGAACTCGCCAACACCGAGCATGTTCTGCATCAGTAATGCATCCATGCTGCTGAAATGTTCGATCCCGGCAGGTGCAAGCAACACCAGCCTGTCGAACTGGCTGCTGTAACGCAAACCCAGCATAATGGCTATCTGACCGCCCATGCTATGTCCCACAAGTGTTACATGTTCCAGGTTTAATTCATCACAAAACAATTTTACGCACTCTGCATAAAAAAATACCCCGTAAGGATAATCCCCCTGTGACGATAAGCCGTTTCCGGGAAGGTCTAATGCGATACAACGTGCATGTTTGCCCAGCTCGCTGATCTGCAGTTTCCATACGGGTGAATAGTTGGCCAGGCCATGGATAAAAACAAATGTTTGCGCACCCTTGCCTTCATCCATGTAAGCGATTGAAATATCATTAGGTAACTGAAGCTGCTTAACGGGATAAGGATAGGTTATTGTTTTTATCATTTGATTCTTATTTAGGGTTGGTAACCGGTATGGTCAAAAATAACAAAGGCATACCGGTTTATTGATATGCCTTTGCTGTAAGTATTTTAAATGCCTGTTTATGAATGTTCAATTACCCATTTGGCCACATTTGGTCCCAGTTCTTTTTGTGAGCGGGAGCCAACAAAAACACCAATGTGCCCGCCCGGGAAGGCATATTCTTTTTTATCCTTGCTGCCAATTGCCTTCATTACCGGTGTGGTGGATGAGTTTGGTATAATGGTATCGTCTGTTGCAAAAATATTAAGGAAAGGCATGGTTGCATTTTTAAGATCAACCTTATGCGGACCGAGTTCAAACTCGCCTTTGATGAGTTTGTTCTGTTGCCAAAGGTCTTTGATGTATTTGCGGAACATCTCGCCTGCCTGGTCGGGCATATCGGCTTTCCATTTTTCCATGCGCAGGAAATTCAGCAGTTTGGCTTCATCTTCCAGCGAATCCATTACGCCAATGTATTTGCTGATGTTCGAGCTTGGTTTAAGCATTCCAAACCCGCTGTCGATCATGCTTGCAGGAATAATGCCATCCATTGCATCCACCATGGCATCAATGTTCAGGTCTTTTGTCCATTGGTATAACATGCACTCGTTCCCGCTAAAATCGAAAGGCGAAACATATACGGTTAACGACTGCAGTTTTTCCGGAAAAATAGATGCATAAATGGTACTGAACGTTCCACCCTGGCAAATGCCCATTTTGTGGATCTTTTTATTGCCGGTCGATTTGCGCACAAAATCAACTGCATCGTTCATAAAGCCCAGAATATAATCTTCCATGGTTAAATAACGGTGCTGCTTTTTGGGGTAGCCCCAATCCATTAAATAAATATCAAGGCCTTCATCCAGCAGCTTTTTCATTAAGCTGCGGTCGGGCTGAAGGTCAAGCACATCCTGCCTGTTCATAATTGCAAATGATACCAGAACGGGGATCTTGCTTTTTGCAGGTGTATCTCGTTTATAATGATACAACTTCACCAGGTCGTTCTGCCAAACCAGTTCTTTCGGTGTTGTGGCCACTTCCACATCACCAATATGTTGTAATGTTTCATAACCTTTGATCAGCTTTTCGCTGGTTTTGCTCATCACATCCATCAATCCTGAAGGGTTCATATTAAACATATTCATATTGCTTTATTTTTTACTATACGATGTTATACAAAAAAACCACAATATCAAGCAAGGCCTGAATTGTGGCTTTTTACACTATAAACAATTAACAAACTATGCGTTTTTAGCGGCCTTTTTAGCAGCAGCCGGTTTAGCTTCTTTGGTTTCAGCGCTTACTACTTCTTCCGTATCTG
>JAZKGM010000154.1:5082-20180 GCA_040385895.1 Bacteroidota bacterium
ATCCAGTTGTTTTTCTAAAACATTGATGCGTTTACGTAATTCATATACTGTTTTGTAAAGCTCGTCCATTTCGCTGCGTGGAACCACAGGAATGTTTTTCAGGGATTTCTCCATTTCTGCATTCATGTGTTGTTTCAGTTTCATTCCGAAAGTGTTTAACTCAGCTTGTAATTTGCTGTATTCTGCTGTAGAGAACAATTTAGTTAAATGCTTGTCGTTTGTGTTCAACCACTCGCTGTATACATTCATAAAGTTGCTCATGTCTTCACCATTTTTCATTTTGGTGTAGATGTTCTCAGCAAACTCATTCATGGCTTCATTTCCCGAAACATAGGTAGCATATTGAACCTGGGTATTCTTGATCATGTAGTTGTTAAACTCACTTATGATCTCGTTTGCAGCATTCATCTTGTTGCTCATGTCGGTGTTTCCCATCATTTTCATCATAGGGGCAGCAGCCTGGTTCATGCTGTTCCACATGCTGTTGTACTGCTCGGACATGTTATTAAACATACCGTTGTTCATCGGGTTGAATGAATTGAACTGGTTACGGCCCTGGTCGAAATTGCCTTTAAAAAAATCCATCATTTTAACCATCTGCTCACGCACAGCGGTCATATCCGTCATATTCTTAGCAAAATCAGGCTGGAAGCTCATCATTTTATCCATTACATCTTTAAACATAGATGGATTGATCATTTTGGTGAACGCATCAGGTGTGTAAGTTTTGTCGGTGATCATTTTGATCATCGGCATCCACATTTCATACGTTTTCATCATCATTTCGGCATTGTTAAACATGCCACCCATAGCGTTCTTCATATCGCCAGTTGAGCTCATGCCTTTCATTGCCTGTTGCATATTGGCAAACAGGCTGGTGTACATTGATGTTAGATCACTGTTCATTCCATTCATTCCTGTAAAGCCTTTAAAGTTATTCTGCATGTCGTTACCCATGTTCATCTGGTTTTTCATCCAGCTGGTGAACATATTCAACGGGTTTGTGTCTGCGCTTTGTCCGTTCTGGTTAAAAAATGCCATTTGCGAATCGTACCATTTTTTAAAAAAGTCCGAATTCATTTCATTGCTTACAAATGATTTTGCCATGTGCTGTGAAGCGTTTGTCATGTTGTCCATCACTTGTTTTTGTGTTTCCGCAAGTGTTTCAAATAGGTTTTTAGCTGTATTTTCCATTGCTGGTTCTTATTAAATTGTTATCGTCTAAGCGGCCGCAAAAGTAGGCAAATTAACCAGTTATCTATATCGTAACTGTTAAATTATTAATAGGTTATAGTTAAAGTCGCATTGGGCAAGGGTTGCGATAGGGTCATGATTTTTGTCACTCGCAATATTGCAATTATTGATTTTATGTGTTAAAGTTGATGAACACAATTAATAAAAACCCAATATGATAAAAGCCGGAGACGTGTTTACACACGAAGTAACCTATACCCAGGAGCAGGTAGACCTGTATGCAAAAATAAGTGGCGATACCAACCCATTGCATACCAACCAGGAAGTTGGTAAAGCAAGCATGTTTGGCCGGTGCATCATACACGGACATTTTAGCGCAAGCGTGTTCACCAAAATATTCGGAAGCCTGCTGCATGCCGATGGCCATGTTTACATGAAACAAAATACCACCTTTTTAAAACCCATGTTCGTTGATACGCCTTACCGCGCTGAAATTACGGTGAAGGAGATCTTCCCCGAGAAGAACCGGGTGTTATACGAAACCAATGTGATTGATGTAGCCACCGGAGCAACCACCATTACAGGTGAAGCATTGCTGATGAACAAGAAGGCCTACGTGTGGGCTGCCGCTGAATAGCGATCGGTTGATTCGGTGTATAAAGGTGCCACAGATTGCACAGGCAAACAGACCTGTTGATCCTGTTTAAGGAAGCGGAAAGAACATTGCGATGCAATTCTTTAATCTGTGTGATCTGCGGCTGACCTTATCATTCATCTATCAATGCACGCATATATTTTGGTTAAGCGTGCTTTTTTACTCCCTGTTCTTACTGTCAATAATGATCGTTACAGGGCCGTCATTCACAAGCCCCACTTTCATATCAGCGCCAAAAATACCCGTGGCTATTTTTCTGCTGAATTGCGCCTGGAGCACACTGATAAACTGTTCATATCGTTTTTTGGCCACATCGGGTTTGGCTGCTTTAATATAACTTGGCCGGTTCCCTTTGCGGGTTGAGGCATGTAAAGTGAACTGGCTTACCACGAGCATACCTGCATTTATATCGGCACAGCCCAGGTTCATTATTCCTGCCTCATCGTTAAAGATCCTTAGGTTAATGATCTTATTGCTTACCCATTCAAAGTCGACTTGTGCATCTGATTCTTCAAAGCCGGCCAGCACAAGTAAGCCGGTGCCGATCTCCCCCACAACCTGTTGGTTCACTTTAACCGATGCTTCGCTAACGCGTTGAATAACCACCTTCATCCTTAGTCGTACAGGTCTTGTTTGGTGAGTATTTTCACATAGCTATCGTATCGTTCGGGCCTTATCAATCCCTCTTCCAATGCTTTTTTAACACCACAACCCGGCTCGTTCAGATGTTTGCAATCATTGAAGCGGCAAGCCGGCAAAAAAGCGATCATCTCTTTAAAATAGTGAGATACTTCCGAATCGTCAAAATCAACGATCCCGAATTCCTTTATACCTGGCGTGTCGATAATATGTCCGCCAAAGCTCAGGTCGAACATTTCGGCAAACGTGGTGGTGTGCTTTCCTTTCTGGCTAAAATCAGAGATAATACCCGTACGCAGGTTCAATCCCGGGGAAATGTGATTGAGCAAAGACGATTTCCCAACACCCGAATGCCCCGCAACCAGTGTTGTTTTATGAGCAAGCAGGTCTTTTAACAGCTGTGTATTTGTACCATCACTGGCCGAAGTCTCAAAACACGTATACCCGATGTTCCTGTAAATGGAAACGGTGTCGTCAAGGATCTCTTTTAAGGGGCCTTTATACAGATCGCTTTTATTAAACACGAGCACTACGGGAATGTGGTATGCTTCGGCTGTCATGATGAACCGGTCGATAAAGCCAAGCGATGTTTGCGGCTGAACCAATGAGGCCACAAGCAAGGCCTGGTCGAGGTTACTGGCTATAATATGCGTTTGCTTCGATAAATTACTGGCCTTGCGGATGATGTAGTTTTTGCGTTCCCTGATCTTATTGATCACACCGTTCTCACGCGTTTCTTCCAGTTCAAATTCCACCACGTCACCAACTGCGATCGGGTTGGTATGCTTAATGCCTTCCAGCCTGAACTTTCCTTTTATGCGGCAGGGATAGATCTGCCCGGTTCCCGTTCTCACCTGGTACCAGCTTCCCGTTGACTTTGTAACAACTCCTTCCATCAGGCCACAAATCTATGAAAATTAAAGCCAAGCCAGGCGGCACCTATCCCGCACACATTGCTCAGTAAAATGTATGAAACAGCACGAAACTGCTGGGCTTTATCAAATAAATAAACGGCTTCCATGGTATAGCTGCTGAATGTGGTAAACCCTCCCAGGATACCGGTAATAACAAAATACTGCAGCATGTGCGGATCGGCATTTTTTAATACAACCGCAAAAACAAAACCAATAGCCAGGCAACCCAACGTATTAATTACAAAAGTGTGCAATGGAAATTCAACTGCACTTTCCGGTTTCATCAAAACATTAATCCCCAGCCGCAACACCGCTCCTATTGCGCCTCCCAGGGCAACGTAAAGAACTGTTTTCATGGGGTAAAGGTAAGTTTTTTAATTGAAGATGGTTTTCCCGGCACGGCATATTGAATTAAGTAGTTACTTCGGAAAATATTTCAGGCAAATATGAACAAAATAGAACACATAGGTATTGCAATAAAAGACGCTGCCGTTTCGGTGCCGTTGTTTAATAAGTTATATAATACCACACCTTATAAGACCGAGCTGGTGGAAAGCGAGCAGGTAAAAACCATCTTTTACCAGGTAGGCCCGAATAAAATGGAGCTGCTTGAGGCTACTTCGCCCGATAGCGCCATTGCAAAATTTATTGAAAAAAAAGGCGAAGGCATGCACCACATTGCGTATGATGTTACTGATATTTATGCGGAAATGGACCGCTTAAGATCGGAGGGGTTCGTGTTTATAAATAAGGTGCCTAAAAATGGGGCTGACAATAAACTCATTGCTTTTCTTCACCCCAAATCAACCAACGGGGTGCTGATCGAGCTGTGCCAGGAAAAGCCATAGCTTGTTTCATACAACTTATTAACTACTGTATATTGTGAATCTATTTGTATTAATTTGCGCCTTTGTTTAGCATTATGCAGGCCAATCTATCTGTTGAAAATATAAAGGACGAGGTAAAAAAGATCTTCATTGGTTTTTTAGAAAAAAAGCAACAACGTAAAACCCCCGAACGCTTTGCCATATTAGACGAGATTTACAGCAACAAAGAACACTTTGATGTGGAAACGCTGTACGTCCACATGAAGAACCGCAACTACCGCGTAAGCCGGGCAACGGTTTATAACACTTTAGACCTTTTGCTTGATGCGGGGCTGGTTACCAAGCACCAGTTCGGAAAAAACCTCGCCCGTTACGAAGGTGCCTATGGACACAAACAGCACGACCACATGATCTGCAACAAATGCAACCGCATCCTTGAGTTTTGCGACCCGCGCATCCAGCAGATAAAAACCATGATGGGCGAACTGCTTGATTTTAATGTTACGGAACACTCGCTGCACCTGTTTGGAAACCCTAAGGTTGATAACGGGCAATGCAACACCTGCCACGAAAAAATTTAATTAAACTACGGTGGTTAACGTAATTAACCAAAGCAATAACTGATATAAAAATGATAGATGTAGTACTCGGCCTCCAGTGGGGCGATGAAGGAAAAGGAAAAATTGTTGATGTGCTTACGCCTCAATATGATGTGGTGGCACGTTTCCAGGGAGGCCCCAATGCGGGTCATTCGCTTGAATTTAACGGGCAAAAACATGTGCTGAACACGATCCCTTCCGGAATATTTCACCAGCATACCATCAATGTGATCGGGAATGGTGTAGTGATCGATCCCGTTACCTTAAAAAAAGAAATTGAAAAGGTAATGGCATCCGGGGTTGACCCGCGTAAAAACCTTTACATCTCGCAAAAAGCACATTTAATTATTCCGACACACCGCCTGGTTGACGCAGCCAGCGAAGTGCATAAAGGCGAACATAAGATCGGCTCGACCCTTCGCGGCATCAGCCCCACCTACCAGGATAAAATAGGACGCAGCGGCTTACGGGTTGGCGACATCCTTGCACCCGATTTCCGCGAAAAATACAATACCGCTGTTTCCAACCATAAGCAATTGCTCGACCGGTTTAATTTTTCATATAACCTTGCCGAACACGAGCCTGCTTTTTTTGAAGCGGTTGAGTTCTTAAAACAATTCCAGATCATCAGCTCGGAGTATTTCATCAATAAGCTGGTTGACGAAGGCAAAAAGATCCTGGCAGAAGGTGCACAAGGCACCTTGCTGGATATTGATTTCGGAACCTATCCTTTTGTAACTTCATCAAACACCATAACAGGTGGTGTGTGCAGCGGCTTAGGCGTGGCCCCTCAAAAAATAAACAAGGTATTCGGCATTTTCAAAGCCTATTGCACACGTGTGGGCAGCGGCCCCTTCCCTACCGAACTGCATGATGATACCGGTGAACAATTGCGCCAGCAAGGATTTGAGTTTGGTGCAACAACCGGCCGCTCACGCAGAACAGGCTGGCTCGATCTGCCTACCTTAAAGTATTCGATCATGCTGAATGGGGTAACAGACCTGATCTGCACCAAAAGTGATGTGTTGAGCGGATTTGCAGAAGTACCGGTGTGCGATGCCTACGACATTGAAGGAGAACGCATTACTGAAATTCCTTATAATTTTAACGATGCGCCCATAAAACCCATATTCAAAATATTTAAAGGCTGGAACGAAGACCTGACAGGCATGCGCAAATTTGAACAATTGCCTGAGAACTTTAAAAACTACATGCAATACGTAGAAGAACAAGTGGGCCTGAAAATGAGCGTGATCTCTATCGGGCCTGACAGGGAACAAACCATATTGCGTTAATTCCCGCCTATACCTTATTTTACAAAAGCTGCACCCTGCCAACGGGTGCAGCTTTTTTCGTTTGCCCCGATTGCAAAACAACCACAACAAATAACTTAAAATGAGTTGATTAAAATAAATTAATGCCGATCTGCGAAGGTTTGTATGTACTTTCTCTTCTAATTGTTCAAACCCCTTAAAAATGTTCAAGAACGCCTGCTTTGTTTTGCTCCTTATCCTATGCCTGGCAGGCCATACCCAAAACTTCATCCCTAACTTCAGCTTCGAAAATTACGCGGCCTGTCCACAGGCACGGAATGACGGACGCAGGTCGTATAACTGGGACACCCCCACCGAAGGTACTTCTGATTATTTCAACACCTGTGCCAGTGCCCAAAGCCAGCTCGATGTTCCCAATAATTTTGCCGGAAAACAGGATCCACGCACAGGCAACGCCTATGCAGGTTTTTATGCCAGCCAGGATTTTCAGCAGCCCAGGCTTGAATACCGCGAATACATGCAGGTTACCATGGATTCGTTCCTTGTTGCCGGTGGCATTTACACATTTGAAATGTATGTAAGCCTGGGGGATAACAGCAACTATGCCTCAAACAAAATAGGCGCCTACATTTCTGCCGCAAAGATCAACGCCAACACCGATGAGTATTTGAATTACCGGCCACAGATCGTTTCATCGGCATACATTACCGACAAAAGCGGGTGGACCAGGATCACAGGAACATATGTGGCTGCAGGGGGTGAACATTACGTTACCATTGGCGTGTTCGAACCTGCCGCTACATCAACACGTATACAGGTAGCAGGCGGAAATAACAGTGGCGCATATGAAGGTGTTAGTTACTATTACCTGGATGATGTTTCGATGACCAGGGCATGCGACCTTCCCAAGGTGCTTTTACCCGATGATATCTATATTTGCGATGACCAGTTCCCTGCAATGACCATCACGCCCTTACCGGCAAATGCCAATACGTATCTATGGAATACGGGGGCAGCAACTTCTGCCTTACGCATAAGCAGCCCCGGAAAATACATCTTAAAAGAAACCACCGCTTACTGCACCGTTTACGATACCATAAATGTAACGTTTACCCGCAAGCCAAAAGTTGACCTTGGCAAAGACACTACGCTTTGCAACGGCTCTGTTAGGCTGAACGCAACCTCAAGCGGTGCCAGTTATAAATGGAACACCGGCAGTACTGATTCTGTGATCAACGCATTCGCTTCCGGCACTTACATTGTTCGTGTAAGCGTTCCTTTATGTTCCGTGTCCGATACCATTGCGGTGAATATCATTACTGTTCAACCCTTCTCTTTAGGTCCCGATACCACAATATGTTCGGGCAGCAAAATTGCGCTGAAGATCAGCGGAAACCCGCTAACGGCTTACAGGTGGAATACGGGCGAAACCGGTTCGCAGATCAACGTATCTAATGCAGGTGTATACATTGCCGAAGCTTATGCAGGTTTATGCAGTGTGAAAGACTCCGTTAAAATTACGGTTGAACAGCCACCTGTTATTCATTTAGGCAACGACACGGCCCTTTGCCTCAATCAGCCTTTCGAGATCAAAGCTTCCCCGGCCGTTAATTATTTGTGGAACGATGCGAGTACCGGCAACAGGTTACTGGTAAGTAAAAGCGGCCTGTATTGGGTGGAAGTGAGGGGCAACAAATGTGTATCTCGCGACAGCATGGTCATTACCCAAAAGCCATGGCCTTTGGTGAACCTTGGCCCCGATCAGAAAGTGTGCAGGGAAACCATGGTGGAGCTGAACGCGGGAACACAGGGAACGGCATATACGTGGAACGACCAGGCGGAAACAACAGTGAGAAAAGTAAATGCACCGGGTGTATATAGCGTGCTGGTAACAAATGCCAATGGCTGCTATTCGGGCGATACGATCGTGCTTGACATTTTCCCGCCACCGGTTGTAAACCTGGGACGTGATAGCTTTTTATGTGAAGGCCTTACCTATACATTGGATGCAGGCCTCTTCGAATCGTACTTATGGCAGAATGGCTCAACCCAACAACGTTTTGAACCTGAAACTGCAGGAACATACTACGTAAAAGTAACCGATAAAAATGCATGTGCTGGTTCCGATACCATCAGGCTGCTTTATTATGAGAAGCCCGATGTTAAACTGATCAAACAGCTTCGCATATGCGAGCCCGACACTTTGATCAGCGCATACAGCAGCACCAATAATTATACGTGGAACGATGGAACAACAACGGCTTCGAACCGCATAACGGAATACGGAACTTATACCGTTACCGTTACGGATCTGCATTCCTGCACCAATACAGTCTCATTGGAAGTAAGCAGTAACTGCCCTGGAAATTTATATGTACCGAATGCATTTACCCCTGCAAATCATGATGGGGTTAACGAAACCTTTTTTCCTGTATTGCGCAACATCAGGTCAATACACCTGTACATTTATACACGCTGGGGCGAACTGGTTTACGAAACCGAAGATGAACATAAAGGATGGGACGGCACTTACCGCAACCAACCTGCACAGGCTGATGTTTATGTCTACAAGGTGGATTACATCGCTGCCAACGGGGTGTCGAAAACAGTGGCCGGAAATGTTACTTTATTGAAATAGCCCTGTTATACTTTAATACTTAAACTATTTACACCCATGAAAAGAAGTGATTTTTTAAAAGGCGCAGGATTGCTTGGATTGAGCACCGTACTGCCAGTTGCAAAAGCAGAAGCAATAAGCGGGGAGATAAACGCCAGAACAAGCTGCGTATTGATACCCAGCGAAACAGAAGGGCCGTTTCCATTGGACCTAACAGAGAACAGCACCTATTTCAGGCAGGACGTCCGCGAAACAAAAACAGGAGTTAAGCTAACGCTTAAAATGAAAATACTGGGCCTTGCAAATTGCGAAGCGATGCAGAATGTACGTGTCAATATCTGGGCATGTGATAAGGACGGATTGTATTCGGGCTACAGCCAGACCAATAACCCCGGCCAGGCGGGACTGACCTACCTGAGGGGATGGCAAATGACAGACGCAGGCGGTGAAGTTGAATTTACAACCATATTCCCGGGATGGTATACAGGCCGGATCTGCCACATCCATTTCCAGGTATATGTAAGTTCTGTGTATCGTGCGGTTTCCCAACTCACATTTCCTGCGGAAACCAAAAATACTTTATATGCAGAAAATACCTCATTGTATACAAAAGGTTCAGATCCCATGACAGTGGCCACAGATAATATATTCAGTGACGGGTACAATTACCAGGTAGCAACGCTTACCAAAAATACGGATGGATCATACAACTCTTACCTTGAAGTGACCGTAGACGGAAGCGGTTCAACCGGCCTGATGAATTATGAAGGTGAAACAGGGGGACAGTTTAAGCTAAAACAAAACTATCCCAACCCGTTTTCGGACAACACAACGATACCATTCACTCTTACCAATGCCGCTGATGTGCAGATCGACCTTTGGGACCTTGCAGGCAAAAAAGTGGCAACCATCAATAAACCCGGAATGCATGCCGGTGAGCAGGAAATTACTGTTAACCTGGAATCACTTGGTTTAGCCAAAGCTAATTATATTTACCAGCTTGAAGTGAAGAACAGCAACGGCACATTCAGGCAATGCAAGATGATGACCACCCTGAAATAAATTAACCGACAAACTGCTTTAATGAAAAAACAATACGAACGCCCGCTTGTCCAACGCATCAACTCAGGTGCTTTAAATAAATTTGGTTATAAAACAGAACAGCCTGCAGTAACTCATATTGACGGTGTTGCTGTAAAGGATCTGATTGATGAGTTTGGTTCTCCCCTGTTTGTGCTAAGCGAGCAAACCATCCGCAAAACCTATAAGGAAACGGTGCGTGCTTTTAAAACCCGTTACCCGAAGGTTCAGTTTGCGTGGAGCTATAAAACAAACTACATCAATGCCGTTTGTGCTGTTTTTCACCAGGAAGGTTCGTGGGCAGAAGTGGTATCAGGCTTTGAATACAATAAAGCACTGAACAACGGGGTGCAGGGCAATAAAATAATCTTTAACGGCCCCGATAAATCCGATGATGATCTTCGCTCAGCGATCAGGAACCGTTCACTGATCCATATCGACCACCTGGATGAATTATACCGCTTAAGCGGGTTAGCCGAAGAACTGCAGGAACAACCGGATGTAGCCATTCGCGTGAATATGGATACGGGTATTTATCCCATGTGGGACCGATTCGGCTTTAATTACGAGAACGGGCAGGCCTGGGATGCGCTCAATAAAATTATACTGGGGGGCCAGTTAAACCTGGTTGGCCTTCACTGCCACATCGGTACTTTTATGCTTTCGCCACAGGCTTATGCAACGGCAGCTACCAAACTGGCAGAACTGGCATTGCGTGTTAAAGGTAAATTCAACAAAACCATCCAATACATTGACATGGGAGGCGGATTTGCTTCAAAAAACAACCTGAAAGGTGCTTACCTGCCGGGCAGCGATACGGTTCCTTCTTCCGACCAGTTTGCCGAAGCCATTTGCAGCGCTTTGCTTAATGCTGGTTTTACAGAAAGCGACCTTCCTTTGCTTGTACTGGAAACAGGAAGGGCATTGATCGATGAAGCGGGTTACCTGCTGGGAAGCGTGCTGGCAAGCAAACGCCTGAGCGATGGACGAAGGGCTACGATTGTCGACTTTGGCGTCAACATACTTTTCACGTCTTTCTGGTACGATCATAAAATAAGCCCGGCACAGCAAAGTTCTGTTTCCACAGAAGACACCGTTTTGTTCGGGCCTTTATGCATGAACATTGATGTGCTTCGCTCGCAGGTGAATTTACCTACATTGAATAAAGGCGACCAGCTGGTGGTGCATTGTGTGGGCGCTTATAACATGACCCAATGGATGCAATTTATTTCGATGCGGCCTGCTGTGGTTATGATCGATGGAAATGGAAAATCACACCTCATCCGTAAACGCGAAGTACTTGATGACATTGAAAGAAATGAAGTGCTGCCCGGGTACCTGGAGGCAAGCAGGAAAGTTCATGGCTCATAATCCCCACCCGTAAACCCGCTCCCGCCACTATAAGCAATACACCAATAAACTTGAACAAGCTCCAACTTCTGTCGAAAGGTTTTATCAATAGTTATTCGCAGCTTTTTTTTGCGGATAGCAAAGTTTTTGCATGGTTGCTTTTGTTGTCTTCCTTCGTTAGCCCATCTACAGGCGTAAGCGGGCTGGTTGCTATTGTTTCTTCACTGGCTTTAGCCTGGTGGATCGGTCTCGACCGCACATTGATCTCTTACGGAACCTATAGCTACAATGCCTTAATGCTTGGGCTAGTATTGGGTTCGCAGTATAACTTTACACCCGGCCTGGTGGCCATGCTTATAACAGGATCTGTTTTAAGCGTGTTGTTTGTGGTGTGGCTGAACACTTTACTGGCAAAATACAAGCTGCCCTCGTTAAGCCTTTCATTCCTGTTGTCGTATTGGGTGGTGGTGCTTTGCATAAGGAGCCTGAACGGCATTGAAGTAAGCGATTCCGGGATATTCCGGTACAACGAATGGTATAAAATAGGCGGCAATACCCTGGTTGATCTCATCACCGGTATTGAAAATTGCCCTATTCCAGGTTTTATACAGATCTATTTAAAATCGCTGTCTGCCATATTTTTTCAATATAACATCATAGCCGGTTCAATTATCTTAGTGGGGCTCATTACCTGGTCGCGCATCGGTTTTTTATTGTCGCTGATCGGTTTCGCCACCGGCTATTTGTTCTATTACACGTTTGCAGGAGATTTTTCCGAGCTTTCTTACAGCTATATCGGTTTCAATTTTATCTTAAGCGCTATAGCCATTGGTGGTTTTTACACGGTGCCTTCCCGGTCTTCTTTCCTGCTGGCTATTGTTACCATGCCTTTAATTGCAGTGCTTATTAATGCGTTTACGGGTTTGTTAGCGGTATACCAGTTGCCATTCTATTCGTTGCCATTCGTGTTAACGGTGTTGCTGGTTATTATGCTGTTGCAGCAACGCATGCACGGTAAAAAACTGGCGCTTGTTACATACCAGTACTTTTCACCCGAAAAAAACCTGTACCATTACTCAAACAACATCTCACGTTTTAAGAACAATACCTTATTCTCTTTGCAACTGCCTTTTTATGGCGAATGGTATGTATCGCAAGGCAACAATGGAAACATTACACACCGCGAAGCATGGAAAAACGCGCTGGACTTTGTGGTGGTTGACGAGCTGACACGCACCTACAAATTACCCGGTGACCAGGTTACTGATTTTTATTGCTACAACTTACCTGTTTTAGCCCCGGCTGATGGCTATGTTACAGATGTACTCGATGGTATTGACGACAATGAGATCAACGATGTAAACCTTGCACAGAACTGGGGGAACACCGTTGTAATTAAACACGCTGACGGCTTATTCACGAAGCTTTCGCACCTTAAAAAAGACAGCATTGCTGTTAAGGTAAATGATTATGTAAAAGCGGGACAGGTAATTGCCACATGCGGCAATTCAGGCCGCTCGCCTGAGCCGCATTTGCATTTCCAGGCACAGTCAACCTCATTCATCGGGTCAAAAACGCTTGAGTATCCATTGGCGTATTTTGTTTCCCGGCAGGCTAGCACATTTACGCTTCATGCCTACCAAACGCCCAAAGAAGGCACGCATGTTCACCATCCTGTTAAAACGGGTTTACTGGTTAAAGCATTCCATTTCACCCCCGGGCAACAAATTAAGTGGAGGGTTGAAAACAAAAACAGTCAACCTGCCGAAGTAACCTGGGAATGCATGGTAAATGCGTGGAACCAGGCTTACTTTTATTGCACCCAAACCAAAGCCATCGCCTATTATGTAAACAACGGCACGCTGTTTTACTTCACCGATTTTTATGGTGATAAAAAGTCTTTGCTATTTGATTTATACCTGGGGGCTCAAAAAATAATGCTGGGTTATTACGACCAGATGACCATTGATGACACCCTTCCTCCCGACCGTTTCCATCATGCACCATTATTAAAAATCCATGATCTTGTTGCCCCTTTTTACCGGTTTATGAAGGTGAACTACCGATCGCATTTTGTGTTTGCCGATGAGGTGTATCACCCAAAAAACATCGTGATCAACAGCCAGGTAAAAGCCAGCGTATTTAACAAAGAGGTAAGGAGCAGGAGATACGAGCTTACTTTTTCGTCAGGTAAACTTGCCGGTTTTAAGATCATTCATTCCAACCAACCTGAAACAACGGTAACATGCATCGAATAATACCTGTGCTTTTTTCATTTATTCTCTGCCTGCAATCAAAAGCCCAGTACAACGAACGCCTGGCGGTTCTCGACTCGCTTACCTATGCACAATATTACACCGAACAATGGAAGCCCCTGCTCGGCACCGCAGACCTGGCCATAAAAAACAACCAGGATTTTTACTGGCTTTATATACGCGCAGCTTATGCAGCACAACAGCTCAATAAACCATACAAAGAGTTCTATTACCTGTCAAAGGCCTATAAAAAATTCCCTGCCGATGCATTGGTGCAAACCCGTTTATATACCGGCAGCTTTATAACCGCGCAATACAACCAATCGCTGAAGCTCAACCGCATTATCCGCACAGATTCAACACTTAAGCCTTATTACCCGAAACTATCAAAAGTACACCTGGTTAATGCAGAAGGTGGCATGAAATACACCAGCGATACCTTGTATGACCCCATGCATTACGCACAGGCCGGACTTGGTTTCCGGGTAAAAGATGTGGCGCTTTACAGCGCTGTTACCTACATGCGGCAAAAGCTCTATTATGGCGACATGCAACAATACCAATTGTATATAAGCGCTGCCTTTTCAACCCGCAACAACTGGCAGATCGTTCCCGTTCTGCATTTGATCCGCTACGATATTTCTGGTGCCCCAACTTATATCGACCGGTCAAAACTAACTGATGAGCCGTATACTGCAGGGGTACAGGTGAGCCGGCTTTATAAAAACATGTTGTATGCTGCCGGTGTTTATTATTCAACGCTTGGTAAACAAGAACAGCTGCAGGTACAGCCTTGTTTTACCTGGTTCCCCTTATCAAACAACAAACTATATTTTAGCGCTTCGGGTAATTACCTAACCGGGCAATCAAAAGTTACTGTTTCAGGGTCGGCAGGATATATGCCCTTTAATAAGCTGAGCTTATCCATAGCATACCTGGCAGCACAAACACGTTATTACACCGAGCAAAATGGATTTGTAGTAAACAACTCATACGACATTACAAAAAACCGGTACATGGCTTCTTTTAGCTGGCGCTTATTTCCGTCACTCAGCATTTATGGCATATACCAGTACGAAACAAAAACAGAAACCTATTTTAATGTTCCATACAATTATCACACAGGGATTTTAGGTATGAAAAAACTATTTTAAACTTGAATCATGAAAAAATTAGTTGTTATATTTTTGCTTATCAGCGTATGTAAAATTGCCCATGCGCAAGACGCCACGCAAAAAGCATTTGAAAAAAGCTATGAGCTTGAAAAAACAGGCAATTACACGGCAGCCATACAAACGCTATTAACGGTGTATGCGGCCAAAAACTACGAATTCAATTTACGTATCGGCTATTTAAAATACCTGGCCGGTGCTTATGCAGAATCGATGGCCTATTACCAGAAATCGATAGACCTGATGCCATACGCCATTGAACCAAGGCTGGGTTATGTTTACCCGGCTGCCTCGTTAAGCAAGTGGGATGACGTGGTAACACAATACAATGCCATCCTTAAAATTGACCCGAAAAACAGCAATGTCAACTACAGGCTTGGCGTAATTTATTATAACCGCAAAAAATATGCACAGGCTTATTCGCTGTTCGAAAAAGTGGTGAACCTTTACCCGTTTGATTACGATGGGCTGATCATGTATGCATGGTGCAATTACCGCGCAGGCAAACTCCCACAGGCAAAG
>JAZKGM010000155.1:0-3106 GCA_040385895.1 Bacteroidota bacterium
GGTATTGTTGCTTATTAACAGGTCGGAAGGCGCATCGTTGGTGTCTTTAATATTGATCTGGAATTGTTTAACAAATGTTCCGCCATTTCCATCGTTTGTTTGAACATAGATGAAGTAAGTGCTTAATGCTTCGTAGTTAAATACTGCATTTGTACGCAACTGGTTTCCACTGATGGTGAATGATGCATTGTTATTTCCTGCAACGCTGGCAAAGCTGTATGTGAATGAATTTACATCCTGGTCGGTGGTTGTAAATGTACCGATCAAAGAATTAAGCGCTTTGTTCTCGGTAATGGTATCGTTGCTTAATGCAATGTTTGTTGGGGCATCGTTTAAGTTGTTGATGCTGATCGTGAACTGTTTTTCAAACATTCCGCCAAAGTTATCGGTAACCCTTACCCGGATGCTGTAGCTGCTTTTCACTTCATAATCGAATGTGGCCGATGAGCGTAACGAAGTGCCTGATATCACAAAGCTTCCGTTATCTGTATTTCCGGCTCCGGCTACCAGCGAGTAAATAAAGGTATTGCCCGTATCCTGGTCGGTTGCGGTGAATGTACCAACGGTGGTATTTGCGGCTAAGTTCTCATTGATGGAAACCTCGCTTAACGTAACATTGGTAGGATTGTCGTTTATATTGGTTACGTTTATGGTGATGATCTTCTGGAAGATGCCTCCCAGGTTATCATTGGTCTGGATCCTGGTACTGTACACGTTTTTGGTTTCAAAATCAAAGCTGGCGCTTGCAAATAAGCTATCTGCCCTTAGTGTGAAACTGCTGTTGTCATTATCTCCCGCACCTGTTACCAGTGAATAGGTAAATGTGGTGTTGTTATCAGGGTCAACACTTGTTACCCGGCTAATGAATGTTTGTATTGCTGCATTTTCAGCTATTGATCGGTTATTTACCACAATATCCGTTGGTGCATCGTTCCTGTTTATAATATTTACCTGGAACTGCTTGGTGAATGTTCCGCCTGCGCCATCGTTGGAAATAATGTACACAAAATAAGAGTTTTTGCTTTCGTAGTCAAAAACAGAATTACTGCGCAGCTGGCTTCCGGTTAAGGTAAAGCTGCTGTTGTTGTTCCCTGTTACATTGTTATCGAACGAATAGGTGAAGGTAAGTGCGGTATCCTGTGAAACGCTTTCCAGTGTACCGATCAATGTGTTCAGTGCCCTGTTTTCGCTGATGGTGTCGTTGGTCAATGTAATGTTTGTAGGCGCATCGCTTACATTGGTTACATTAATGGTAAACACCTTTTCAAAATATGCGCCCTGGTTATCGGTTGTTTTTAAGCGGATGCTGTATGCGTTCTTTGTTTCATAATCGAACGAAGACGATGCACGCAGGCTGCTGCCTGAAATGTTAAAGCTTGAATTATCGGTGCTTCCTGTTCCGCCAACAAGTGTGTATACGAATGTATTTGCCAGGTCCTGGTCGTTGGTTGATAAAGTACCCACTATTGCATTAGCCGGTTGGTTCTCCGCGATCTGGTTAGATGTAAGGTTTATATCGGTAGGCGCATCGTTCGCATTTAAAATATTGATGTTAAATGTTTGCTGGTAACTTCCGTTGCTGCCATCATTTACATTAACCCGGATGCTGTAAGATGTAACGCTTTCATAGTCGAACGGAGTGCTTGAATATAAGCTATCCGCACTGATCCTGAAATTACCGTTTCCACCACTGCCTGCTCCAGTTACCAAAGTATAGGTAAATGAACTGCTCACATCAGGGTCGATAGTGGTTATTTTGCCGATAAAAGTACTGGCAGGAAGGTTTTCGTTAATGTTCGAGCTGGTTAATGACATGGATGTAGGTGCGTCATTACTGTCTGTTACCGTCAGCGAAAACTGGCGGGTGAGCAGGCCCCCGTTGCCATCGTTCGCCTGTAAGAATATCACATAATTCTGGCGCACTTCATAGTCGAACAGGTCATTGGTGCGCAGCTGGTTGCCGGCAATGGTAAACTTGTCGTTATTGTTTCCGGCTGTATTTACAAAAGTGTAAATAAAACTGTTCCCGGCATCTTCATCGGTGGTATGGATCAGCCCGATCACTGTTCCCAAAGGTTTGTTTTCGGCAAAACTTATTCCTGTCGTACTTCCGTTAATGTCAATTGATGTGGGTACATCATTCACATCTTTTACCAGGACGGTAATGATCCGTTCAAAGCTGTTACTGGCCACATCGGTAACCCTTACCCGGATGCTGTATGATGATTTTACTTCGTAGTTGAAAGAAGATAAAGAACGGAGGTTTGATCCGTTGATGTTAAAGCTGCCGTTATCTGTCGACCCTGTTCCGCTTACCAGGCTGTAAGTGAAATTCTCACCTGCATCGTAATCAATGGCAGATAAAGAACCCAGGACGGTTAAAGAGGTGCTGTTCTCGTTTATGGTTGAATCTGAGATAATGATCCCGGTAGGGGCGGTGTTCACATCGTTAACGGTTATCGTAAAAGTTCTTTCAAAAGAACATCCGTTGGCATCTGTACTTTTTACGCGGATGCTGTGTGACGTTTTGGTGGCATAATTCAATACCACATTGGTTACAAGGTTGCTTCCCGAAATGGCAAAATTGCTGTTATCTGTCGACCCTGTTCCGCTTACCAGCGTGTAGGTAAATGTTTCAGCAGGGTCAATGTCTGTGGTGCTTAATGCGCCCACTGTTGTATTTGTGGGCTGTCCTTCGTTAATATTCTGAACATTCAGGTTCAATGCCGTTGGGGCATTGTTGTTCCTGGTAACAAAGGGGCTGCTGCTTACGCCAAATGCGGCATTGTCCTGGAATGCTGCTGTTGTTTTTGCATCATAAACAGAATCGTTGGCCACATTGTAGATCTTGAACGTAATGGTTTCTCCCGAAGGAACATTACTGTACACGACCATCGAGGCAATGTATCTTCCGTTAACCACAGTGCTGGTTAGGGCAGTTCCCCGGCAATCGCTGCCTACAAAGGCCCCGATCCGGTTACTCGGACTGGTAAGCTCTGTGCAGTTAATTTCGGCAACTGCAGTAACGGTCATGGAATACGCAAAAGCTGCGGGATTAACGCTCCAGCTGGGAGCTACCGCAAAGGTTAGTTTCTGGAGAAAAACT
>JAZKGM010000155.1:3116-8183 GCA_040385895.1 Bacteroidota bacterium
GTTTTCATACAGGTGATCGGGTTGTATTTAAATTAGGTGGTTTTAAGATTTTATAAACACACAAGGCATAATGATTATTCATCATCATGCTTGTGTGCTTTATTTATTATGGCAATAAAAATTAGTATTTAATAATTTTTGTGCGGACAACCTGGGCGCCTGAGCCGATCTCTACAAAGTAGATGCCTTGTTTAATGCTCAAGCCGCGGTGTTCAGGGTTCCAGTCGATGTTTGAAGTGGTGTTGCCTTCGGTATTGAAGTTGAACAGGTCAACCACTTTTCCGGCAATATCAACGATCTTAACCTGTAAAGACCCTGCTTTAAACCCTTGAACGTTCAGGATCACGTTGGTGTTAAACGGATTCGGGTAAACAAACACGTTCAGGCTGTTTGTCAGGTTCTGTGTATAGTTTGTGCAGTTAAAGCTTCCGGCATTTTTTAACACCTGAGGCGCACTCAGGTTACCGATCAGTTTATTGCTTTCAAATGTTGCGTTGCCTTCCAGTTCGTATGTTTTTCCGGTTTCTTCATCTAATAAACGGAAAGTGATCTTTTCCAGTTCGTTGTTCGAAGAAATGTTCAGGAAGTACAGGTTCTTACCGTTCACTAATTTTGATACGGTAGTTGCTCCCCTTAATTCAGTTCCTGAATAAGCACCCAGGCTAAACCTTCCGGTATTGAGGGCTTCGTTACATACTCCTGCATCCACCACCGCGCTCATGTTGTTTTCGTATCTGGTTACGTCAACGCTGAAGTATTTGCTGTTGTATACATTTTCTGTAGTGGATTTCTTGCCGAACATGGCCGAGCGTGGGTAAGCAAATGTATTGTTAGCTCCCGAACGGAACATGTATCCTTTGCTTGGGATCAGCGCGGTTAAAGAACCCACCCATCCGATGTTCTCATCATACAGTGCAAACTGGCTCTGGCTTTTTATCATATCGCCATTCACAGCGTTCAATGAAGAGAAAGATTCTGTTACGCTCAGGTTCCTTTGCGAAATAAATCCTAACCAGTTCCATCCTGAATCAAGGCGGATAGGGCGCGTGGTCGGGTCAATTTCAACCCCGTTTGTTACCAGGGTATCTACATTGGTTGATCTTAAGCGATACGATTTTTCCGGTTTAACACCGCTCATCGGGTTAGCAAGGCTACCTACCCATCCGTCAGCCGGGGTGTAATCGGCAAAGGTGGTAAGGCTTCTGAAAATATCACCGGAACCCATGCGGATGCCGCTGAATAACCTGTTGATATCTGAAGAATCTTTCATGGCCAGGTTAAATGAAACCCAGTTCCATCCTTTAGCCAGCGGGATCAGTTTGCTTAGTTTATCTGTGGCATTAAATATCTGCGGGGCACTGATGGTTCCTATTTGTCCGTTACTTACAAACTGTATTTGCGGGATCACATCAGCATGGATTTTACCTGCACTTGCATTCCATATTTTAAATTCTAATGTTTCGCCTTGTGTTACATTGCTGTACACATTAAGGAAAGCGTAGTACCTGTCTATTTGCGGGAAGTATTGCAGGTTAGCAATACCACGGCATTCGCCATTTACGAACACAGCCAGTTTATCATCGGCATTGGTTGAGATCACATTATTAATGCGTACCTGTCCAACAATGCTCATGCTGTTCTGGTAGTTCTGGCTGTTAACAGCCCAGTTCGATGGCACTTCTGCATATACTTTAAGTTTAACCAGCAAACCATCAGGATAGCCGAAATCAGTTAATAACTGAACTTCATTTTCGTAAGTTCCGATGTTCACATTCGGATCGATGGTGAAGGTTACTGTTTTGAAGCTGTTTGGTGAAATGTTTGCCGATGAAGGATTTGCAGTTAACCATGCCGGTAAATTTTGCAGGTTAAACGTTTTAATCGCTCCCCCGGAGTTCACAATGTTTGTAGAGAAAGATAAAGGCTGACCTGCTTTTTTCTCAAAGCTGAATTCCTGGTCCTGCCATTTTACCTGGTTTTTATCTACATAAGCGATCCATGTTCTTGGCGATTGCATTTTGTTACCGTTCAGGTCATATACATCTTTTACGGTAATGTCTAAGGTTACATTTTCGATCAGCTCGGCCAGTGTAGTAGGGGTAAGGATTATTTTATCCTGGTTTACCGAATACGTAAAGTTGATCGATTGAACAGGGCGCTGTAACTTAATGGTTGGTGTTTCGGTACTAAGGCCGCTTCCGTTCATGGTGCTGCCAACGATCACACGTGCCGGTGTTTTAACATCAGACACACCCGGGGTTAGAAGTGGTACACCTAAGTTTAATACATAGGTTTCAAACGGTAGATAGAAAACCAGTCCTGTTTCTGTTCCTGATAACCTGTTTACGCGGTCTCTTTCAACCTGGGCCTGGGTTCTTGCCGAGTTCCAGATTCTCACTTCATCAACATATCCGTTAAAGGTCCTGTCTAATACATCTCCGCCTGTTAACGGCTGGAAAGCACGGGCACCAACCCATATTTTGTTACCGCCAAATTGTTTAAAGTCGCCAGGGTAAGTGCTTTTTTGAAGCTGGCCATCAATAAAGGTAGTAATGCTCGTGGCCCTTTGCATAACCAATGCAAAATGATGCCAGTTGCCGTCAAAATAGTTGGTGGATACGGCTTCAAATTTTAAGCCACGGTGTCTTACAAATATTTTTCCGTCAGGATCTTTTTCAATGTTCCATTTAATTTCCGGGTTCACGTCTGTAGAGTCGCCTTTTCCATTGCTGAATAAGCTCATGTATGAATTAGCGTTTGCTCCTTTAAACCAGAACTCAACCGTGAAATCATTTTCCTGTGTAAATGCAATATCAGCAGCCCCGATTATCAGCGGCTCATTGTTTATGCGGTAGCCACTGCCTTTAGGCGAAATCTCCCAAACGGCATTCTTAATGGTGGCATGGCGCGCCCTGATGTAGTCTTTGGCTTCTGTTCCATTGGCCTCATCTAATCTCCAGTTGGCAATTATACCTGCCTCAGTTCCTTTCAGGCTCTGGTTAATAGAACCCAGGATAGCGGCAGAGCTGCGGGTTTTGGTCCAAAGACGCATATCGCGCAGGTTACCTTTATAGAATAACGAGTTATCTTTTGATAGTTTACCGATAAAGGTTTTTCCTCCACCTTCATAATTGTTGAATATAGCAGTGTTACCTGTATTGCTTACCACTCCGTCAATAAACAACTCACACAGGTCAGCTTCAAAATTGTATGATACGGTGAAGTGATGGAACGAAATGGTATCGGTAAAGGCCAGGTTGCTTCTAACTTTTTCATTGCCAATGCGGAAATTAAACTTATCGGCAGCGTCAAAACCAATGGATATGAATTGTGCATTATCAATTCCCTGCGAGAAAACCACTTGTTCGCCAAGGTTTTTTCTTTTCACCCAGAACTCAAGTGAGAATGATTTTTTAGTGAGGTTAAGTCCTGTAGGGATTTCAACGTAATCATTGTTTCCATCAAAATATAAACTGGCCGTGTTTTGTAATGCACTTCCGTTCAATACGCCACGGATATCAAAATTACCATAGCTTAACGAAGCATTATCAACCGGTTCATTAAACTGGATCTGGATTTCGTCATTAGGCGAAAGGATCCCATCGGCTGGCGATGGATTACCGAACGGACTTGGATTTACCCTGTCGGCCAAACCACGGCTAACACTTGATTCTTTTTTAGAATCTGCATGTCCCGGTGCGTTACAGTTTGTTACAGCCCTGATGTCGTAAGGACCATCAGGCAGTTGTTTCATGTTCCATGCATATTCAATGTATGGCTGGATCGATGGTATTTCCCTGTCAAGAATATCGGTAGGTACTTTTTTAAACGTTTGAAGGATGTTCCATTGCGAGCTTGAAGCCGGTTTGTATTGGAACGTTACATCTTTAAAGCCTCCAAAATTGTAATCATATCCGTTAATAATTACGCTCATTGTATCGCGGAAACTATTGTTCAGTGTCCATTTATCGCCCGGGTTATATACAACCGGTTCGGTACAGGTAGGAATAAAATGAACAGATACATAAGCCGAATCAACCAGGTCATCATCGCAAGGTGATTTAAACACCAAAAGGATGCTGTCGTAATCGTAATACTCGGTTCCTCTTTTAATGCTTAGCGTTTTGCTGATATTGGAAGAGAACGGTACTGTAAAATTACGGTTGGGATCCAAGCCATCAATGGTAAGGACAGCGCCATTAGGGTTAGTAACCTCTACAACGCGTAAGGTGTATTCCTGGTCATCATCAGATTCGCTTTCGTTACCTAATTGCAAGGTGAACGTAGCGGGTTGATCGGCAGGTACATTGAATTTATAAGGTTGTGGTATTTGTATTTTAGGAACATGGCGTTTTGCAGTTCCGTCAGATAATTTAACACCGTCTTCATCTTCAAAATGTGTTGAAGACTGGATCGTGTCATTTGGTTTATAGTAATGACTCCATTCCGGGCCTTCGTAAGGGCAGGAAGTTTGCCCGGCCCTTAGTTTAAACATGTGGCCATTACCTGTTTTCGGATCAACGATATCAACCGAGATCAGGTCACCGTCATCACCATCGTTCAATGTGTATCCAATGGTTGTAGCCGTTTCACTTGTATTGCCTTCTTCGGTCGATTTTGTTTCTTCTACCGTAACACTTCCATTAAACTCAAACCCGCTTCCGGCCACATCAAGTGTAAAGCCTAAGCCTACATTTTCCGAGAAGAAAACCTCTTCAGAACGTGTTGTGGTGGTGCTGCGGGTGCTGGTAAATTCTCTTGATATGCTTGCTTTACCAATACTGGTGTTAGATCCTGAATTAAGCACGTTACCAACATTCAAAGCAAATGCTTCATATTTTTCGCGTTCGTTCTGGGCCAATGCTTCTTTCCATAACCTGATCTGGTTATTGAAAAAACGGATAGAATCCATTTGGGTAGCTGCATCCGGAACAAACGTATAGCTAGGTCCTGTTTTATCAGCAGCATCCTGCACCAGTGAGTTGTTATTGTTGCGCAGCGATCCCCAGATCGGGTCATCATTGTTCGATGCGAATTTTTTGGCATAATCCTCATCATCGGTATCTG
>JAZKGM010000156.1:0-6112 GCA_040385895.1 Bacteroidota bacterium
CTGCTCGCTTCCGGTTAAAACAGCCGATGCATTTCCTGCACTCTGCTGTATCGTTTCGGCATGGCTTAAGACCTCGAGTGTCTTTTCCAGTTCATCCTGTTCGTTTGCCACAGGGTTTGCCTCACCCAGTTCGTTCAGTATAAAATTAAGGTAATCCTCATCCTGCTTTGCCTTTGCTTCCTGTTCAACCAGGTCGGCCAGCTTTTTCTCGGTTTGTTTATACGTTTTAAATGCCTGTACGTAGCTCTCAATAAATACATCGTTACCGGCTATCGCATCCACAATACTGAGCTGGAATTCGTTGCTGTTCAACTCAACGGTTTGGTGCTGGCTCACGATGTCAACCAGCTGTGAACCCAATTCCTTAAGCTGGTTTAAGTTAACCGGGGTATCGTTTATAAAAGCGCGGCTTTTGCCGTTGGGCGCAATTTCCCTGCGTAAAATACAGGTGTTGTCGTAATCTAATTCGTTATTGGTAAAAAACGATCTGAAGTTATAGCCTTTCATGTCAAAGGCCCCTTCTATCACACATTTTTCATCGGCATTCAAAAGCGATTTGGTATCGGCACGTTCACCCAGTATTAAACCTAAAGCACCCATCAATATTGACTTTCCGGCACCCGTTTCTCCTGTAATAATATTCAGTTTGGTATCAAACGCAATGTCAACTTCCTTGATGATGGCGTAGTTGCGTATATGTAATTCTTTAAGCATAACTATTGGCCGAAATTAAAGATTGCAGGGGTAACTAAGCTGAATTAATTTTCAACACATCAACTTCGTATCTTTTCGTACTTGTTTACATTCGCAATGTTTATTTCCGAAAGTATTTCGATGGCTTTGGTTTTTTCGGTAGGGGTTGAACCTTTATATATATTTACCAGTTCATCACTTTTCGCTTCAAAAAACACCAGCAGCAGGGCCGTGTTGGGCGCAATTTTAAACACCTTCTGCACAAGCTCAATGCTGGCAAAAATGTTTTTACGCGCAGCTTCCGGGTTTTTATACATCATGTCGAGTCCCTGCCTGTGGTATTTGTAGTAGGCTTCGCGGATCGGTTCAAAACGCGGGTTTAGTGCATTATCAATTAAATTGTAGCGTGTGCGGATGCTTTTCTGGAATGGTTTCCACCCGCTGCTCCCATCGCTGCCCTGCGCATTATTGGCAATGCCAAGGGCCTTTGTAAAATAAGGTGTTCCTGCCAGTGGCGAGAATGAATCATAATCTAAGCCAATGGCATAGTTCACATAAAATGCAATAAGGGCGGTGAGGTTGGTGGTAAAACTGTTTTCATTATAATCCATCCGCTGAAACTCCACATAGTTAAATTTCCAGTCTTCGTCCAGGATGTTTAAGGTATTGCTGGTATAGGTGCTGCCATAAACCGGGCGTTGGCAAATGATCTGCGCATTTCCCTGGAAATAATTGGTTTGCTGATCGTATTGGCTGGGAATGATCTGTATCGTCAGCTCGATCTTTTCATTGGTCTGGATCTTATCGTTGGTCCATTTGGTATTGTTCACAAACTCGGTAATGGCCTGCTCAAGTGCGCGGAATATCTTTTTGTCCGTCAGCTGGATCTGGTTATCAAGAACAATGGTCTTGCAGTTTACATCCTGCGCATATCCACCCACTGCGGTAAGTATAAATAAAGTGAAAGCAAAAAATCTATGCATTTAATTGTTCTGTTATTTTGTTTACAATATCGGCAGCTACAGCGGTTTTGCTTTTCAGTTCAAATGCAGTAACCATGCCTTTTTTATCAATGATGCGAATGTTGTTGGTATTGTGGCCAAAGCCGGCTCCCTCGTCATTCAGCGAGTTCAATACAATAAGATCGAGGTTCTTTTTTTCAAGCTTTTGCCTGGCGTTTGCTTCTTCGTTCTGGGTTTCTAAAGCAAAACCCACAAGCAGTTGCCTGCCGGTTTTTAGTTTGCCAAGTTCACTTAAAATATCGCTGGTTTTTTTCAGGGTGATGTTTAACACCCCGTCATCGTTTTTTTTAATTTTCTGATCGCTCACTTCCTGCGGGGTGTAATCGGCCACCGCAGCACTCATTACAGTAATATCACTTGATGGGAAATGATCGAGGGTTGCATTCCGCATGTCGGCCGCGCTTTTTACATCTACCCGTTTTATACCGGGTGAAGCCTGTAAGTGTGTTGGTCCCGACACCAAGGTTACATCGGCACCTTTGCCGGCAAATGCTTCGGCAATGGCAAACCCCATTTTTCCAGAACTGTAATTACCAATAAAACGCACCGGGTCTATATTCTCATAAGTTGGTCCTGCAGTTACCAATACTTTTTTACCCTTAAATAAAAGTGCTTCGCCAAAATGATCATTCAGTACCTCTGTTATTTCTTCCGGTTCAGCCATACGCCCGTTACCCGATAAGCCACTCGCCAGTTCACCATTTCCAACAGGAATGATCCGGTTACCATAGATTTCGAGTTGCTTTAAATTGTGCTGTGTAGATGGATGTGCAAACATATCAAGGTCCATTGCCGGTGCCACAAGCACTTTACACTTTGCACTGAGGTAAGTGGCCAGCAATACATTATCGCAAATGCCGTGGGCCATTTTTGCGATCGTATTTGCCGAAGCCGGTGCAATAAGCATGACATCGGCCCAGAGGCCAAGCTCCACATGGTTGGTCCATTCACCGGCTGCGTTCTTCACAAACTCGCTGTGAACCGGGTTTTTGCTTAATGTGGCCAGTGTAAGCGGGGTAATAAATTCTTTTGCATCTGTGCTCATGATCACCTTTACTTCCGCACCTTGTTTAACAAGCAAGCGCACTAAAAAAGCACATTTATAAGCGGCAATGCTGCCGGTAATTCCAAGTAGTATTTTTTTGCCGTTAAGCATCTGTCAAAATTAACTAAATCGCGCTAATAGCAAAGCTTTCAATATTGCTGTTCGTACCATTCGTAATGTTTTCCTTTTCGCCTGTAAGTACGGGTGTGGGCACTTGCATCATAATCGGTTGTTTGCCACACCTTACCCTTTCGGTTATAAAAGTACCAGGTGCCGTAGCGGCTGCTTGAAGGCTGGGGCGATGGACTTCTCCGTACTTTTCCTATCGATCTCAGCATGCCGTTCGAGTGGTAGTCCATGTATACCTGGTCGTAATCGCTGAACCTGTCCGAGCAGTCCAGGTAGTTATATTCCATGTATTTGCGCCCGTCTGCCACATAATAACTTTCGCTTGCTATCTTGTTTTTATGATAGGTATACTTTACCTGCATATTGCCGTTCGAATAGTAATTGATCAGCTCAAGGAGCGTATCATTGTGCCATACTCCTTTGGCAAATAAGGTATCAGTAACGCCCACCTTATAGGTTTTCCAGGTTCCTTGTTTCAACCCGTTTGTTATAGCTCCTGCCTGGTAATGGGTCGATTGGTTTTTAACCGTATCGGTATAATACTGCCCGTCTTTAAAACAGGTTGAAATGATGTTGGCATACACATCGCGAACAATAAAGTCCCCGTTCATGTCGGCTGTGCGGTTGGAGAGCTGCGTAAACGTAATGGTGTCCTGGGCAAAGCCGCTTAAAGGCAAAAGCAGCAAGAGTAACTTTTTAAACATAAAAAAGGTTACACTGTGTAATGCAGTGTAACCCTTTAACGTAAAACAAATGTTGTTTATTTCCTTACCTTATTTAGATGGGTTGCGGAAGTAAATTTTATCGTTTAAAAACTCTTCCATAGCAATATTAACTGCTTTAGGCAGGCGCTCGTAGTAGCTCGATATTTCTATCTGCTCACGGTTTTCAAAAACCTCTTCCAGCGTATCGCTGTCGTTGCTGAATTCCTGCAGTTTGTTGTGCAGTTCTTCTTTCATTTGTGCCGAGATCTGGTTTGCACGTTTGCTGATGATGGCAAGCGATTCGTAAATGTTCCCGGTAGGAGCGTCAATTCTGCGCACATCTCTTACTACAGTTGTAGCAGGAATGTTGTTGTAATTAATGTTAGCCATTTGTATGATGATGTTGTTTGTTTTTTTCTATTTTTTTAAGTGCCGACTGTACTTTGGCAAGCGTGGTGCGTGCATCATTCATGTACTTACTGTCCGGGTATTCCGAGCTGAAATAACCATAAAATTCGATGGTGTGTTTGTAGCGCTCTTCTTTTTTTGTTTCAATGCTGTTATCGGCAAGCAAATAATAAGAGCGGAGCGTTAAATAATCCAGCTCTTCTTTTTGTGCAATTTCAGGGTAATCCTTTACCACATTCTGAAGGGTAACAATAGCGCTTTTATATTCACCGATGTTATAATACAACCTGGCATTTTTATACGCTTTTTGCGACAGCTTATTCCTTAACTTATCAAGCAGCACGTTGCACTCGTTCACATATTTACTATCGGGGTAAACGCTCACAAATAATTTGATGGCTTCCGTAGCCTTGTAAGTGTCGGTCTGGTCCAGGTAATAATTCTGCGATTCCAGGAACTGGCAATACGCATTCATGTATAAACTTTCTTCCGCCCATTGCCCCGTAGGAAAATTTTCGAAATAGGTTTTAAACTGGTAACCAGCCAATGGATAGTTACGCAAACCGAAATTACAGTATGCACTGTAATACATAATCTTTTCGGCCATTGCAGTACCGTTATAATTATCCTGCAATTGTTCAAACAAAGTAGAAGCGCGGTAATAATCCTTTTTATTGTAATAATATTGCGCCAGCTCAAGCTTTTTAGCCGGATCCGGATTTTTTAAAACCTTCTGGTATTTACTGCACCCGGCCAGCAATAGCGCTGAAAAAATATAAATGCTTACGAAGCGAAAACTCATTATTTATTAAAGTGAACGCAAATGTAGTCCTTTTATTTCTACTTGTAAAGAGGCAATATTCCTAAAAATGAAATTTTTCAAACTGTTTTACAGTAAGTTATGCTGTTTTTTTGGTGTAATTTTTCTGCTTTAAAACAGGGGTTTTATCTTGCCTGCTTACCCATGCAAAAAAAGGCATTTTCTTTCGTTCTGTTTGGTTTTATGTGCTTGTTTATCAGTGCATATGCCCAAGTGCCTTTGTTTATTGATGAAGTCGATACCACTTATTTGCGGGTAGACTCAACGTTTAAAAAGCAGGCAGAGCGAAGAACCAATTCTAAAACGGGCTCCACACTTTCCTATCAAAAAAATGGCACACGCATCGACAGCCTGGTGAATATTGCATTCAGTTATTACGGCAATCGCTACAGGCGTGGAGGCACCACTGCAAAAGGCTTTGATTGCAGCGGTTTTACGATGGTGGTATTTAAGGAGATGGGCATTAAGCTTCCGCACACCAGCGCAGGCCAGGGCCTTGTAGGGATTGATGTAAGCCGCCAGAACATCCAGAAAGGAGACCTGATCTTATTTCGGGGGGGGAACCGCAGGAGCCACAGGATAGGGCATGTGGGCATCGTGATCAGCGAAAAGGGCGAGGCGGTTAAATTTATTCATAGCAGCACCAGCGAAGGCGTGAGGGTGGATCAGCTGGATTTTGCATATTACAAGAACCGGTATGTAAAAACAGTGCGGGTGCCGCAACTGTATAAATAACTACCTGATTAAGGTGATGGTTCCGTGGTAGGTTTTCTGTTTATGGTCCAGGATATAAAAATAAACACCTTCAGGGGCTTCTTCTCCTTTCCATTTTCCGTTCCAGCAGGTTCCGTTCTCGTTCGAATCGTATAGCAACAAACCCCAGCGGTTATAAACAAAAAGCCGGTTGCACTCCCTGCGCAGCTCAATGTGGTTGATGCCATAGCAATCATTTATCCCATCGTTGTTCGGGGTAAATACATTGGGGATAAACTCAATGGTATCGGTATCTTTAAATTCGATCTCCTTCCCGAGCGAATCAAAACATTGTCCATCACTAATGCGTAAACGGATCGTATAGGGTTTACCAAATGCAAACGATGCTTTGCCCAGGTCTTCAAAAAAAATGGAATCGCTGTTCAGGAACCAGTTCATCACGGGAAAATCAGTGATGGAATCAAAAACAAGCCGGGCATCCACGCAATTTACCAGGCCGCTTACCGAAAAAGTTGCCCTCGGATCCCTTATGCTGATCTCTACGGTATCTTTATTGGTGCACAGTGCATTTTTTCTG
>JAZKGM010000156.1:6122-8236 GCA_040385895.1 Bacteroidota bacterium
GTGGAGGTTGGCATGCCCGATAAAGAATCATCGAGAAAGAGCGAAGGCGACCAAGTATAATTAAAGCCTGCGGTATCATTGGTGCCTATCATTACACTTGCGCCTTTACAAATGCTGGTATCTCTTCCTGCAAAGCGGAATGTATCCTGCGTGATCTCTATTTTAGAAAAAGAACTGTCGGAGCAGTTACCTTTATACACCACAAGTTTAACGGTGTACCTGCCAGGTCCGGGGTACACATAAATGGGTTCTTTTAATGTGCTGGTGTCTTTCGTTGTTAATGAATCCCCAAAGGTCCATAAATAGGTGTCGGCACCAACGCTGGTGTTTATAAAGCGTACCGTATCGTTGCAAACCGCAATGTCTTTCCCGATGGAGCTAACCGTATTAAACACGCAATTCAATACATTAAACTGGAAGTCTCTGCGGTTAATGTTGATCAGGTTCCCCTTGCGGTATTCGTAAGCCGCAATGCCCACTACAAACTGGCCCGTGTTAACAGGTTTCACCGTAAGCCTGCCAGTAACCGAATCAATGGCCAGTTCGGGGTTGCCGTTCATCATTTCCTGTTCGCTGTACGGAGGAAGCCAGAAAACGCCCGAATAAGGAGGGCTTGCAGGTGGGCGCGGGGTATTATTGAAGGGATCGGCACCAATATAAGGTGTGTATAATTTATAGCTGATGGAATCCCCGTCAGGATCGGTTGCGGAATGATCGAAGATGAAATCGCGGGCATTGCAGATAAAATTAGGTGGCAGGCTGTTGAACCGGGCCGAAGAATTGTATCCTGCGGTATGGCTGGTATCGGGTATAGAAGCCCAGTAAGTTGCCCCGCTGCTCCCGGGATTGATGATGTTGTTGATGCTGTTGTTGCGGCAGCAACGCTGAAACGAAACAATGTAACCACCGGGGATTTTCGGCAACGAAGTATAATACAGGTACGAATACTGATCTACACAGGCATTGGTGGGCGGAATAACACAATTGTAATTCACCGAATTGATCCGTTGTGGCAGGCCGCGGGGAGAAACCATTGACCTGATGAGCGTTCCTGCGGTGTCAAAAATACCCAGCATGGCAATGCTGTCTATTTGTATGGCCCCCGGGTTTCCGTTAAAACAATCGATATAAAGGTCCAGCCTGATCTCAAAACTATCATTGGCAATGTGCTTGTATACAATTTCACCACCAACGATGTGCGTAGCTTTCGAAACGTAAAAAACGCCCATCAGCAAAAGCATAAAGCAACAGCGGTGAAAATTCATCTGCACAAAAGTATGTGGATTTTACCTCAAGCAGGTTTCGTCAAATAAATAATAACAAATTTTAAGATAGAATTAGCGTATAAAACTGATCCTTCCGTCCCGTTCAATATAGGCTTCTTTTATATCGCCTGTATCGGTGGTATTGCAGGCATGGCGAAGGCTTTCTTTAAAATCATTTTCTGTGATAAAGAACTTGGCCAGGCTTTGTTCGATCAGTTTTCCATCTTTATAAATCAGTATGGCTTCACCCTTCACAATTTTACCGAACATCCTGAAATGTACGCTTAGCCAGGCCAGCAGTTTATGAATAATAACAATGATAAATGCAGCAATGATGGTTGGAACAAAGGGCGAAGCGCCTACCACGGCCCTGCTTAAAATGGAGCCAAGCAAAATACCGATCACCGTGTCGAAAGAAGAGCCCATTCCAAAAGCCCTGCGGCCAAGCCTTATAAATGACAGGGCAATAATAAAAACAACGATCGCACGCATGCTCATCTGTAAAATTGTAAGGTCGGTTCCATGGCCGATGTATTCGTTTAGCATATTCGTTCTTTAATGAAGTGAATGATGATGGAACATTTCAGGAAGGTGAAAGTTTTGTGGCATTATTTCCATTGTTGCAGGTATAATTCCCCGTTTTATTGCGGTGAGGCTGTTGAAATACGAAGCTTATCGGGCTGGCATGATTATCCCTGTTTTTATATTCATTAATCATTTTGTTATGAAAACTCAAACTAACAATCAGCAAAACCAGAACCCTTCAAAAGTTGCAGGTAATAAACCGCGTCCTGAGATCCGTGATAATATGGACAGCAGGCATAACAAACCGCAGGATTATAAAGGTGA
>JAZKGM010000157.1:0-4712 GCA_040385895.1 Bacteroidota bacterium
AAACACATCCAACCTTTAAAAGAACAAGCTGCTGCGTTGCCTGAACCAGAACTGATCGCCCGGGAGCAAAAAAGTGAAGTTGTGCTTATTCAACCCAACTATAAAAGCGGGCAGGCTATTGCTTTGCAGGAGATCACCGCTCCGGCAACTATTGACTTTAAATTAGCAAGGCCTGAGTTGCCAGCCGCTGTTGCTTCGCGGCAGGAATTTGTGGACGTAAGAACCTGGCTGGTGCGTAAGTTCAAAAAAGAAACCAACCTTAACAATGAAGAGGGCTTGCTGGCCCGCATCAATAAAGCCACCCATGCCGATGTGGTGATCGAAAAAGACACCACCGGAAAGCTAACGCGCTTTGAAATTGCCGGAATAGGATTGGTGAGCAGGTAAGTCCTTTATCTGTTCTAACAGAAGACCGTTTAAAATACGGTAAGTAAGATCATCCTCTTTTCATTTAAATTAAACAGCCACAGGTTACATAGATGAAAACCCCACCTGATTACTTCAATCAATTAAGCTGGATAATAATACATCGCTTAAATCTGCGCGATCTTCCGCTTAAGCAGAATAAATGGTGCCTGGTCCTTCAATTCTCCCATTAAATGTACACGCTATATTTTATAGAATTTCAATTTTTTTTAACGGTGCTGTAACTTTTTAAGTAACCTGAACGTACTATGTAAAAATTAAACAAAACGATTATGAAAACCCTGACTAAAAAAGCACTTGCATTATTCGGAGCCCCGCTTATTTTTATCAAGATAGCCACCGCTCAAAGCAACCTGCCCCTTGCTGAATTTGATAAAATTAAAGTAGCGGATAATGTAAAGATCGAATTAATTATTGCCGACCGTTATTCGGCATACAGCGAAAGCGGGAAGCAGATAAACGCCAAGGTAGAAAACGGGGTACTGCGTGTTTCTGCATCAGATGGCGGTAGTGAAGTTGTAAAAGTTTACACACGCAGCATAAAATCAATTGACCTGGATGGTGCAGCGAGCCTCACCTGCAAAGACTCTATAAAAAATGATGTGATGATCGATATGGACGGTGCAGCGAAAAGTGAACTTATTGTTTCTGCCAATGTGGTTAATATTAAGCTTGACGGTGCTGCAAAATTAGATATAAGCGGTAATGCAGTAACATTAACAGCCGATGTGGATGGTGCCGCAAAACTGGATGCAGATAATTTTAAAACCACATACGTTACAGTTGAAACCGATGGTGCTGCTTCTGCAACGGTAAATCCCGACAGCACGCTGAATGCAAAATCGGATGGAATGAGCAGCATCCGCTACCTGGGAAATCCTGTAAATAAAAGTTTTTCTGTTGATGGCATGTCCGTAATAAAAGGCATTACAAGCGGGGATGTGTTTGATGACAAAGCCATTGAAGGCATTGCCGCAAACCCGGATGATACCACCCGTATTAAATTTGGCAATAAAAAATTACTGATCATTGGCGGAGATCAAAAAAAGGAAAGCTCACGCAGAAGGATGAAAAGGGTATATGCAGGATTTGAAATGGGCGTAAACGGGTTTGCAACGCCTGACCTGAATAAGTTTTCGACACCCTATAAGTTTTTAAATACCAATGTTGGCAATTCGTGGTTTTTCGGATTGAACCTGTTCGAGTTAAACGGGCACATCATTAAGAACAAGCTGGCCATTACCACAGGACTTGGTATGCAATGGAGCAACTACAACTTTGATGGAAACGATTATTTGACCCCGAACGCTGATTCGCTTGCATACACTACTTCGCCCGATGCATTGAGCAAAAACAAACTGTATACATTTGACCTGAATGCGCCTTTGCTGATCAAATTTGCACCCGGTACAAAAAACAAAGCCAATGGCGGTTTTCATATTGCTGCCGGTGCTATTGTAAGGTACATCACCACCATGCAGGTAATTACCGAAACATCGGCAAGGGGTTATGACCAAAGGGTGGAGCTTAACGACAATTTCAACATTAACCCGTTCAGGGTTGACGGAACAGTGCGCGTGGGTTATGATCGCGTCAAGCTGTTTTTTAACTACGGGCTTACGCCATATTTTTCCAAATCGCCCGATGTAAGGACTTTCGCTGCAGGTATAACGGTTATTGGGTTTTAACAAGTAATTTACCTGGGCAAAGATCAAAGCCGTTCTCGTTTATAACGAGGCGGCTTTTTTGTTAAAAATAGGCCGAAGGGCGTATGGTATGCGCAGTAATGTATGAGCAGCTTTGTAACGCTAAAATTATACGTTATGAAAAAAATAGTTACTGCTGTTGCAACACTTCTGGTGTTATCAAATACACCAACATTTGCCCAATGGCAAAAGGTTACAGACCCATCTCTTAATAATGTTTCAAACTGCCTGTTAAGCAACAAAGGCAAACTGTATGTTGCTGCAAATTCAGGTGTTTTTGTTTCAACGGATAATGGAGAAACATGGACGGATACCGACAGCAAATCGGTAAGCGATGGCATGGCCCCTAAATTTCTTGCCAGTACAGCCAATGTTATTTATGCAGCAGGAGTGAGCGGGGGATCAGGAAACTATGCAAGCCCGCTTAAATATGATGGACAGCATTGGACTGCTGATACCGCTGGTCTTCCGCTGGCTGAAATTAAAACCATGTTTTCGGATGATAACAGGATCTTTATAGCCAGGGTGGGAAACACGGAGTTGTGTTTATATACCAAACTTGATAACGAAACAAGATGGACACCTGTTACAAGCATTCCCGTTCCTAATGCGATCTTTGGTATGTACAAGATCAATAACACCTACTATGCGGTTACCGGGGGGTACAAAAAAATATGGTCATCAACAGATGGCGTTTCGTTTACAGAAACAGCCAGCAGTGTACCTTCAGATGTAAGGACTTTTTTTTCTGCACCGGGTGCCGTTTATTTCGGTTCGGAGCATGGGCTGTTCAAATCAACAGATGGTCTTACCTTTAACCGCATAGACGCGGGCTTTGCTGCTCATCCTGCAGTAGGCCTGGTTGGTATCAATGCAATACATGTAAGCGGAAATGCGGTCTATGCATCCGCTGTTTATTCCGATTCAGTATATAAGTCAACAGACGGAGGTACTACATGGAGTAGCATCAGCGATGGGGTACTCACCAATACCGTTACGTCCATTACCATGCATAATAATGCCATTTTTGCCACCCAGTTTACCTGGGGAGCCGATAAGGCCCCGGTTATCAGGTACGGAACGCCTTCAAGCGGCTTGTTTGAAAAAGCTTCAAACCCTATTCAGGTAACCCTGCATCCGAATCCATCTTCGGGTGTTGTACATGTTGATGTAAAAGAAAATGCCCGGCTTAGTTTATATAACCTCGCAGGAACGCTTCAACTAAACACCACCGGAAACAGAATGGACGTGAGCGGGCTTGCAAAAGGAATTTATTTTTTACAGGTGAACACCAGCGCGGGCAAAGCAATTCAAAAGCTGCTTGTTGAATAAACCAAAATAAATACATAATGAAAGATCTATTATTTATTTCTGTGCTTTTGCTGCTTTGTACAAGCACACATGCACAAACAGCTTCACCTTTAAGAACATTTAAAAGCAAAGAAGCCAAAGTACGGGCCGGTAACCTGCACGACCTGAAACTGAACAACGGAAATGTAGAGCTTACTGCATTTATAAAAAAAGGTGCAGCCGAAAAGCTTACATTTAATACAGAACTTGTTCTTCAAAGCCGCATCGATACTGTATTTGATTTTGAGGGTGATGAAAAAAAGAAAAAACGGTCCTTCTGGGAATCGTGGTCAGCGTCTATACCCGGCTATTCCAATACAGATATAGACCTGATAAAAGCAGATGTATTGGAAGTGGCTTCGTCTGATGCGATCTCTAAAGCATTTGGTACAAACCTGGTTCAGAAAGGCAAGATCGGGTTAAAAAGCGGGCTGGGTTTTGCGGTTCAGAAAGGCGATATAAAACTGGTTACCCAAACCAATAATTATGGCGAAGGAGACCTGAGGGGAAACAAAACGCAGAGCTACACCATGTTTTTTATTAAAGAAGAGATGAAGCTGAAAAGTGATGAGGGAAAAAACATTTCATACGAGTTTCACTCCAGCAATGCAGAAGCGGTACAGGTTGCTTTTAAAGAAACGTTCTCGTTTAAGAGCAACGGTGCAAACCGTTCATCAAGCACCAGCCAGGTGCGCAAGCTCATTAGCGAAGATGGCGACCTGTTGCTGATCGGTAAAAGAAGGCCGATCATTAAATTTGGTAAGGCACCATCAAACGAAGACCTGCTCCCTGTTTATTATGTGTTTAAGATCAGTCCTAAAACGATGGACATTGTGGCCCGGCATAAATTTAGCGAGCCTTATGCAAGGGGATTTATTTTCAGGGAATCGCTTCCAAAAAATGAAGGCGTTTTGCTGATCTCCGCGCCAACCGATATCACGGGCGATAAGTGCCCGACCGACCCTAACCCGCGTAACTATATTTTCCGTTTTGTAGGCAATGACACCAAATTGAAGTATGAGTTCCCGTATGAAGTTCCTTCGGGTTTCACACAGTTTTCGCAGGCCTTCGAAATGGCTGATAAAAGCATTGTGCTGATCGCGGCAATTAACCTGAAGAAAAAAGACAAGTATGTAAACCAGGGAACGATCTCGGTTCCGCACGATCAATATTATGTGATGACGATTAAAGACGGGAAGGTTACCCAGACACAACTTATGGGAGAAGATG
>JAZKGM010000157.1:4722-7821 GCA_040385895.1 Bacteroidota bacterium
AGGATTCATCCTGCCCCCGGGCGAAAAAGCCGGTAAAACGTTTTATAACCCGGCCTATGAGCTCACCAAAAACACCTCCAACCAGTCATTGCCCGATGGCGGAATGCTTTCGGTGTGGACGGTAAAGAACATGGGTCCGAATAATGCAGAAGTGTATAGCGGAGACGTGGCTTTGCAGTTTTCGGCTGATGGCAAGCTGGTGGCCAAATACTGGCTGGCCTCTAAAAGCGTGTTTATCCCGGCATTAGAAACGGAAGTGTTTAAAAAGAACGATCATGAGTTTTACCTGTTAACCCATGTTGCAGATGATAAAGGCACATTGGTGGCTTCACACCTTACCCAGATCGATCTGAAAGCAAAAACAATGGGGGCAAGAATACTGGTGGGCGATGAAAGACATGTACTGAATACTAAATTTCCATATGTACAGTCTTCGGACAATGATATTCAGTTCTTTGGGTTTGATAAGGGGGGCAAAGAATTCTGGACGCAGAAAGTGAGCTTTTAGTTCGCACGCCATTCCACCCTTATACATCTGCATTGCATCCCGCAATGCAGATTTTTTTGCTCACGTATAAAGATCCTTCCCTTTTTTAGGACCGCATAAAAAATACAGCATATGCTGTATTTTTAGTCAATATGATGATCACGGGTTAGCAAAATCTTATCAAAATGCTACTTTTACAAAACCTCTAATCTTTTTCCTGGTAAGGTGTGAAGAACCTATTTGCCTTTTTGTGCTGTTTAATTGTTGTGCCAGCTTATGCGCAATTGCAACGTAATTACAGCCTGTATTCTGTTGATAACGGGCTTGCCCAAAACAGTGTCGGTGCCATTTTCCAGGACCACCGGGGTTATTTGTGGTTCGGTACTTCCGATGGAATGAACCGTTTTGATGGCTACAAAATGAATTATTATAAGAACAACAGCAAAGATCCCGGCTCTTTATCAGGGATCAAAGGCTATGGTTTTTATGAAGATTCGCAAAAGCGGTTATGGATCTCGCATCATAAAGGAGTGAGCATTTATAACCGCGTTAAAGATAATTTCATCAATCTTGATCTTAAAGCCTACAACCGGCAAACGATGATCTTAAGAGAAGATAAGCATAACCGTGTCTGGTTAATTTCGGGTGTTACAGATCTTATTGCGATCAATACAATTACGCTGAAGCTTGAAAAGCGGATCACGCTTGCAGATAAGATGATGACAAGCATGTTGCCATATTATGCTTCTTCTATCCGCAGCTTTGTTGTGCTGGGTGATGTGGTGATCGGGTACCTCAATGATAACAATATATGGTTCTCCTTCGACCTGAACACGTTAAAATACAAGCTTATTAAAGGACCGCAGGAATTCCTGGGAATGTTCTACGCCATAAACGATTCAACGTTATGCAGCTTTACAAGGAATTACAGGTATTTGTACCACGTTAAATCCGACCGGTTCACCAAACAACCTTACAACGGGATTAAGTTCACAGAATACCGCATGGCCGGAAATACCATGGCGATGTGGAACGGGCTTTTATACATTGGCAATACCACAGGCTTATACATCTATGATGCGTCCAGCAATACCATGGTCGAGCACATCCAATCCTTCACCAAATATGAGAAGAAGGGCTTCTTTTATGTACAGAACCTATCGGTTGACAAGTCGAACAACCTATGGATCTCTACCAATGGTGACGGGGTGAAATGCCTTTCGCCCTATGCCAATAAATTTAAACATTATGCCGGTACAGAAGCCAAAAACAGGCTGGTTAAAGCCATCTGCACCAATAAAAAAGGCACAATATATACCGGGCTGTGGGGGCAGGACCTGCTTTGGTATACAGCGGATGGAAAGGTTGTTCAGCATCACTTTAAAAAGAACAGCGTGGAGATCTCTTCGGTGCTGGGGTTAACACAGTTTGACGAAGAGCATGTGATGCTGGTGAATGGAAAAGCATTAAAGATCATTCATCCTGAAACAGGTAAGGTTATTTTTGAAAAGGAGCTTAATGCAAGAAAAGACATACGAGGCATTGGCTTTCCCCATTTTGTTAAGATCAACAAGAACAAATGGTTGCTTAGTGCCGACCGGTGTATTTATGAAGTAAATAGAAATTATAAGATCAGGCAGCTGTTCGAGGTAAACAGCCGGGATACAACCATTATGACGGCTGAAATAAATCCATCTGATAACAACATCTGGATAGGAACGAACAGGGGCTTGTTGAAGTATGACCAGGTAACCCGCAAGAGAACATCCTTACCCGTTAATGAATTTATCAAATCGATCTGTATCGCATCGAACGGGCTGGTATATGTGGGTGCGGAGCAGGGCTTGTTTGAGCTGGACAGCAAAGGCACAGTGCTTAATATTTACAGCATTGGAAATAAGCTGGTGAACGATTTTATCTATGGCATTTTAGAAGACGATAAAGGCAGCATCTGGTTCAGCCATAATAAAGGCCTTAGCTCCATGAACCTTAAAACAAAGCAGGTTGAAAACTACACGACAAAAGACGGGATCCAATCGAACGAGTTCAATACAGGCGCATATTACAAAGATGAAAACGGGTTGCTTTATTTTGGCGGGGTTAATGGGGTAAATGTGATCAACCCCGATCGCATCATAAAAAACACCCATGTTCCGAAAATTGCCATTAATGAAATTATGCTGGGCGATGTGCCTTACCAGAGCGATACCATCTACAACGAGATCACCAGGCTCAGTTTCGATCATACACAAAACACGCTTTCTTTCGATTTTTCGGCACTGGAGTTCAGTCAGCCGGAATTTAACACGTACAGGTACCAGCTGAGCGGGTATGACAATAAATGGATCGAAAGCGGGACAAAACATTTTGCACGGTATGCAAACCTGCCCCCGGGTAAATATATTTTCAAAGTAAAAGCGGCTAATGGTGATGGTGTATGGAATGAAGATCCAAGGGAGTTATACATCAGTATTTCGCCTCCTTATTGGGAGACAGGCTGGTTCTATCTGCTGGTTACTATTGCAGGATCAGCTTTTCTTTCTGCAATCGTTTACGTGGTGGTGAACCGCCAGAAAATAAAAATAAAACGGGAGCTGGAAATACAGCAAAAA
>JAZKGM010000157.1:7831-19674 GCA_040385895.1 Bacteroidota bacterium
AGGAACGCTTGCGCATCTCCCGCGATCTGCACGACAATGTAGGTGCGCAGCTTTCATACTTAATTACCAATGTGGAATGGATGCTGGAGAACCCCGACCAGCTTGATGAAGAAGAGGAAAAATACAGGCTCCAGGCCTTGACCGAAACCGGGCGGAATGCCATCCTTACCTTAAGGCAAACCATCTGGGCCATTAGCCATACCAGCTTAAGCGTTGAGGATTTTGCCGACCGCTTTAAACAGTTTGCATTAAAAATGCTCGAGTTCAATAAGAACATCCATGTTAATTTTTCAGAAAGCCTTGAAACCAGCAATACACTTTCTCCCGCAGTAGCGCTGAACCTTTTCCGCATTTGCCAGGAAGCATTTAACAATTGCCTTAAACATGCAAAATGCACGGAGGTCAACATTGATTTTACTTCATCAGCCACCCTTACATTTGAGTTCATTATTGCCGACAATGGCGTTGGGTTTAACTGGGATGAGGCACAACGCAAGGGGCATTACGGGTTGCAAAACATGCAGGCCAGGGCGCAGGAGACGGGCGCAACCCTGCAGGTAAGTTCTGCCTTAAATGCAGGCACCCGCTTAACGCTTTCATTAAAATAATGCATTTGCCCCATGTTTTTATCCAATAGTATTCGTCAATTTTGACTGCATAAAATAAACACGATGATACACGTAGCTATAGTAGATGATAAGCAGCCCAACCGGGTTTCCCTTTCCGAAAAGCTTTCGGGCGTAAGCAACTTTAACGTTACATTTATGGCAGCCAATGGCGAAGAATTTCTCGATGCCATGAAGATCCAGAAACAATTGCCCGATATTGTATTAATGGATATAGATATGCCCGTGATGAACGGCATTGATGCCGTGAACCTTGGATCGGGCCTGTACCCTCAAACCAAATTTGTGATGCTTACCGTTTTTGATGACGATGATAAGATCTTTGAAGCCATAAAAGCAGGTGCGATAGGTTACCTGTTAAAAGATGAAAGCGTAAAGCAGATCATAGAAGCCATTAAGCAGATCATAGAATTTGGCGGATCGCCAATGAGCCCGCGCATAGCACGTAAGGCATTGCAATTGCTGATGAGTGCCAAAGTAGAGCCCAAACAAAAAGAAGAAACGGTCCTTTCGGCACGAGAGATGGATATTTTAAAAGGGCTTGTTGAAGGGTTGGATTATAAAGGTGTGGCCGATAAATTATTTATAAGCCCGCACACGGTGAGGACCCACATTACCAAGATTTACCAGAAGCTTCACGTAAGCAGTAAAACGCAGGCCGTGATGGTGGCCGTTAAGAATAAGTGGTTCTGAGCATCTTCTTGCATTTAACCCGGTAGTTTTTATTTTTGGGGTATAGCAAAACAATATGAACCTGCCCGTACAAATAGCCAAACACCTGAGAGAAGTTTATTTCGGGGGAAACTGGACCGCATCAAACCTTAAAGAGCACTTAGCAGGTGTAACCTGGCAGCAGGCCACAACAAAAGTGTATTCTTTTAATACCATTGCCACCCTTGTTTACCACATCAACTATTATGTAAGCGCAGCGATAAAGGTATTGCAGGGAGGGCCGCTTGATGCCCATGATCAATACAGCTTCGACCATCCGCCCGTTTTGTGCGAAGAGGATTGGACAGAACTCCTGGATCGAACCTGGGCTGAGGCAGAAAGCCTGGCAGCATTGATCGAACAATTGCCGGAGCAGATTCTTCTCGAAGATTTCACAGATAAAAAATACGGGAATTATTACAGGAACCTGCATGGCATTATTGAGCATGCGCATTACCACCTGGGACAGATCGCACTGATAAAAAAAATGCTTGTGGGATCATAAGGGGCTAAATCCTGTAAATTGCCTGTTACATAAAAGTGATGGAACCTTCAAAACCGATCTCTCCCGACTTTGGCCTGCTGTTACAGGCAAAGGAGCAAAACATCATTGATTTCTTCTGCGACCTGCGCGAATACATACTTGGTTTGCATCCAGATGGCAATGAGTTGTTGTATCACACCCATGCATTAACCACGGTTTTTTCGATCTCCGATAGACTGGGTGATGCATATTGCATGATCCCTGTATACACGAATCATTTAAACCTGGGTTTCAATAAAGGAACACTGTTAAAAGATCCCCACCGCTTGCTGGTTGGAACCGGTAACCTGATCAGGCACATTCCGGTAACACAAAAAAGCGATTACAGGAACGATAAAGTAAAAGCCCTGATCAAAGAAGCCATCAACTTTGCCATCAACGACATGGATAAACCCACCAGGTCTGTTGGCCGGGTGATCTCGAAAATTACGAAGAAATAAAAACAAACCAGTCGCTTACTCTTACCATGGATAAGCTCCGGTGAATGGCTGGCACACCTTAAATGAATGAACGATAACGATACAAGCCGCCTCTCTCGCTTAACCGCAATACTCACGCAGCTGCAAACCAAACGGCTGATCACTGCAACAACCCTTGCCGAAAAGTTCAGCGTGAGTGTACGCACCATATACCGCGACATCAGGGCCCTGGAACAATCGGGTGTTCCTGTTCTTACCGAAGAAGGAAAAGGCTACAGCTTAATGGAAGGGTATCGGCTTCCCCCGGTTTCATTTACCGAAGGTGAAGCCAATGCATTGATCACTGCCGGAAAATTTGTTTCGAAAAATAAAGATGCCTCGTTTGTAAAAGAATACACTGAAGCCATAGAAAAAATAAAAGCCGTATTACGTTTCAATACCCGGGAAAATGCAGAGCTGCTTTCCAGCCGCATGGCCGTGAGCCAGACTAATACAGCCGATACCAGCAGCAATTACCTGGCAAGTCTTCAGCTGGCCTTAACAAACTTTAACCCGGTAAAAATAGTATACCAGAAACACGGTGCCAGCGAAGCCGAAGCAAGAGTGGTTGAACCTTTTGCTTTATTGAGCACACAGGAAAACTGGTTGCTGGTGGCATGGTGCCGCCTGCGAAAAGAATTCAGGCTTTTCAGGCTCGACAGGATCCAGCAGTTAAATATATTAAGCGAAAAATTCGAGCCACATAAAATGACCCTGCAGGAATATTTTGAACGTCATCAAAAAATAAACTGACCCCTGACATAAGGCTGTCGCAGGCCCATTTTACATTTGTTAAAGCAAATACACTAAACAAAAATAAAATGGAAAAATCACACGTATTACGCGGCCTTGCAACAATCAGTTTTTATGCAGCCGACCACCAGGCGGCCAAAACATGGTACAGCCGGTTATTAGGGGTTGAGCCTTATTTCAATGTTCCGGGTTATGCCGAGTTTCGCATTGGCGATTACCAGCACGAACTGGGCATCATCGACATCGCTTATGCCCCTGACGGAGCAAAAAAAGGTGCTGCAGGCGCTATTGCATATTGGCATGTTGACGATTTACAGGCTTCTCTCGACAACCTGCTTTCTCTGGGAGCTGTCTTATATCAGCCCATTACCGACCATAGCGGGGGCAAAGGCAATTTTGTAACAACATCGGTGGTTGATCCTTTCGGGAATATATTGGGTATAATGACCAACACACATTACCTGGATATTGTTAAACAAAAAAACGCACAGCTATGATAACGGAAATAAAAGACGGCAAACAAGCGGTTTACGCCAAAACAAGGGCGGAGTGGCGCAAGTGGTTAAAAAAGAACAGCCAATCGGAGAGATCCGTTTGGTTGATCCTGTACCACAAAAAAAGCAGCATACCTGGTGTTAACATCATTGATGCAACCGAAGAGGCATTGTGTTTTGGGTGGATAGACAGCCTGGCTAAAAAACGGGATGCCGAAAGCTATTACCTCACTTTTACACCCCGTAACCCCAAAACGAGCAAATGGAGCCAGCCCAACAGGGATCGCGCAGCGCGCATGATAGAAGCAGGTTTAATGACACCGCACGGGCAAAGGCTTATTGATATTGCGAAGCAAACAGGAAAGTGGGAGACCGCTGTTGTAGGATAGCTCAGATCAATGCTTCTTTAAGCATTTTCATGTATTCGTGCCTTGGAATTTCCTTTGCACCCAGGCTGATTAGATGATCGGTTATGTATTGCGTATCAAGCAGCATAAATTTATGCTCCTTCATCCATTCCACCAAACAATATAAAGCCACTTTGCTGGCATCCGTTTGCTTGCTGAACATGCTTTCACCAAAAAAAGCCCTGCCTAAAGCAATGCCATATAAGCCACCAACCAGTTCGTTTTCCAGGTTCCAGGTTTCAAAGCTAAAGCCGTAACCCATTTTATTCAGGTTGCAATACACCTCGATAATTTCTTCGCTGATCCAGGTTTCATCGCGGTTGGAACAGCCACGCATCACCTGTTCAAAAGCAGCATTGATCGTTACCCTGTATTTACCACTGCGCAAGGTTTGTTTCAGCGACTTGCTCACCTTAAATTCATCAAGCGGGATAATTCCCCTGAACTCGGGCTCCACCCAGTAGATCTCGTTATCCTCGTCCTGGTTAGCCATGGGAAAAACACCGGTGGTGTAGCCGTACAAAACCATGTCGGCATTGATCTGCTCCATTAAAAATCCAGGATGTGTTTATTGGCTTCCGAGTTATTGATGGCGCGCTCCAGCTCAATGTAATTTACTTTGATGCGGTGGAACAACTCCGCCTCGTCTCCATCATGCTTGCTCAGCTCTCCAAGGCTTTCCAGCTTATTAATAATAAAACCAACTGTTAAAAACTGGATATCGAGTGCCGGAACAAAACAATATTCTTTTACCCCTTCTTTTTCCACCGTTTGTGCCACAAGATCGGCCTGCTGCATGTTATTGAGCAATTGCCTGCAAAGGCTTAAGGGGATGCTGAGCCGTTTGGCAATATCCACGGCATCGGGTGGCGGAGCAGCATGCTTAAATCTTTTGGTGACCAGGTGAATAATGTACAGGCTGTACAACATGCGCATTTTATGGCTGAACTTCCCGGTAAGCTGTTCGTCCTGGAAAACGGCAATATTCTGAACACTGTATCCAATTTCTGAGCCCAGCAATACAATGATCCAGCTGAACTGCAGCCAGGTAATAAACAAAGGGATCGAAGCGAAGCTCCCGTAAATGGCATTGTACCTGGAAACACCGATCTGGAAAGCGATGTATCCCCATTGAAAGAGCTGGAAGATACATCCTGCGATGATTCCTGCAGTTAATGCTGCACGTGGTTTCACACGCGTATTTGGCATCACCAGGTAAATGAAAAAGAACAGGATGCTGGTGGTGAGGTAAGGCAGCACCTGGAGCGCCATAAAAACCAGGCTGCTTCCGGTTTCACCCAAAAAGTGAAGGCCTGCAAGGATATTGGTAACCTGCGTTGAAATGAAAATATTGGCAGCCCCAGAAACAATAATAAATAAAGGGGCCACCAGCATAATGGATAAATAATCGGTGAACTTACGGATGAGCGTGCGGGGTTTCGTTACATACCAGATGGAGTTAAACGCATCTTCGATATTACCCAGCACCTGCAGCACGGTCCACATTAACAAAGCAAAACCAACACCGGCAATTACACCGCCTTTGGTTGTTTGCAACATATTGTGCGAATAGTTGAGGATGTTTTCGAGCACCACAGGTTGCGAGCTGAATGCTTCCTTCATTTCCTGCGCCAGGTATTCTTCGAGGCCAAAACCTTTGGAAATGCCAAAGATCAGCGCCACGATAGGCACTACAGAAAGCAAGGTATACAAGGTTAACGCAGTGGCCCTCAGCGAAAGGTCTTTTTTGTCGAAATCCTTAATTGCCAGGATGCAGATCCGTACTGTTTTGATGGCACCACGCTGCCACCGCGGGATCTTATCCAGCTTTACATGCCATATATCGTGCTTTACAAACTTATGAACCTTTGCCGCATCTACTTTTGCCATGCTGTAAAAATAATTATTCCTGCCATAAGTTTATTCAATAAGAATAAAACACCACAATGCATACATTGTGTTCACGTAAACAGTATACTTGTACAGGAGCATGAGCCAACGACTTTTCACCTATAAAAACTCCCTGGTCTCTTACCACAGGTTCGGTGAAGGGGGCCAGGTGCTGATCGCTTTTCACGGGTATAACCAAACCGGTGCCGAATATGCTTATTTTGAAGAGACCCTGGGCGCTTATTTCACCATAATAGCCATCGACTTTTTCTGGCATGGCCAAAGCCGCTGGACTGAAAAAGATGATTTTAGTGATGAGCACATGAAACAGATCTTTACCGGTATAGCGCAGCAGGAAGATCTTCATGCAAAACGGTTTTCGGTGTGCTCTTTCAGCATGGGAGCAAGATTGGCGCGGGCACTTGTAAGGAATTTTGCTGAACGCATCGATCATTTTATCCTGCTTTCGCCACCCACTTTTTCGTTCAACAGCTTTTTAAACTTTACCACCAATAACCCGTTCGGGCTTGCTTTGTTCCGCTACTTTGTCAATACGCCCGGAGCATTACAAAGCTGGGTGGAAAAGCTTAAAAAACTGAAAATACTGAACAGGAGCGTGTATGTGTTCACCTCCAAGTTTGTTGGAAAACCCGAACGGGTTGAAAAAGTATTTAATACCTGGTATGCCCAGCGCAAGCTGCAAACCAACTTTAAAACATTTGCCAATACGCTCGATCGGCATGATATAAAGGTGGTGTTAATTGTGGGCGAGAACGATGCCATTACCCCGCCACAACGCATGATCAGCTATATTAAAAAATTAAAGCACAACAAGGTTTTTATTCTTCGCAAAAAACATGAACTCGCTACACCGGAAACCCGGAAAGTGCTGGAAGAATTATTCGGTAAAAATTAAACAATGGAGAACTACACCGTTATCTTATTTATGATGGCCCTTATGATCGGTCTTTCTGCCATTGCCGACAAGGTGAAGCTGCCATATCCCATACTGCTTATTGCAGGAGGAATAGCCATCGGGTTCATTCCCTCGTTCAGGCATGTCGACATTAATCCTGAAATTATCTTCCTGCTCTTTCTTCCGCCTTTGTTGTACGATGCTTCTTTCCAGATCTCGTTTAAGGAGTTTAAAGACAATTTAAACACCATCTCCACGCTGGCCGTTTCCCTGGTGTTTTTAACAGCTTCGGGTATCGCGGTTGTTGTTTATTATTTAATGCCGGGCATGACCTGGCCACTGGCATTTGTGCTGGGCGCTATTCTTTCGGCCACTGATGCCGTTGCAGCAATGAGCATTACAAAAGGCCTCGGGCTTTCGCATAAAACCAATACCATCCTGGAAGGCGAAAGCCTCATTAATGATGCTTCGGCACTGGTGGCTTATCGCTTTGCGGTGGCAACAGTTATGGGTGCCGGTTTTGTGCTCTGGAAAGCCTCGCTCAACTTTGCGGTGTTATTGGGTGGCGGTTTCCTGGTGGGATTTATCATAGGCAAAGTGTTATCGTTCTTTTTATCAAAAATTCACCACAACCAAACGGTTACCATCAGCCTCATGTTGCTGATGCCATTCGTAACCTACCTGCTTGCCGAACAACTGCATGTTTCGGGAGTGATCGCAGTGGTGATGCTTGGTTTGGTAACCTCCCGGTTCAGCAATAAAATTTTCCCGGCTGGTTTAAAACAACAATCCAAGTCCATCTGGGACATGATCATCTTTCTGCTCAACGGGCTTATCTTTATTCTTATCGGGCTCGAATTTCCTTTTGTGTTAAAAGAAATAGACAGCGAGATGCTACTGCCTTATTTCGGGTATGCGGTTGTGATCACCATTGTTGCGCTGCTGTTGCGCATGGCGCGTGTGTTTCTTCAGAAAGTAAATTTAGATAAGGCTTTTCAAAGTACCCGGGGCAGAAGAAAAGTGAGTGAAAATGCACTATTGAATTTTTACGACAGCCTCATTATTAGCTGGTCGGGTATGCGGGGCATTGTTTCTTTGGCCATTGCCATCGGGTTGCCGCAAACGTTGCCTGACGGAAGCCCCTTTCCGCAGCGCAACGCCATCATTTTTATCTCGATAGCGGTGGTGCTTATCACATTGGTGGGCCAGGGTTTAACGCTGCCGTGGATCGTAAAAAAAGCAAGATCTGCCTAGTGGTATTTCAAACTGCATTTTAGCACAGTTGATAAATTCCCTTTGCCAACCTGTTCCTAATTTCGATATTCGGCCCTTAAATTAATTAACCCGGATGCAATACGAAACCATACTTTTTGAAGTGAACAATGGCATAGCCACCTTAACGCTTAACCGACCTGATGTATTTAATGCATTTAATGAGCAGCAAAGTTTTGATGTGATCGATGCGTTGAAAAAAACCGAGCGGGATAAAGAACCGCTCGTTAAGCGATAGTTTATATAAGCGCTACAACCCCATGATCAAAGCCATGCGCAATTTACCCGTTCCGGTTATTTGCAAGCTCAATGGTGTTGCAGCCGGTGCCGGTTGCAGCATGGCCCTGGCCAGCGATATGATCGTAGCCAGTGAGAATGCATCATTGATCGAAGTGTTCGTTAATGTGGGGCTGGTGCTTGATTCCGGCTCGAGTTATTTTCTTCCCCGCCTGGTTGGTTCGGCCAGGGCATTCGAACTCTCCACCATGGGCACAAAAGTTACCGCGCAGCAAGCGTATGATTGGGGCATGGTGAACCGGGTGGTAAAACCCGAAGACCTGGATGCAGAAACCATGAAAATCGCTGAATATTATTCGAAAGCACCCACCAAAGCCATCGCCTTAATGAAAAAAATGCTTAACAAATCGTTTAACAGCGACCTGGATACCATGTTGCAATACGAGGCTTATTGCCAGGAAATAGCGGGTCGCAGCGCAGACTATAAAGAAGGGGTCACCGCTTTTAACGAAAAGCGGAAACCCGAATTTAAAGGCGAATAAATTTTTTTAGTGTGCTCTTTTTTGTATGTTGTGTGAAATTTTTATTCCATGAGCATTAACATTCAAAAGATCCTCATCCCTGTTGATTCATCAAGTTGTTCGGTTACGGCATTAAACGCAGCCAAATCGTTAAACTCTTTTTATAAAGCTTCACTTTTTGTTCACCATGTGGAAGAAAGCGGGGTTTCATCGGCCGACCTTAAAAATAAAGTGAGCGAAATATTAGGCTCATCGGCATATACGTTTTCCGAAAGCAGCGGAAACGTAACCAAAGAAATTGTAGACAAGGCAGAGCAGCTGTCGGCTAACCTCATTATTATGGGAACGCACGGAGCGAACGGCTTCCAGGAATTCTGGATGGGAAGCAATGCCTATAAAGTGGTGAGCTCTGTTAAATGCCCGGTGCTTACCGTTCGCGATGGGGTTACCAATTTCGCTTTCAAAAAGATCGTGATGCCAATGGATACTTCTTTCGAAACCCGCCAGAAAATACCAATGGCTACTGATGTGGCAAAGAACGTAGGAGCCAGCATTCATTTGATCGGGGTTTCAACCGGTAAGGACAAAGAAGCCGAACACCATGTGAACAGCTACATGAACCAGGCCTGCGATAGCATTACAGATAAAGGCATTACCTGCACGGTAGAAAACCGCCTGGGCGGAAACATAACCGATACGGCCATTGCTTACGCCAAAGAGATCAATGCAGATCTCATCATCATCATGAGCGAGCAGGAGCCACAGATCGGCTCTTTTTTCCTTGGAAAATTTGCCCGCCAGATGGTGAACCACTCGCCTGTTCCGGTTATCACCATTCCTACCCGTGACGATCTTTTGATCACTGACGCCAGGCTGTAACAAGCATAAATCATTTGTCAGAAAGCCACAGGTTATGCATGTAATCTGTGGCTTTTTGCTGCAATGGCAAAAGGCGGCCGCATGTAATTTATTTTCATACTTTAAAACGAAAAAGCTACTTTTACCGTTTGATTACTGGCTTTGCAAATCTGCGTGTTGCAAAATCATTCATTTTAAAGAACGATGATGGAAATTAAACCCGGTAAATACCTTGCTCCTATTGAGTTTCCCAGCGATTTACGGAAAGTAAAAGAAGAAGACCTGGTAAAGGTTTGCGAAGAGTTAAGGCAATATATCATTGATACCGTTTCTGTTTATGGCGGGCATTTTGGCGCCAGCCTGGGTGTGGTTGAGTTAACCGTTGCCCTTCACTATGCATTCAATACACCATACGACCAATTGGTGTGGGATGTGGGTCACCAGGCATACGGGCATAAAATACTCACCGGCCGCAGGAAGGACTTTCACAGCAACCGTGTTTACAAAGGCCTCAGCGGTTTTCCCAAACGCAGTGAGAGCATTTACGATACATTTGGGGTGGGCCATTCATCCACCTCTATTTCGGCTGCATTGGGCATGGCCGTAGCCAGTCGTTTAAAAGGCGAGTTAGACCGCCAGCATGTTGCTGTTATTGGTGACGGGGCCATGACGGCAGGTCTTGCTTTTGAAGGCTTGAACCATGCAGGCGTGGAAGACAGTAACGTGATCGTGGTGCTGAACGACAATTGCATGAGCATCGACCCGAATGTGGGTGCATTAAAAGAATACCTGACCGATATTACCACCTCGCCAACCTACAATAAGTTTAAAGATGACGTATGGAAAGCGTTGGATAAACTGAGCAAAGTAGGCCAGGTTTCACAGGATATCATTTCAAAGGTTCATGATACCTTAAAAGGTGGCCTGCTTAGGCACAGCAACCTTTTTGAATCACTGAAGTTCCGTTATTTCGGCCCTATCGATGGCCATGATGTGGATCACCTGGTGAAGGTGATGAACGACCTCAAAAAGATACCGGGACCTAAATTACTGCACGTGGTTACCGTTAAAGGCAAGGGATATGCTCCTGCCGAAAAAGACCAGACCAAATGGCACGCACCGGGTTTGTTCGATAAAGTAACCGGTGAGATATTTAAAACAGTATACGAAAAACCACAGCCTCCGAAATACCAGGATGTATTTGGCCATACCTTAGTTGAGCTGGCCGAAAAGAACGACCGCATTGTTGGCATCACACCGGCTATGCCTTCGGGTTCATCCATGAACATTATGATGAAGGCCATGCCTAAACGGGCGTTTGATGTGGGCATTGCCGAACAGCACGCTGTAACGTTCAGCGCAGGGCTGGCCAGCCAGGGTATGATCCCTTTCTGTAATATTTACAGCAGCTTTATGCAACGTGCCTACGACCAGGTGGTGCATGACGTGGCCCTGCAAAAGCTCCACGTGGTGTTTTGCATGGACCGTGCAGGGCTTGCCGGGGCAGACGGGCCGACACATCACGGTGCCATAGACATTCCATACATGCGCTGCGTTCCAAACATGGTTGTGGCCGCACCAATGAATGAAGAAGAGCTTCGTGATATGATGTACAGCGCAACGCTCGAAAAAAATGCGGGGCCATTCAGCATCCGTTACCCGCGTGGCAATGGGGTTATGGTTGAGTGGCGCACCCCGTTAAAAGAAATACACACAGGCAAAGGCCGCAGGCTTAAAAAAGGAGACGAGGTGGCTATATTAAGCTTCGGCACGGCCGGGAACATGGCTGCTGAAGCGATAGAAAAATTAAGCATAGAAGGGGCAAAGGTTGGTCATTATGATATGCGCTTTGTAAAGCCGATAGATGAAGAATTATTGCATGAAGTTTTTGCCTCTTACAAAAAGATCATCACCATAGAAGACGGAACCACCGTTGGTGGATTTGGCAGTGCAGTGCTGGAATTTATGGCACAACACAACTATGCAGCGGAAGTGAAGATGCTGGGTATGCCCGATGCCATTGTAGAACATGGAGAGCAGCATGAACTTTATAAAGAATGCGGCTATGATGCCAATGGAATTATGAAAACCGTAAAGGCGATGATCGGGAATAGAGTGATCGCGTGAGAAAAGAGATTATAAAATCAAACAGAAGG
>JAZKGM010000158.1:0-2828 GCA_040385895.1 Bacteroidota bacterium
ATTGTAGTAGTTTATATGCAATTCTTCTTGATGCCTCAAATTGGTTAAAGTCTCAGGGAATCCCTCAATGGAATCCACCGTATCCGCTGGAAGTATTTAAAGATGATATTAAGAAAGGTACTGTCTATTCCATAATTAACGATGAACATATTATTGGAACAGTTACTTTAAAAGCTGAAAAGCTGGGCAAGACAGGAGAGCTGTTCGAAGTGCGGTTTAGCTGGGACCATGACCTTTCGTTTGCAGAGGTACTGCATGGTGCAGGCGTTTTACCCCTGCCGCCATACTTAAACCGGGAAAGTGAAACAGAGGACGAAAACAGGTACCAGACCATATATGCCAAACAGCAAGGTTCGGTGGCTGCACCCACTGCCGGTTTACATTTTACCGATGCTGTTTTTAAAAGTTTATCCGAAAAGAACATCACAAGCACCGAGGTTACTTTACATGTGGGGGCAGGAACATTTAAACCCATAAAAGCAGTGTCGTTAGAAGGCCATGAAATGCATGAAGAAACCCTGTTTATTCCGGTTAATGCATTGGAAGGGATCTGTTCTTGTCTCAGGCAGGGCAGGAAGATCATTGCAGTGGGCACTACAAGCACAAGAACGCTGGAAAGCCTATACTGGCATGGGGTTAAGCTGATCCGCAAGCAGGCAGGTACCACCATTCATATCAGGCAGTGGGATGCTTATGAAACCGATTGCAGCAATATTTCCCCTGCCGAAGCCATTGAAGCGATCATCAGTAACCTGAAAGAAAATAAGCTGGAGTTGTTACAGGGAAGTACACAAATAATTATCGCACCGGGGTATCAGTTTAAGCTGGTTGATATCCTGATCACCAACTTTCATCAACCGGAAAACACCCTGATCCTGCTTATTGCAGCTTTTGTTGGCGATAACTGGAGAACGATCTACGAGTATGCGCTCGATCATCATTTCCGTTTTTTAAGTTATGGAGACAGCTCTGTTTTATATCGCAATGCCTAACGCATCAGGGTAATATTCCCTTTGACATAAAAGGTTTGCAGGCGCTTGTTCTTATACCCGCTATATGCTGCCTGGTACACATACACGCCATCGCCTGAAGGCTTGTTCTTAAAGCTCCCGTTCCAGCCGTTGTTGATGTGGTGTGATGTAAACACCAGTTCGCCCCAGCTGTTATAAATATCCATCTTAAAGTCGGTTACATCGTTGCCGACCGGTACATAATGGTCGTTCAATCCGTCATTATTGGGTGTAAAGATATTCGGGAAATAGAGCAGAACCCCGCATCTTCTTTTTACCCTGGCATCATCGTCTCCCGGGCAGCCGAAATTGTCGGTTACTTTCACAAAATATTCGCCCGTTTTTTTTACGATGATCCACTGGGTGGTGTCTTCGGTAGGCGTCCATTTGTATTTAACAAAACCTTCGCCTGCATCTAATTTTACCAGCTCCTCCTCATCTTCACAAATAAAATATTCACTGCCAAGCAGGGTGATCACATCCGGGTGGTTTGAAACGATAACAGAGTCGGTGGTGCTGCATTTTCCATTGCTGGCTTTTAACCAAACCAGGCCTGTGTTGTTGCGGATAATTGTTTTGCCGGTTTCGTTGGTCGACCATACGTATTTCTGTGCAACAGGTCCTGTAAATTCAATGGCTGTTCCTGCACAAACCAATGTGTCGCCAGGGAAATTGAACACGGGGAAACTATCAACAGGTATCGTGTCTTTCAGCTCATACCCCTTGCCGCACCTGTAAATAGTAAGGGTAATGCCAAAGCGTCCCCCGGTTTTGTATTGGTGAACGGGGTTCAGCTCTTTTGATTGCGAATTAGCCGCATCTCCGAACTTCCAGAGCAGTGAGTCATAGGGGTTGGTGGTGTTAAAAACAAATTTTACGGGGTCGTTCACGCAGGATCCGGTAAAGGTAAATACACCATCCTCCACAGGGCTTTTCATTTTTTTTCCGCTTGCAAATGCGGGAAGCTCAAACTGGGCCGCCCTGTATTTGCCGGTACCTTCATCAAGCCGGAGGTATGTTTCCCTGTAATTAACAGCACCGGCACCAACTTCATTCGGATTTAAAATGGCATTGATCCGTTCTCCGGGAATTCCATTGTCGTGCGTGGTAAAGTAAATTCTTCCGTCAGGAGCCAGGCGCATAATATTAAAGTTTTGCGGTGAAGAGGCTATAAAATAACTGTTCCTGTAATCAGTGCCATAGTATTGAACAAGCTGGCTCAGCATGTACCCATAGGTAACATAAAGCTTGGAATCATCGGGAGAAAAGGCAACACCATATGCATAGTCCCAGATGGTTTCCTTGTGTAATTCATTTGCATTCGAAACAATGCCGCAAACCCGGTCGAAATCGAAAACTTCGGCTATGGAACCGTTGCCGTAGAAATGCGTAACGGCAAGCTTGTTGCCTATATTGGAGCCAGTCATGTCACCATACGTATTAATTGTTAAGCCCACATCGGACAGCACTGTTTGTGCTGCAACCCCCGAAGAGTCTACATAATGCGCTTTAAACCGGGTGTTGCCGTTCTCATGCGTGATCACCCAGAAAGCATCTGCATACTGGTGGCGGATGATGGTGAACTGGGTTGAATTATTTTGCGATGTTGTTGTTATGGAGCTGATCACTTCACCCTCCCCCGCGTTCTTACTCATATCAATAACCTGGTATTGAAGGGCAGAAGTGGAGCCGATAGAAAACAGGTAATAAAGTGTTGTGCTTCCCGGTACAGGAACAAACACCAGGTCGCTGCTGTTTGCACTCAATACCTGGCTTCCGTTTGCCACCACATTGTGCTTATCATTCCATATGGTCTGG
>JAZKGM010000159.1:0-6817 GCA_040385895.1 Bacteroidota bacterium
CAATACCTTTTGCTACCGGCTACCATAAAAGGATAGCTGCTTACCGCTTCAAGCACCACCTTACAGGCACGCTGGAGCGACCCGGAAAATGTTGCATTGCCCAATAAGTTCTTATACCCGATGGCCTGGTTAATTACGGGTACGCTAAAAATGGGCGCGCTGCAGCCATCCAGGGCTACTGTCATTTTCTCTTTGGGGTATTCATATAGCGTACTGCATGTTTCCAGGATCATTTGCTGAAGCGGGTGTTGCGGATTGATGTAATCTTTAACGGGCCAGTTCATCAACACACACATGGCCAGCATGCCGGCATGTTTACCGCTGCAATTGTTATGAATATGGTGCGGCTTTTTATCGTATTTGATCAACTCGTTGGCCTCTTTTTTTGATGAGGGATATTGTGGCCCGCAATTCAACGCATTTTTATCCAGGCCTGTTTTTGCAAGGATGCTGTTTACCACCTCCACGTGTTCGGGTTCCGCATTATGCGAACCGCACATCACAGCAATTTCCTGTAAGGTAAAACCGAACCGTTCTATTCCACCCTGTTCAACCAGGGGCAATACCTGCAGCAACTTCATGGCGCTTCGCGGGTAACATACCTGGTGCGGATCGCCAACATTAAATATGATTTCGTTCCGCTCATTCACGATGCAAACAGCACCCCGGTGAAAACTTTCCAATACACCGCCCCGATAAACCTCAACTAAAACAGGATTCATTTAACTTCTATTTCGCTTAATTTTTTCAATACTTCGGCAGGGCTTAAGTTATACTGAACAACACTTCTCCTTTTTTTTGTAAGGATGCTGCTCGGCAATCCCCTTATCCCTAATTTTTTATTCAGCTCTTTGTCCTTATACGCCAGCATCCAGTTCAGCTCCCAATACTGCCCGTATATTCTCAACTCGTAAGATTTCTGCACCTCGATAAAACCTATTACCCGCAGCTTGTCTTTATGTTTATCGGTCAGCTCACGCAAAGCGATCGTATCCTGCGTGAAGTTTTTGGCCTGCGGATTTCCAAAGTAAATATACAACTGGTACTTCCTGAATTTTCCGATCTTCTTCTTCTCTCCTTTCCAGGTAACAAATTTAAATCGAGGCAACTTCTTACCCGGCTTCACCTGGTTGGTGTTGTTGGTATTATCTAATATGCGCACCGTTATTGACGAACCGTTTTCAGCGGCATTGACAAATTCATATTGTTTCCCGTTCTTATCAATAAAACATGCCCCCTGCTTTTTAGTGATCAGGCTGCTGTGCAGGTCATCAAAGGCATAAAAAAAAGTATCGTTCCAATTGGCCATCACCATGCGGTCGCTGTCAGCCTCGTTATACACCCCGTCAAAATTACCGTCATATAAACCGATCCTGAAGCTGTCTTCCCCGTTCACCAATACGCCCGATAGAACCTGGTAACGCTGTTCGCGGTAACAATGCTCCATGCCGATGAATTTGCGGTCGGGGTACGTGGTATTATAAAATTCATTCATCAGTTCTTTGTACTTGAAATTCCCATCATACTTATGCCGGGTAAATTTTATACGCGCGCATTGAGCGGAATTTGGCAGGCACAGGTTGATCACCGTTGTATCTCCACGCCACGGTAACCTGGCCGAATACGCATCATCTGTAAAATCGAGGTTATTGTTCAGGTCGGCAAACAAGGTTGGATTGCCGTGATAAGGATTACCTACAATGATGGTAACAAAGCCGGGGTTATACCCTGAAGCATTTGCAGCAAAAAACAAGTACCCATAAGCATATGCGGCAAATCCTTCCGGCTTTTTTACAATAAGCGGCTTTGCTTCACGGAGCCCTTCAAAATCCCAGCTTAAAATGGTATCGTTCTTCAGTTCGAACAGTGCAACATTCAGGTTGAACTTCTCAAAACGTTCATCCCGGGAAGGCTGGTTTAAACTCACCGTTACCTGCTGTTGAGCCCGGGCACCGCAACACAGCAACAGAAAGATGAACAGGGTAATTTTTGACATGCGATAAAAGTAAATACTAAGTATTGATATAACAACATCCGGCCCGCATAGTTTACGGTAACCTGTTTAACCTGCTTATTTTCAATCTTCGAAATCAAAGTCCAATTCACTTTCGTAGTCCTGGTAATTGTTGCGGTACCTGCCCGACTTACGGTTGGCCCTGATATTACGCACTTCATCGGTAATAAATTTTTCGGCTGCCAGCGATTCGCTGTAGTATTTCGCACTGATGCCACTCAGGTCATTATTTATTTTATTATAGCACGAATCATTTGCACAAGTTGCTGTGATGCCGGTTTGCCAAACCATATCATCTGTTTTTTTGAATTTAAAGCCATGAACCGTGTAGGTGCTGTTGTAGTAATTAACCGGTGAATTTCCGAAAACAATAAAAGTATCGGAGGTTTGATTGGCAGCTATAATGGTTGCATAAATAAGCCCGTCCAGGCGTTTTTCAGGGGTAGAAAATTCTGACGGAAACAACTGCGGCTTACCTGCTTGTTTGAGTTTTTCAAACAGCTTTTGCCTGGTGGCTATTTTAGAAGCGAGGTTATACACCATGGTGTCTGTTACTGCAAAGTTATTTTGAGCGATCAGGGCGATCGTATTGATCTTCAGCCCATCGCTCTTTGTTTGCAGTACTTTATCAAAATGTTTCTTTACCGCTGCGTTGTCATAAAACGGGATCATCAGCTTATTGATGTTGGTAAGCCTGCTGCCCGATTGCGTATACCAGCTTTGTTTTTCCTTTTCTTTCTGGGTTTTCAATTCACGCCTGGCATCAAGCAGCATCACATCCAGGTACCCTTTATAGGCTGATGGTTTTATAAGCTTTTTATCTTTCAGTTTAACCAGTAAGCTGTATGTTTCTGCTTTAAAATCCTGTATATAAAGTAACTTTAAAACAGCAGGTGTTACCAGCCTGATAAACACATTGGTGTCTTTTATCCCAAACCCATAGATCATCTGCGACACTTCACTTTCTTCTGTTGCTTCCGGCATATTTTCATTCACCAGTTTTAACCACAGGTTATACGATGGTTTTGATTTGATCCTGCTCAGTGTGAATAAAACAGCCAGCTTAAAGCGCAGGGTATCTTCCGCATTGTTGTATGTTTTTTCAAGCCATGGCAACACAGAAGGATCGGTGCTGTAGGCAAGCTTTTTGATCAGATCCACTTTTATCTCTTCATACTTCTGATCTGCCTGGAGGTTTTCAATGATCCGGATGATGCGTGCCGAACTATCCGCATTAAAGTATACATCGTCTATGTATGTTTGTGCCTGCGCTTTTGTTGCACTGTCTTTGCTGCTTACATCTTGTCCGAAAACAGGAACACGATCATCAAACAAGGAAGGCCTTTTAAATTCATTGAGCGGTTCAAAGGTTTCGAAAATGGTATTCACGAACTCAGATACTTCTCCTTTTGAACCACTGGCCGCTGAAAGGCGATAGGCCACATCACCCCTTAAAAACACCTTATAGCGCGCCCCCCTGCTGCTTAAGGTATCGTTTGTTACAAACTCAAGTGTATGGTTCTGCCCCGTACCCGATCTTTTCAGTACCGTAACGCCATTGTCCCCGTTGTTGTTCAGGCTCTCTAATCTCCACTTCCAGTATTTCACCGAGTCGATCTCCTGTTCATATTTGTTGTACCGGTAATAGTGCAACCTTACTTCATCGCCCGTGTTCTTATCGGTAAAGTAGCGGTTAACCGACCAGGCTTTTACCGAATCTTCTTTTTCGGTTCCGTAGCGCTCAAACTTCGACTGGTCATAGGGTTTTACATACGTGACCACTTTATAATGTAAGGTGGTGTCTGTATACGGGAATTTGCTGCCGTAATTTACAGGAGTGATCTTAAAGGAGGAGAAAAATGCCGCTTTCGATGGCTGGTCTTTCGATTTACAATACAACAGGTAAACCTTGTTTGAATTGATCTGCAACATGCCCTCAGCGGTATCTTTGTTGTTATCCGTCAATGCAAAAAGCAAGGAGCTGCTATCAGCTTTTTTCTTACTGATGATCTCCCCTTTCAGCTGATCAGCAAAAGTATGTGCCATCAGCTCCAGCTCAAACGAATCCTCATCGATATAACTGGTGTTGTTCACCACCAGTTGTGTGGCGTAAAACACATGGCCCTTACCCGATAAGATCCATTCTTTTCGCGAGGGAGAAACCCCTTCGAGGCCCGAATGCTCCCGCTGAACGGATGGGGTGGACGGAAACTGAACGGTAAAGCCATGATCGCTGTTAACCGTATATGTTGCCAAAGGAACAGAAAGACTAATGGACTCAATAAACTTTTGTCCGTATTTTTTGATGTAGTTCTCACTGCCATGCATCCTGAAAAACACCACTTCGTTCGGCATGGCGATCACCAAATGGCGCTGGAATTTACCCTGGCCGGTTTTGTTGGTGAGGTCATAGCCCTGGTACCCGTTAATGGTTACGGCCTGTTTTGATGTGATCTTTCCCGGGATGTTCTCATACAACAAACTATCCACGCGCATCAGGCTATACATTGCATCCTGGTTAAATAAGGAAGCGTATGTTTTAACACGTGTTACCAAACAATACCCCCCATTGGCCATATCCTGGCACAGGTATTTCTGTGAGTAATTATCTTTGGGGTAGGTATATACCTTACCCGGAACTTTCATGGAAAACAAGCCGTCATCGGAAGTATAAGGCACAAAGGCCACCGGCACGTTCATGTTCTCGATGGCTTCTTTTTGCGGACTGTTCTTATTGATCTTTGAAATGGCTTTAACCGTATATCCCATTTCCTGAAGCAGGTTCAGCAGGCCTTTTTTACCGGGAAGATGGGACACGCCTACGCCCACAAACATGCTTTTGTCCTGCATCACACTGTCCATGTAATGCGCCATGTTCGCATTGCGTTTATACAGCATGTTCTCATAATATTCCTGCGGGTACCTCATCAGGTTGTCCAATGAGTCGATCATGTCGATGTCGCCATTGCGGTAAGCCGTTTCCAAATTATTTTCACCCACCAACGCACTTTTATGCCGCACATAGGTCCTTGTTTTGCTGTTGGTCACTGCCTCCTTAGCTAACTTCACCAGCTTTTCCGATTCTTCAAATCCTTCCACGCTGTGCACTTCTTTTCCAAGCTTGCATGCCGCCTGGTAAATGTACAGATCAAGGTAAGTATCCTCTTCAAAATCGGAGGTGCTCTCCATGTGCCGGTATAAAAATCCGTTAACAATACGCGGTGTTCCCGACATGGCCCTTGAAAGCACCCGGTTGCTCACCTTCAGGTCGAATACATCCCTGCCAATAAAGCCGAGTTTGCTTTCTGTGCCGTCAAACAAGGTAAGGGGTGAATAATGCTCGGAAACCAGCATTTGGTCGAGCCATTTGCCGGGGTCGGTTTCGAGGCCAACCACATCGGCACTTTTCAACGCATAAAAGAAGGTGTCGCTTAAATAAAAGGCCAGTTTATTGCTCACATGCATGGTGCCATACACATACGATGTTTTTTTCATTCCATTGCCGCTTACCTGGTAAAGCAATGCCTTTTCCGAAACCGGCTTTTGCTGCGCCATCACCAAATGGCTTAAGAATGCCAGCGCTGTTGCCAATAAAGTTCTCATGGGTATATGTATTAAGGGTTAACTGATGCCTTTTAAACTTTCCGAATCTACCTTTTATAGCACTAACGAACAAATGCCACCAGGCTGATATAAGAAGGTCAATTCTTTTCAGATAAGCGTTGCAATGAAGCTGTTTTCGTGGGCATCAAAAGACAAAAGCTCCGCAGTCGGAGCTTTTGTTTGTTCACAAGTGTGTGATCGTGCTAGTGTGTTTGGGGTAATTCGGACTCGTTGTCCTGTTCTTGGGTTAATTCAAGCGGTTGGTCCAACAATGCCAGAGTTTGTTCCTTTGGCAATTCCTGAACCGTTTTCAGTCTTCTTTCAATGGCCCTTGATCGTACACCTGCTTCTTCAATCACATTGCTGGCTTCCTGCAGCTTCTTCTGTGTGCGATCAAGTATTTTACCAAAATTGCCGAACTCCGTTTTAACTGCGCCCAACAATTGCCACACTTCACTGGAACGTTTTTCAATAGCCAGTGTGCGGAAACCCATTTGCAGGCTGCTTAGCATAGCAGAAAGTGTGGTCGGTCCCGTAATCATGATCTTTTGTTCCCGTTGAACAGACTCAAACAAGCCTGGCGTTCTCAGCACTTCTGCATATAGACTTTCAAAAGGCAAAAAGAGAATGGCAAAATCTGTGGTGTTAGGAGGATCAATATATTTTGAATGAATATCAACAGCACATTTTTTTATGCCCTTTACAAAGTTCTTGCGGTGCTCTTCGATCAAATCGAGGTTGCCCTGATCGTAAGCTTCCATCAGGTGTTCAAAATCCTCTTTCGGGAATTTGGAATCAATGGGCAACCACAACTGTTTGATCTGTTCATCTCTTCCAGGAAGCTTAATGGCATATTCTACAAGCGCGTTTGAGCCTTCCTTTGTTTTCACATTTTTGGCGTACTGCTCAATCGTTAACAGTTGTTCTAATATGTTTTCCAGTTGATACTCACCAAGGACTCCTCTTGTTTTGACATTCGTCAATACTTTTTTAAGGTCACCCACACCGATAGCCAGCTGCTGCATATCACCAAGGCCTTTGTGTACGGCTTCCAATCTTTCGCTCACCAATTTGAACGATTCCCCTAATCGGGTTTCCAATGTTTTTTGCAGTTTTTCGTCAACAGTGTTCCTGATCTCTTCCAGTTTCTTTTCATTACCATTCTGTAACTCCGACACCTTTTTTTCAATCGTGTCTCTC
>JAZKGM010000160.1:0-19060 GCA_040385895.1 Bacteroidota bacterium
CCGGGGTGAATGTAACCTTATTGTTCTGCTGATTGAACAGCACGGCAGAAATGGCCACAAAAAACAATGCCGACATAAATAAGATGAAGCCATACCGTTTTTTTTGCGGACGGTTCGCATCCAGCATGGTACGTGCATTTTGCCAGTATTTATCTTTAAAAGGAACCTCCTCGTTGGGCAGTTTCCTTTTTAAAAAGTCATCAAAATTTTCTTCCTCTGTTTTCATAATACATACATTTTAAGAGCTGATAAAACACCTCTCATCATTTTTTTAAGCAAGGTGCGGGCATTGTTTAAATGCCATTTGGATGTGCCTTCAGAAATGCTCATCTGTGCCGCAATTTCTTTATGACTTAATCCTTCAAATACAAAAAGGTTAAGCACAACCTTGCTTGCTTCGGGCAATCGGTCAATGTATTGTTTTAGCTCTTTACTATTCATTCTTGCTTCTGCTTCATTCAGGTCAACCGGGTGATAATGCTGGCCCAGTTCGTTCATGTCAACCTGCATGATCGTTTCCTTATAGGCTTTGTTGTTCCTGTACTCGTCAATAATGGTATTCACCATGATCTTCCTGGCCCAGGCATCAAATGCCCGTTCTTCATTATATTTTACGAGGTTCGAATGGATCTTCAGAAAGCCCTTGTTCAGCAGGTCCGCGGCATCATCTTCATTCCTTGTGTAGCGAAAACAAAGTGGCATCAGCAATGCAAAGCAATACCTGTACAAGGCGTATTCGGCCTTTGTATCCTGCTTTATGCATGCTTTTAGTATTGCCCCGTCAATTCCGCTCATTAAAGAAATAAATATAAGCCAAAATGCCGACACCCGATTAAAGATGCCGGCAGATCGGTTTCCTCATATTTGCTATTTTATGGTTCGTTTGGTTATTGTTCCCTCTCCGTTGCTAAGCTCAATAAAGTAGATCCCTTTCGCCAATCTTTCTGCATTCACTTCATACTCATTGGTTCCGATCAGTACAGGCCTTGTTTCCTCGTGTTGCAATATGCCCAGCGTATTATAAATTCTAATGGATACAGGCTTATCTGTGCGGGCCGCAAACCTAATCTTCAACACATCATTAAAAGGAACCGGGTACACTTTAAAATCATTCAGGCTGCCCGACAGGCTTGCCAGCCCCGTGGTGGTATCGGCACCGATGTAAATGACTTTGCAGATCGTGTCGTTGCAGGTTCCTAAGGTATCACGCACCACCAGGCATGCATAGAACACCCCGTTCGAATCGTAATAGTGCATTGGCGATTCATCGTTCGACATGCCACCATCACCAAAACTCCAATGGTAAATTAGCTGGTTCCCGGTTGAAAGATTGGTGAACACGGCTATGCGGTTTATCCCATCAATACTGTCTGGGTAAAGGGTGTAGCTAAAATCAGCATGGCAGGCCATTGTGCTGTCGGTAGGAACGTATACCGTATCGCATACTTTGCTCACGCAGCCATCGAAACGGATGGTTGTTACACAAACATAATACATGCCCGGATTTGCATAGGTATGGTTGAGGTTGCTTTGGGTAGATGTTGTTCCGTCACCGAAATCCCAATAGTACCGGTTAGCAGTATCTGGACCTATGTAAGCCGCAAAAATGTATTTATTCTTGTTGGAAGAATCCTGGATCATGTAGGTGATCGGTTTGCACAGGTTAGGTCCCTGGCTGATCGTGATCGTATCGCAAATGGTGCTTGTACAGGCAGGATTGGTGCGGGTTACTTTTAAACACACCAGGTACGTGCCGTTGTACGGGTAATGGTAAGATGGGTTCTTAGTGGTGGATGTACCTCCGTTCGGTCCTCCGAATGTCCACAGGTAAGTCAGCCCGGTACCAGCTGAAGTATTGGTAAAATTCAAGGTGCCGGTTAACGAATCGTATGTATGGGTAAAGCTTGCCTGGCACGGAACGATACTGTCTATGGTTATGATCTTGCAGGTTGAATCCCAGCAGGTATTGCCAAACTTATATAAACATACCATATATGTTCCTGCCGCACCGAATGTGTATACCGGGTTCTTCAGTGTTGAGGTCCCTGAAAACCCAAAGTACCACTGGTAGTTGCTGTCCGGCAATCCGGTAGAAATGTTATTAAATGTTACTGTCCTGGTAGTATGGTTAATGCTGTAGGTGAAATCGGCATTTACATTACAGCTGTCAGGTAATATGGTTATTGTTTTACAGGTGGAATCAAAGCATACCGGGCCTTTTCTTTTAAGGCATACGGTGTACGATCCTGCACCGGCATAGGTATGTGTTGGGTTCCTCACAAATGCAGAGTCGAAGTCGCCAAAGGTCCAGGTAAAACTCGAATCGCCCGTTGAGGTATTATTAAAGGTTACTGTTTTGGTGCTTTGGTTTACAGAATAATTAAAGTTGATGTTACATAAATTATTAATGGTAACGGTTTTGCAAATGCTGTCGAAACACACCGGGCCTTTTCTTTTCAGGCACACCGTATACGAACCCGGGCTGGAATAAGTGTGAATCGGGTTCTTCACAAATGCAGAGTCGAAGTCGCCAAAGGTCCAGATATAATTCGTATCGCCCGTTGAGGTATTCGTAAAGGTTACCTTCCTGGTGGTATGATTTATGAAAAATGTAAAGTTAATGCTGCAAGGATTGGTAATGGTAACTGTTTTACAAATGCTGTCGAAACACACCGGGCCTTTTCTTTTCAGGCACACCGTGTAAGTTCCGTAGTTTGCATAGGTATACACCGGGTTTTTAACAAACGCAGAATCAAAGTTGCCAAATGTCCAGATGTAATTCGTGTCACCTGTGGAGGTATTGGTAAAGGTTACTTTTTTAGTGGCATTGTTAACAGAGTACCCAAAATTGATGTTGCAGAAGTTATTGATCGTAATGGGCCTGCAAATGCTGTCGAAGCATACCGGGCCCGACCGTTTAAGACATACAACATAGCTGCCTGCACTGGCATACGTATGCACAGGATTTGTTACACCCGATGTGGTATTGTCGCCAAACCTCCATAAATAGCTGGAATCGCCTGTTGAAAAGTTATTAAAGGTAATTGTCCTGGTAGCATGATTAACCGAGTAACCAAAATTGATGTTGCAGTAATTGTTAATGATCACTGTTTTGCAAATGGTGTCGTAACAGGCAGGCTTGGTAAGACATACCGTATAGCTGCCCGCATTGGCATACGTATGTACCGGGTTTTTTGCATTAGAGCTGCCCGGGTTAAAGGTCCATATATAATTAGAATCAGCGCCTGTTGACGTATTGGTGAACGTGACGGTTTTGGTGGTATGATTTACCGAGAACGTAAAATCGGCATCGCAACTGTCGGGCAATATGGTTACCGTTTTACAGATCGTATCATAACAAACAGGGCCGTTCTTGGTGAGGCATACATTGTAAGTGCCCGGATGGGCATAAGTGTACACCGGATTTTTTAAGGTAGAATAAGAGGGGCCAAAATTCCAGAAATAATTAGAATCAGCACCTGTTGACGTATTCGTAAATGTAACGGTTTTGGTGGCCTGGTTTACGGTGAACGTAAAGTTGGCCGTACACTGTGCATTTGCGTACTGAAACACAAACACCAGGGCAATTAAGCCACAGAAGCGCAAGAGTTGGGTTGTAAATTTTTGCATGTTCTTTATAGGTTTAATCATCAATACGGACTCATGCGCATAAAGGTTGGGCAAACAAGGCTGTCACCAGTAAATACACCTGAATGCCAGTTGTTTAATTATATTTTTTTCACACCGCTGGTCAGTAACTTGATGAAAATGGATTACAAAATGCGGGATCCTTTATACAAAACCATAAACTTTTACTGCCTGCATTTGTTATGTTTACAGGGAATATTTTTATGCTCAAAACACTTTTTCATGACCTCATTATCCAATACAAACCCACAGAAGAGGAACAGACCGGCCTGTGGAACGAAATTGAAACAGCGTATTCGGCCCCGGAAAGAAGCTACCACACCTTAACACATATTCAATCCCTTATTAACCACCTGATACCGGTTAAACAACACATCCTCGACTGGAACGCCTTATTGTTCGCAGCGTTTTATCATGATATTGTTTACACAGCCACATCAAAGAACAACGAAGAGGAAAGCGCCATTATGGCCAGCGACCGAATGAGCGCCATCATGGTTCCCGCTGACCTGATCGCACATTGCACAAGGATCATACTGGCCACCAAATCCCACGCGGTCCACCCGGATAATGACATCAACATTTTTTTAGATGCCGACCTGGCTATCCTGGGCAGTGATGAAGCCACCTATAGAATGTATTCAAATGCGATAAGATCCGAATACAAAGTATTTGCTGACCCTGAATATAAAGCCGGGAGAAAAAAAGTGCTGGACCATTTTTTAGCAAGGCCGCATATTTTTATTACCGGTTATTTTAACACCGATTTCGAAGAACAGGCCAGGCAGAATTTACAGCAGGAGATCCAGCGTTTGGAGGCACGCCAATAACCTGTTATTGTTTACACCATTGCGGGTTTATCATACAATTTATTGTTTCGGTCGGGTAAAGCTTTATTTATATTTTTTCAATACGTACCAATCGGCAGGTAATGAGTTAGCTTTGAAGCTATGTCGAAAAATAAAGATAAAAAGAAAGCGGCTGAAAAGCCTGCAAAAGTTCACGGCCATGTGAGAAATCCGGTTGCTGAACCTTTATCAAAAACAAAAGCTAAAAAATAGCAGGTACTGCGAGCCGGTAATGGCCGTAAGTTAAAGAGACAAACTCATTAGCAACTCGCATTATTTTTTGCCTCCTGCATGGCCATGTTACCTCGCATTCCGGCAGTAAAAATGGATCACCGGCAGATCAGCATTAAAACCAAAATCGTGAATTTTAATCCCCGTTTTTAAAACCTTCTCAAATTCAAATTCGTTTATATTTTATAAAAACATTATGTCGAAACACGGCCCTGTTATATTAGTTGATGATGATACCGATGACCACCAGGTATTTGTTGAAGTACTGGAAGAAATGAACGTAACCAACAAAGTGATCTGTTTTGAAACCTGTTCTGATGCATTGCTTCACCTGCGCTCTTCAAGCGAACAGGCTTTTATGATCTTTTGCGATGTGAACATGCCCGCATTTTCGGGACTTGAATTTAAAAAACACATTGACAGGGATATAGAACTGCGAAAAAAAAGCATCCCTTTCATGTTCTTTTCAACGCATACCCAACCCGAAGTGGTAGAAGAAGCTTACACAGAAATGACCATCCAGGGTTTTTTTAAAAAGCCTTCGAGTTATGATGAAATGAAAGCGCTCATTAAGCAGATCTTTCATTACTGGCACGTATGCAGGCACCCCAACAGTTAAGCACCCATTCACTGTTCACCAGCCTTGTGGTTGCTCACAACAATGTTATGGTTTATCATGCTAAAAAGTTAGATCCCGTCAATAGCGGCATTGCATAAATGTGTGAAAGCCATATATTGAATGTTGAAACACGTTCACGCTGTTTTGGAAAACCATCAACCCATACTCCAGTATTACAATTCAATAGCCGGGATTTACGATACCGACAGGTTCGGTAATTCGTACGGGCAATACCTGCATGAACAGGAAAACGCATTTTTAAAGCGCGTGATCCTGCCCGATGATCCGGCAGTACTTGATATAGGCTGTGGCACGGGCAGGTTTATGGACTTTGCCACGCATGGCATCGATATCAGTGATGAAATGCTGAAGAGAGCAAAAGAAAAGTTCCCGGGAAAAGTGTTCACCCATGCCGATGCCGAACGCTTACCTTTTGAGGACGGGTATTTTGATAAAGTGTTGTGTATGCATGTATTGATGCACCTGCCCAAACAGAAAATGGAGCACATACTTGGCGAAGCACATCGTGTGTTAAAACAGCATGGTTCTTTTGTGTTCGATGTACCATCAAAAAGCAGGAGGATATTTTCGGGAAGCAATAAAAAAGGCTGGCATGGAGCCAGCTCTTATTCTGTTGCAGAAATTAAAAAACTAACCCGGCAACATTGGCAGCTTAAGCTGTATTCAGGTTTGTTGTTCCTTCCCATTCACAGGATCCCTGCAAAGCTCAGGAAGCCTCTTTTGTTTTTCGATTCATGGGTATGCAGATCAGTGTTAAAAGAATATTCATCTTATCTTATCATTGTTCTTCAAAAAAAATGAACCTGAGATCTTTTATCCCGGCACCATGGAGACGGACTTTAAAAATTGCTTTGCGCAGTTTAAAGGATAGAAAAACGGGCTATCACCATAAAATGGCTGATATCAGCAACAGGCAAACGGGCACATATGATCATCGCATCAGATTAGAACAGCCGGTGGTTAAAAGCGCCTATTTCGAAAACAAGGTCCATAACATACAACTTGGGTTTTCACAGATCAATGGACTAACGCTTAAGCCGGGTGAAATTTTTTCGTTCTGGCATTTAATAAAACAACCCACTGAAAGGAATAACTACAGGCTGGGCAGGAACATTGTAGCCAACCGGCTTTCGGCCGATTATGGCGGTGGCCTGTGCCAGCTCTCCAGCATCATTTACCACATTTCGCTCATCAGCGGCCTGCATATCATAGAAAGGCATAACCACTCGGTAGATATTTATAAGGAACATGAGCGTTTTACGCCATTGGGCGCTGATGCTACAGTTGTGTATGGCCATAAAGACCTCCGGGTACAAAACCTGTTTTCTTTCCCGGTGTGCTTTTCATTTACACTGGCTGATGATACATTGACCTGTAACGTTTCAAGCCCTGAAAGAATAGCTCAAAAGCAGGTCATTTTCAGCAGGGAATATCATCTGGGCCATGTTAATGTGTACACAAGCATTGGAGAAGAACCCGACCTGGTGTTATTCGGCAAAGCTTCATACGGGCTGCCACTTAATAACGAATAACGGCCTTATCATGTTATTTGGAGTAACGGCTTAAGCATCGTTTGTGCATTTTATTATATTCGTTATAATTATTTGCTGCAAACACAAGCCTGTGCCTTTATCAATATCCCTTTTCCGATACTTACCGGTTTTGTTTATCGGTGTTTGTTTTTTATCAGCGCCTGCACAAACCAACCTGCAGGGATATGATCTTTTCACCACCAGGTCGGGCCTGTCGCATAACCACGTGATATCTGTAGCACAGGACCATGATGGTTATTTATGGGTGGGGACCCGCAGTGGCCTATCGCGGTTTGACGGGCAAGAGTTTATTTCATACACAGGAATAATTGACTCATTAAGAAATTCGCTTGGAAATGCCATTGAAGCGATCTCGTGCCAGCAAGACAGGATATGGATCGGAACAAGGAACGGCTTGCTTACCTACCTTGATATTAAAACCGGCAAGTGGCATAAAATAAAGCTGCCTTCATCTGTTCATCAACGGGGTTTTGGCATAAAAACAATATTCGTTAAAAATGGTTTCGAAACATATGCCGGAACTTCAGAGGGAGACCTGATCATCATTAACGAACATACGGGTGAATGTAAGATCAGGAAGGTGGCTGGCTATCAGATCAGGAGCATTACTGCTCTTAATGATGAGATCCTGATCTATGCAGATAAGGTTTACAGGTATGCCAAAGGCAACCTGAGCCTTGTTAACGTGGGCATCCCAATACCGCTTTGGCCTGCTGCTGCAGTTAACCGGAACATCCTTATGATTAACAGCGAAAAGGGAGGATACATTTTTTATGACCTGCTTACACACAAAATAATTCATACCAGTGACAAAAAGGAGTCTAAATCGGAGCTGGCCATTATAAGGGCCACAAGGGATCATTTTATTACCACGGATGGGAATACGGTTAGTATCTATAACCTGGATGGCACCAGGGAAAATGTGATATATATTGACGAAAATGAGATCCGTGATAAGTGGGAGCTTATAAACAACCTGGCCGAAGACCAACAGGGTAATATCTGGATCGCCATGGATCACGGCCTTGTTAAAATAGTACAGTCTAAACACCGGTTTAATCATTTTTACAGCAACAACCGGTTCAGGAAACTATCCCACAATTATGTGCGGTCGTTATATGCCGAAGGAAACACTGTATGGGTGGGTACCTGGCATGGCCGCATCAATAGGTTATTCATTCCCCCCGGGCAACAAAAGTATGTTGCATCCTCCTACCCGTTTAAAAAAACAGCAAATACAAGTACCATTAATGCCATCACCAGGCTTAATAACGGCACACTGGTTGCTGCCGGTCCTGTAGGTTTATTCAGGCTGAACGGAACCGCTTTTGAACCTTACCCGCTTCCCTTTAAAAACATGCCGCCTTTAGTTGGCGACCTGTGGATGGTTAAGCAGGATAAACGCGGGTGGATCTGGATAAGCTCCCAGCGAAGAGAGGGAAACCGTTTATATATCTTAGATGAAAAACGACATCTTCTCAGGTTATTTCCGCATAACGCAATGATCTGGAACATGCTTGAAGACAAAAACGGGAATACCTGGCTGGCAACGGAGGAAGGGCTTGAGCTTGCCCATATTGACCCTGTAACAGGGCAAATAACATTCGAGCACCATACCCGTTTCGCACGGAATGCACCAGGCGGCATAAAAATGTGGAGCATGACAGAAGATGCCGACAGCCTGTTATGGATCGGTACCACAGATAATGGGTTGGTGTGTTATAACCCTTCAACAAAAAAATTCACGTCTTATACAGAAAAAGACGGCCTGCCGGGCATCTCCATCTCTTCGCTCTTACATGTGAAAGGAGGTAAATTATGGATCAGCACAACCAATGGTATTGCGGTAATGGACCTGCATACAAAAAAAACAAGCAGTTATTCAGAAGAAGATGGGATCATCAGCAATGATTTCAATTTTAAAGCCTGCGCCATCACGGCAAGGGGGGAATTATTCTGGGGCACCAAAATAGGTGTGATGAGCTTTTTCCCGGATAGCCTGCAGGAAAACAACCCAAAAGGTCAACTCGTTATAACAGGCACCAACATCATGGGCAAGGATGTTTACCCTGCTGATTCTGTTACCCTGTTGCAGGACGGAAATATGATCACCCTTAAATTTGCATTGCTTGAACACAGCCATGCCAAACACTACTACCGTTACCGCCTCAGCGGATTTAATGAAAACTGGAACTATGCGAATGAAAGAAACCCTTCGGCTACGTATACCAACCTGCCTCCGGGTAACTATGAACTCCAGGTTAATGCAGCGGTTAGTCCCGGGGAATGGCTAACGCAAACAAAAAGTGTGTTTATTGTTGTTAAGCCGGCTTTCTGGCAAACAAGCTGGTTCCTTATCTCCGGCCTGCTCCTGCTCATTGGCCTGGTTGTGTTTATTCCATACAGCCGCATCAAAAAAATAATCAGGAGGGAGCAGGAAAAAAATGCCATTACCCAAAAAATAAGCGAGCTGGAACTAAGCGCCTTGCAGGCACAGATGAACCCTCATTTTATTTTTAATGCCATACATTCCATACAGCATTTTATCATTAAAAACGATGAGGTGAACGCGAATGAATACCTTACCAAGTTCGCCAACCTGATGAGGCTGTTCCTTGAATCCTCCAAACGCAAATTTATACCCCTTGCCGAAGAACTTGAAATATTAAGGCTATACACCGACCTCGAAAAGCTCAGGTTTGAAGGCAAATTTGAAGTAGTGATCAGAACCGAAGAAGAACTTGACATCAACAAAACAGAGATCCCTTCCATGCTCCTGCAACCTTTTGTAGAGAATGCCATTATGCACGGCCTTGTTTACAAAAAGGAAAACGGAATATTGCTGATCGAGCTCAGGGAAATTGAAGAGGGTTTGCTCTGCATTATTGATGATAACGGGATAGGACGTGAAGCCAGCAGGAAGGCCAGGCGGTCAAAACATTCCTCGCGGGGAATAGACCTGATACTCGACCGGGTGAACTCATACAATAGCCTGCATGGCTCACCTTTGTGCAGGATCAGCATCACCGATAAAACAGGTGAGTCGGGGCAGGCAACAGGCACACGCGTGGAGATAACAATTTACTATGCATAACACACCTATGATAAAAGCTATTATTATTGACGATGAAACCAGAAGCAGGCAGATCATTAAGGAAATGCTCAATAAGTACTGTCCGGAAATTGACGTGATCAGCGATGTTTCATCAGGAGAAGAGGCTTACCCGGTTATTACAGAACAGCAGCCCGATCTTGTTTTTTTGGATATAGAAATGCCATACGAAGATGGTTTTGATTTTCTTAACCGTTTTGACCAGATCCCTTTTGAAGTTGTGTTCATTACTGCCTACAATCAATATGCGATCCGCGCAATAAGGATCTGCGCACTGGATTACCTGCTGAAGCCGCTCAGCATCACCGATCTTAAAAATGCAGTGGAACGTGCAAAAGAGCGGATCTTAAATAAGCATTCACATGGCCAGCATGAATTGTTGCTTCAGAACCTCAAACGGAACCGGAATACAGAACACCACAAGCTTGCAATTCCTGCCCGTGACGGGCTCGATTTCATCGATATCAAAGACATCATTGTGCTGGAGGCTGACGGTGCGTATACCAACATCCGCATGACCGATAAGAGGAAACTCCTCAGCAGTCGTAACCTTAAGGAATATGAAGAATTCCTCCCTGAAGACTTTTTTTTCAGGGCACATCATTCTTTTATCATCAATCTCCATCACGTTCGAAACTACCATAAAGGGGAGGGCGGATATGTGGTGATGACCGACAACTCCAATGTTGATATTTCTAAACGAAAGAAGAAAGAGTTTTTAGAAAGGTTTAATTTATAGTTACCTGCCCGGTTGATCAGGCTCAAGGTTCGTTCTGTTTAGTGACCTGCTTCCCGGCTACAATTGGCCAACCCCGGGTATCATAATTTATTAAAAACCTTGTATGTTTGTTAAGTAACACTCATTATATGCATATGAAAAACAACAAATTAATTATTCTGCTTGTCCTCTTGTTGCTGCTTGTATTTGGCAACTTAATGGCGCAAAGGCTTCTTGTTCACAACACCGGTGATACAGGAAAAGACACCACCTATAAGGTTGAACTCGGAGATGTGGTTTTGGTCGCCCATCAGTTACCCGGGAAACAGGTTCACTACTTCCAGGGTAAAGTTACCGGGATCTTTAAAGACAGGGGCGTGGTGCGCATTTTTGACTATGCAAGAAGCTCGCGCATGATGCCCATCGTTGGCAAAAAAATCAGGATCGATGAAATTGTGGGCATCAGGCAACTGGATAAAGATGCCTACAAAAAAAGGGAACGCGCTGCAGTTGCTGCAAAAATGGCTTCATCAATTGGTGCAGGAATGGGAGGCAAACCGGGCAAAGCCGTTCAATGGGGTGCCGCTGCAGGAAACATCGGCAACGACATCCTGACCAGGGAGCAAATGAGCAAACAAAAAATAACAGTTGAATTCATAGACTAACATACTAATTATGAAAAAAATTACATCCCGAATTATGCTATTGATAGGCATAACAACAATAATTGCCTGCGGAAACAAACAGCCCAAAGTACAAGAAAAAGCAGAAGGCTGGAGACAAGAGGCAAAACAGGAATTCCTCAGCGCATGCATCAACCACATTAATGAGGATTCGGTTAAAGCTGCAAAGATCTGCGATTGCCTTTTAAGCAATGTGATGACATCTCACCCGGAAGCGCACGATGTTGATACTTTACAACAACACGACTGGGAGGAGATCCTGGCCGGAAGCGGTTGTATTGACCCGGCTGAACTGCATAAAGACAGTGCCTCTTTCTGGGGACAGGCAGAAAAGGAAGCATTCTTAAAAAGCTGCACAGAAGCTTCCGTTAAGAACGGGGATAAGGCAGAGGATGCGAAAACCTTCTGCGATTGTGCGCTGGAAAAAACAATACATACTGTTCCAAACCCTCACCTCACAAGCGGTTTTACCGAAGAGGAATACACCCGCATATTGAAAACCTGTAAAAAGTGATCCGCTTTAAAATGATGGTATAAAAAGCATGGGACATCTCATGCTTTTTTTGCGTTGAACCGATCGGTAATAAATGGTGATCAGGTAAAAAAATACAATACCGAACCCAATATCACGAAAAGTGTTACAACGATCAGTACCTGTAAGGCAAGTGTTTTAATAATGACCACAGGTTTTGACGTTTGCCTGAACAGGTAGAAGTATGTCCTTAGCATCAACAGGTACGCCACAAAACCAACCAGGATGTTAAGCCACCGAAGCAGGTGTGAGTCTGTTCCCAGCCATAAAAAAAGAGGAATGAATAAGGTATTGAACTGGATGCGCTGGGCGGCCAGGTACGTGTGGATCACAATAAATTCATAATAATTATAGGGAGTCCGCTTAAACAGCAGCACAGACAGCCCCGAATAAAAAGGGAGTAAAACCAGCTGGATCTGCGTGTAATACGAAGTGAAAAAAGAATTGACCTTGCTCCTGTCTATACCTTCCACATCTTCTGTAACAAACTCGATCCTGAAATAGTTATGGATAAGGATATATAAGCCACCCGTGATGATAAGGTATGTAAAGGGCCTTACATAATTCACCCGTTTCCCTTCCAGGTAATTGTGTATAAATTCACCCGGCCTGGTAAACAGGTCGCGGGTTGTTTTAAAAAAACCGCTGTCAAAACGTAAAAACGTTTTCCCAAGTTCATCTGCAATATACCGATGATCCATTTTGGTCATTTCTGACGTTTGCCCGCAGTTGTTGCAAAATTTTCCGGTGAATTCATTTCCGCAGTTCTTACATTTCATACATTACATTCTTATTGTGCTTATGCCCCTTGCTGGCGAAAGCCGGTATCCGATAAACAGCAGGTATAACTTTCTTGAGTCGGTATTCAGCACAGGGGCATTTCCGAAAGCTACAACACTTGCATTAATATTTGCATAAACACCGGCCAGGAAACGTTCCCCGTTATACCCTAATGTGGCAAGCATTTCAATCCCCACCACCGGCCTGGTATAAACCTGTGAATATTCACCCTGCGCATTCCTTAACGAAACGTCTGCTCTTACCAGGCCAAAACCGGGGTTAAAGCCGGCCGAAAAGTACATTCCTTTTTTAAACACCCAGGTGTGAAAATACCCTGCATTTATGGCTAATTCTATATTGTGTGACCTTTGCAGCGAATCGCCAGCCAGGGGAAGCTCCCTGGTATCTGTCGCATAATAACGATAAACACCTGTCAGCATAAAAGAGCCTGTGCTTTTAAGCTGGCGTTCGGTTTGCGTATTCAGCGCACGTAAAGAAAATTTTGAATTGAATTTGTAACCTGATCTTCCTTCCAGGCATGCATAGGTCATCTTTGGCCTTTGCAGGTATGCATCACCCGCCTGCCATTGCGGTACAAGATCACTGGTGTTTTTTATATAAAATCCCTGGTTATACCTGAACAAAAAATCATGAAACCAATGATCATGTATTAAACCAAACGTGAATGCAAACCCCGAAGACCTGCCTTTCTGCTCAACATCCTTATTCACCCTTAAAAACATGGGCACATAAGAAAAACCGGCCGATATTGCTTTATAGTTAATATTGGCTTTAACAGTTACCCCCGAATTCGGATAGATCAGGTACAGGCGGTCTTTGCTATTCATCACAAACAATTCGGCCTCGTCTTTAACAGATAGCTTCACGTTCACATAATCATTCATGCGGTCTACATAACCATCGTGGATAATATGCGTTGTATTTATTTTCCTGAACGAATCGGCTGACAGGGGTTGCAGGTAGCCCGCGCTGTTTTTGGTACTGTTTACTTTATATGCAATACTGTCTGTACCTTCCAGCACCTTTAACTCCTTTATAATTGTTTCTTTAAGCGTTACATCATAAAGCATGATTATTTTAGCATGTGGCGACCGGTAAACACGTTCTGCCAGCTTTCTGCCACGGTAGTTTGTGATAATTGCATTGACCTGTTCTTTGGGCAGAACAGGACCCACATGCTGTGATAAAGGAACACTTGTGTCTTTACCGGTAATAACGATCACCCCATAAGCCTTCTCGTATGCTTCTACCAATTCAGAAACCGAGAGATCAACATTCAACACCGGCGGATTTCGTTTAACCAACGGGTTGGTAACCCAAAGCGCATAGCCATGATCAAGCATGATCTTGTAACGCAGCAAGTACCCGGATGAATCAGGTATGAACCCGGTCATCTTCTTTAGTTTTAACAGGTCTGTCCTGCCTGCATCTTCATACTTGATCCCTTCGTAAAAAAGATGATATCCTTCGTTTTCCGATCTTTCTGTCAATCGCCTTACATTCTCAAAAAATTCAGGTTGTCCCACCTCAACCATTTCTACATACCGTATTTCCTTATTTTTAATCACTACATCGGTATACAATACATCGTAGGTTATTGTTCTTTTTAGCTTATCAAGGGCAGAACAGGAATATAATGTAAGCAGCACAGGCAATAACAATATATAAAGCAAGCGGCCAGACCTGGGTCTGCCGCTTGCCTCAACTATTTTTTGTATACCATGGTAAAGTATCCATACCATACTATACCACCATTAAAAAGTACCTCCGAAAAATACCTGCATGTAATTGGTCCGGTCTTTTTCGAAATAGTCTTTATTCGACAGCAATGAATTACGCACTCCCAGTTCTATCGGGATCAAATTACCTAAAACCAGGTCGAATACAATTTCATAACCTGCCGAATTCTGGTCAAATGTTTTATTAAGCGCATCTCTTCTCACCTGCGAAAAATCGGCAAACACATTTGCTTTTACGCGTTTAAGATAAGTGAGTCCGCCAAATCCAAAATCGGGATAAAACAAAGGCATTACATAATTGATGCTGTACACAATTTCATGATCGCCCTGCATGATCGTGTAACCGCGCGCATGCCTGAAATTATCGAGAAAACGATATGAATTGGTTATATCCTCCTGTTTATATCCACCCTGGACCATAATGCCGTGGTTGCGGATAAGCCCTGGAAAATAGAGGGCACCCTGTACCTGCAGCTTCATGGCTTTGGTACTGCCAACACTTGCCCCGTAATAACCGTTAAGCACCTGTCCGAATCGCGGCAGAAGGTTTTGCCTGGCACGGCCACGCAGGTTCGAAAAGTCGATCCCGCCTTCTACAACAGACAGGTCGGTTGATAAATTCCTTGATGAATCGTTTATTGAAAATTCACTGGTTTTAACCAGGCCACCATTGCCATATAACCTCACACTTGTATTGTATATTCCATGCGTCCAAGATAATGGAAGCGAAAGCCCCAGTCCATAAATAGCTTCTGTAAATTTTATGCTGCGGCTTTCATAAGTGCCTGTATCGCTAAGGTTGGTTGGTTCTTTTATTTCCCTTCCGTTAATGGCTGCATTAAGACCAACAGGCAGGTAGTATTTGGCAAAATCGATCTTGCCCGCAAAATAATTGGTGTTTTCGTTCAGGTTTCGGCCCACAGTTAAGCTGGCTCCAAAATCATTCAGGATGTTGTTAACTTCCAATGACACGTGGATGTCTTGCTGGCTTGGTGAAAAGGCCCATGAGTGCAGCTTGGGTGAGCGGACAGGCCCTTTGTAATCCCTGGCTTCATACGTATTATTCGGGATACGGTCATATATGCTGCGTTCAACAGGTGTGGTCAGGATCTTCCAGCGGTCCTGCATTTCAGGTTCTGTGATCGAAACTGTTCGTGCAGCATCAAGATTGGTATTTTGCTTTTTGATGGCATACCCCATATAACCGAGTTCAACAAAAGCCAATGTTTTTTCATCAGCCGAAATAGCTGGGTTTACAGCACCCACCGTTACGGAGCTTACCTGTTTGATCTGTTTGTCGCCATTCATGCTCACTGCATAAATATTGTTGATCCCGCTATAGCTTGCCGAAAAATAAACCACATCTTTTCCCAGGCTCAGCCCCTCTATTACATGCTGTGATAAAGGAGTAAGCGCTGTGGTTGTTTTGCTGTCTATATCATATTTCAGCATAACGATCCGGTGGCCTTTTTTAGCCAGGTAGATCACCGAAGCATCGTCAGCTGTCCATTTCGGGTACGAAAGAAAATCGTTATCAGGATTAGGGATACTGCCGGCCTCTTCACCTGTTTCCGCGTTAATAAACACGATGGTATTTTTTATCGCTTCATTGGCTTTAACAGCTACGATCTGTTTTCGCTTTGCCGAATAATAAGGCGAAAATAATTTACTTTTATGGGTAACTTTTTTTCTCTTTTTCGTGGTGAGGTCATACATAAGTATATCCGAATAATTCCTGTTTGCCCAACGCGGATCATTGGTAAATTCAGTCCAGGTAACCACATTGTTGTTAACAGCCAGGTATGGTTCGGTAACCCCAAAGCCCATCACCGTCAATGACGTTTCTTTTCCATCTTTTATCCGGACAACTTCAGCCGTGCGGTTATACGATTCTTTGCGGCAAATGATGCTGCCGTCTGCCTGTTGGGCGGGCCATTCATAATTGGTTACGTAACGTGTAGGTTGTTTGCTCACCTGCTCGGCCGGGATAAGCGTTATGGTTTTCAGCTCATTCTCCCAGGTGGTGCGTAAGGTATCGTATGTGCGGTAATACGTTTTGCGGCTGGTATAGCCCGAGTGGCGTTTCATGGCGCGCGAAAACGGATAAAATATGCCCTTAAACGCGCTTCCGTCTTTCAGTATTTTACGCCATACATCAGGGCCCTGCTCGTTACGAACCTGGTGAAGCATGGCATATCCCAGGCGGTAATGATCGGGAACCAATGATTTGAACGAACCATTACGGGCTTTAATGTATGTATAGTTTTGATTGTTTAACAAGAGCGCACGTTGTTCCTGGAAATAGAATGGTGTGCGGCCACGGCCTGCTCCCGAAAATAATGTTTCGGTTTGCACCGCATCTCCTTCCATATACCAGTTCGGCACAGTAAACACCGTTCCAAGCGACCACAATGTTTGTCCGCCCAAAAAAGACAATACTTTTGTAAGCCCTCTCCTGCTGTTGGCAAACTGCAACGCGTGGCGGTATTCGTGGAATGCCAGTCCTTCTATCCAGTTGGGGGAGCCCAGCCAGTTAAAGTTCTGGATGCCAGTTGCATAAAATTCGCTCCGGTAAGGTGCAAGTGCCACATACCCGTTCGAAATCACCTGGTTGGTTTGAAGGAGCAGGTCGAGGTGCTTTCTTTTTTCACCTACAGAAATCCCCACACTATCGTAAATCAGGTTGATGATGTTAGCCACCCTTGTGGCTTCGGCAAGATTGCTTTCCGGAAAAATAACCTTAACCGCTTTGGTATTGATGTACTTCCATTTTACATCAATGGGGTTGTTTCCTGTAACAGTTGATCGGGGAACAATTTGTGTAAACGCGTTGAGATAACACGCTACAGATACGAGTAGTAATAGTTTTTTCATAAATCAGGTTTAAGCCCACAAATTAAATCATTTCATTGAAATCATAATAAGTGATCCGCTGTTTAATGCGCTTAAAACTGCTATTCATGCTGTTAAAATACGCTTTGTTTCAAACAGGAGAAATGGAGCATTTTAAAAGCCCCGCCCGACAGCTATCGGGGCGGGGCTTTATTTTGAGCGTTATGCCCTTTGATGATCCGTGATTTTGTACGGGCCTTTCGCTGGATGTTATGCGGATGCCTGTTTAATTTTATGAATGATGGTTCCGCTGTGAATACCCGGATCATAATCCTCATATTTAAACATCACCTGGTCTCCGCTATTCACAACAGATTCGTCTATGCCGGTGTTCACCAGGGTATTGTTGATATACAGGAACCAGTACCGGTTGCCCATAGCAGTTGTACCGTTTATCATAGAGGCGATATACCCTAAATAAGCCTGGTTTGCATACCCGTAATAATCTATCCAGAAAGTGATCTGCGGCATGGTTGGCGGGTTCACCGACATATCATATGCAGCTTCAAGCACATTCCTCGCAGTCATGCCCTGGGTATACGGCACATTATTGATCAGTGTTCCATCGCTGATGGAAAGCGTTACGTTAGATGGCATATCAGATTTAGATTATGGTGATCACCTGTTAAATGTTTATTTCAAATATGTATGAGCCTAATAACACCAATTCTCCATTCACAGTGCTTCTAGGCCCATTCCAGCTTTTTGCCAGTGGCGAACTGATGTCTCCGAATTGCTGGATCACGATGCTGTAGCTTCCGGGAACCGTTTTTCCGGGCGGTTGAAAAACAAGCTGAAGCGTTCCCTGGAAATTAGGAGGGAAAGCCGTTACCGGTGTACTGATCGTTTGAGGCGACTGCGTAATGGGTGAAGAAACATTAATGGGCGGTTGAAGACCGGGTGAAGGGCAAAATAAAGAGACCTGCGAACCAAGAGGCACATTACAGATCGCTTCAATGGTATGGTTGCGCACATTTGGATCGGGATTCAGGAGGTTCACCGATCTTTCCACCCTGTTGTTGGGCAGGTCATCAACGATATCAATATTGCGTTGTGCAATGTTATTATTCTGCCTGCAGTAATTCCACCATGCATCAATGTTAGGAAATTCGGTTGGAATGCCGGGCTGCCCGTTCCAGGAGAGTTCCAGGATGAGGCAATAATGGCCACCCGTGGGTAATTGTGCGGGAGCCCACATTGAAGGCTCAGGCGCTGCCGTTACCGATTGAGGAGGAAGGGTCATCTGCTGGATGGCACCGATCCGTTGTGCCGGTTTCCATTGGGAAGGGTGAATAAGCATTCCCGGGACAGACCAGTACACATCAATGTTTACCGTTTGTACCTGGGTGGTTGGATTGATCGCCCGCATATACAGGTAATTGGTTTGCCCGGCCTCTATGTTCTTGCCCAGGTCGGTGCCGTAAGAGGCCGCCCCGAAGATCTGCTGCACATACTGCGGATCAACCGGGCTTAGCTGCGGGATAATGTCGGGGCTTGCATTGAGCGCACCCATGTTGGGTACGGATCCGTCATCCTTTAATGAGTCCCTGATGTAGGGAGTGGTTGCAGGGGTGGATTGAGATAAGTCTTCTGATTTGTTCATATTGGTTTGTGTTTAAAGAGAGATGAGTATTGTACAGGTTAAGCGGGGTAGGCTTCGTAA
>JAZKGM010000161.1:0-7564 GCA_040385895.1 Bacteroidota bacterium
CGGCAATGGTTCCCAAGCCAATTGACGAGCCGGCAACTGTACTTACACTCAGGATAGAGTCGTTGGAAACATCCTGGTAGTTAAGCGGAAAAACAAGGCTTCTTACTCCCAAAAACTGTTCGCCACCTACAAAAGCATAGCCGGGGTTGGGTTGAATATTGTATAACGCAGTATCGGTGGCATTCATAAACGTAACGTTCGAAACATCCCCGTCAATAAACACATGGGTGATGTTTGATGGTGCAGGTACCGGAGAGTTGGATGGGTCAAGGAACCAGGCCTGGTCTACAGTGTTTTTAGCAGCAGCGCTGAAATCCCACGTCTGGTTGGGTCCTGCAGTAGCCGCCATATTTACGGTAATATTGGTGGTATCACCTGCATAAAACAAGGTGTCTCCCGGTTGGGCAAGGTCGGCTTTGCCAATGCTTATTTGTGCGTGTGCCGAATAAAATCCAACGATCGTAATACAGCTCAGTATAATTTTTTTCATGTCGGTTAAATTTCAGTGTAATAATAATCAATTTGTTACACCCGTTCTACATCTTTTTTCCCGAGTTTTATTTTAACGAACTCGATCACGATCGGGATCAGTGAAACACCAATGATTCCGAACACCACCAGTTCAAAGTTCTTTTTCACCCATGGATGGCTGCCAAACATGTAACCGGCCAAGGTTAATATGGTGACCCAAACAATAGCGCCTGCAATGCAATAGGTGATGTACTTGCGGTAGGTCATATTACCGATCCCTGCAACAAACGGGGCGAATGTGCGAACGATAGGTACAAAACGTGCAAGAATGATGGTGCGTGCCCCGTGTTTCTCATAAAACACATGTGTTTTGTCGAGGTAATCTTTCCGGATGGTGAACAAGCCAAAAAGCTTTGCGCCTTCTCCTTTTTTAGCCAGGTATCTTCCTATAAAATAATTGGTATTGTCACCCGCAAGTGCTGCCGCGATCAGTAAAATAATAATGAGAACTAGGTTGAGGTTATTGGCTTCATTGGCTGCCAGTGCGCCTGCTGCAAAAAGCAACGAATCGCCAGGAAGGAATGGTGTTACCACGAGGCCTGTTTCAGCAAAAACAATAAGGAACAATAATACATAAACCAGCGAGCCGTAATGCTGTACAAACGTTTGCAAATGCTCGTTGATGTGCAGGATAAAATCGATAATTTCTTTCATACCATTTAAAGTTGCTGCAATGTTACGCATTATTACTAATTTTGGGGGGTGAAAAAAATAATTACATTCCTGTTGCTGGCCACGTTTGCGTTTACCGTAGTAAACACCAGTGCCTGTAAAAGTGCTAAAGGAAATAAACGTGGATGTAATTGCAAGTTTTAAATGAATCAACCTCTCATTTCCCTTATCACAGTCGTATATAATGGTGAAGCATTTATTGCAGATACACTGCGATCTGCGATTAGTCAAACATATAAAAACATAGAGATCGTTATTATAGATGGCGGATCTACCGATAATACATTAGCTGTTGCCAGGCAATTTTCTGAACACATAAGCACCCTGATCAGTGAAAAAGATAATGGGATCTATGATGCCATGAACAAGGGGATAAAGGCGGCTAAGGGGGAATGGGTTTATTTTCTCAATGTAGGGGATTCTTTCTATAGCGATGATGTGCTTGAAATGATATTTGATAATCACGCATACCGGAAATGTGATTTTATATACGGCCGTTTCAAAACCAAGAACCATCCTTCGGGGCACGACTTTGTTATGGGGAAGGAAATTAAACCCAGCAGTTTTTATTTCAGAAGCCCCTTATGTCACCAGGCCTTATTTACCAAACGGGCACTTTTTGATAAGCTGGGTTTTTATGACGTATCCTATACACTTACTGCCGAAGGGATATGGCATGTAAAGCTTTTTAAAGACGCCTCCTATAAAAAGTGCTTCACCGATGTGATTATCGCTAATTATGATGTGATGGGAGCCAGTTACCAGAACAGGCTTAAAACCATCTGGCAAATGAACAGGATCAGCAATGCAGAATACCCCTGGTACATAAAAATAATCAACAACCTGCGTTCCCCTCTTTTAGTTGTAAAAGTTAAACTATTAAGAAAAGTATCACATACATTGCTTTATAAGAAATACATTGAATTGTATTCCAGAATAATACAGATGTAACTAATCAGTAAATATGAAAAAGTTGTTCTCCCCTTTTTTAGAGTTCCTCAGAAAAAAAAATATTTATATAGTCCGTTCCCTTCTTTATGATAAAGAAAGTTCGGTGTTACCTTTAAAAGCTGATTACATCAGAACATCAACGCTTGAGTTGTTTGCCCGCGAGGCCAATACCCGCAATATACATGGAAGCGTGGCTGAACTTGGCGTTTACCAGGGAAGTTTTGCTTCGGCAATCAACCAGGTTTTTCCGGATAGAAAACTTTATTTGTTTGATACATTCGAAGGATTTGACAAAAGGGACATACAGACAGAAATAGCGAATAATTTTTCGGAAGGCAACCAGGATTTTTCTGCTACTTCAGTAGAAAGTGTGCTTGGCAGGATGAAATACCCGCAAAACTGTGTGGTTAAAAAAGGATATTTCCCTGAATCAGCCCGGGGTATGGATAATGAAGAATTCGTGTTTGTAAGCATAGACACAGATCTGTATGAACCGATATTAAAAGGGCTCGAATTTTTTTATCCAAAGCTCGTGAAGGGTGGCTGTATCTTTATTCATGATTTCAATAATCATGAATACACAGGCGCAAGGAAGGCTGTATACGATTATTGTACTAATAATAGGGTCTCCTATCTGCCCCTTGCCGACATAGGAGGTTCGGTAGTAATCATCAAGTAAGCATTGGTAGGTTTGTGAACAACTTGTATATTTTTTCATGGCGCCTGTTTCTTAACATTGCAGCGCATAATTTTTAACGAATGATACTTTCCGACAAACGTATTTTAGAAGAGATAGATAAAGGCAATATAATGATCGAGCCGTTTAAGCGCGAATGCCTTGGCACCAACTCGTATGATGTTCATTTAGGCCGGTACCTGGCTACTTATAAAGACCGTGTGCTTGATGCCCGTGAGCATAACAAAATAGATACGTTTGAAATCCCGCAGGAAGGTTTTGTACTGCAACCCAATACATTGTACTTAGGTGTAACGGGCGAATATACCGAAACACATGCGCATGTTCCTTTCCTGGAAGGCAAGAGCAGCACAGGGCGTTTAGGGATCGATATTCATGCTACTGCAGGTAAAGGAGATGTAGGTTTTTGCAACACCTGGACATTAGAAATATCCTGCGCACAACCGGTAAGGATCTACGCGGGAATGCCCATCGGGCAATTGATCTATTTTGTAGTGGAAGGCGAGATCGAAACCATGTACAACACCAAGAAAAACGCGAAATACAACAAGCGGGGCGTGAAACCGGTGGAGAGCATGATGTGGAAGAATAAGTTTTAGGAAAGGAGGCTGTTAGCTATTGGCCTTTTGCTATCTAACTTTACTTAATCTCTTCACCCCTTAATTTCATCATTCCTAATCCTTCTTTTCATTCCTTCTTCTTTTTTCGGGGCATCTTCTTTTAGGCCTCTTTTATAAATGATCAGTCCATTCAGGAAATTGCGGAGGATCTGGTCGCCCATGGGTTTAAAGTTCGGGTGGTCTTCGCTCCGGAAAAAAGCGCCCAGTTCGCTGGTGGTCACTTTAAAATCAACCAGCTTTAATATTTCAACGATATCGTCATTTCTTAAATGAAGCGCTACGCGAAGTTTTTTGATAATGTCGTTGTTGCTCATAGTCTTTGTTTAAATAATTACACTTAGTAAAACCTTCCAGGCATTTTCCACTTCTTTCTTTTCAAGGAGTTCATGCGCCATTTTGTGCAAAGCATCAAGCAATGTACTGCCTTTTAAGTTCATATGAAGCTGGTCGAGGTCTTTGTGCATTTTCCGGTATACCTCAATGCTGCCTTTATCAGGAAGCGTTTCGGTGTTGCCCAGCATGCCCAGGTCGTTACCGGTAAGTATTTTACTTTGCCTGATCGATTCGGGCAATGCATCCACACCCATTCCTAAGGTGGTTAAGGGTTTGGGCACTTCGAACAAGGCAGACCCGTGTGCACGGGTATACCAGTCGCCACCCATCCTGGCCACAAGGTCGATTTTTTGCTGGTCAATTTTTCCAACCGCATTCAGTACGTCCATGTTCACATGAAAAAGTTTCACCTCGCAGATCACCAGGTTGCCGGCACCGCCTTCTGTTCCCAGCGGAACAACCTGTTTCACTTCGCATTCAAATTGTACAGGCGATTCTTTCACACGCGGTGGTTTAATGCTTAACGAAGCTTCTTCGGTAAAGCCGGCTTTCGCAAACTCATTCACTCCCTTGCCGTATTCGGTGCTGGCCAGGCTTGTTTGCTGCACCATGGCGTAGTTCACCACGTTAATGCATACTTCAGGCACTTCAAGTACATTTTCAAGTGTATGTTTTGTGGTGTTGTCGCGGCCCCTGCGGGCCGGTGAAAATATAAGCACAGGTGGTTTTGTGCTGAACATATTAAAGAAGCTGAACGGGCTGAGGTTAACATGGCCTTCTTTGTTCACTGTACTGGCAAAGCAGATGGGCCGGGGTGCTATGGCGCCCTGCAACAAGCCTTGCAGGTCCATTACCTTCAGCTCTTCCGGATTATATGTTCTGTATTGGTTATTGTTCATTTTATTCTATATCATCTTTAAACACTTCCACTTCCCTGTTCACTTTTACCAGGTCGGTAAATTTGCCTACAAAGCGTGTTGCCTTCACCGAACGGTCATCGATCCAATGGTAGTTACCGCCACGCGGCTTGCCAAAAATGATGCCATGCCATTTAAAGCCGTGTTCTTGCAACCATTGTTCCGTATTTGCGCGGTGTTCTTCCAGTCTTGAGGTAAAAAAGGTAATGATGTGTCCTTCATCATACCATTTATTAACGTACTCTTTTGCACCCGGAATTTCCGCGCAGGTAAGCATACGTTCCGGCTCTTCATTCGGTACATCTTCCGAAACCGTTCCGTCAATATCGATCAGGAAATTTTTAATATGATCGGGCAGGAGCGGGCTTAACCGCTGGCCCTTTTCATCAAAGTGTTCTTTTAGTTCCATGTGTTAGCCAGCTATGATCAGGAAATAATTTTTCTTTCCTTTTTGGGCAAGAAGGTACTTGTCATTAATGAGGTTCCCTGCAGTGATCAATACTTCGGGGGTATCTATTTTCTGTTTATTAATGCTGACACCACCGGCAGCAACCATTTTGCGGGCTTCACCCCGCGAAGGAAATATGGTGGTTTTATCGGCAAGCAGGTCAACAATATTAACTCCTGCTTCTATTTCTGCTTTTGAAACAACAGATTGCGGAACACCTTCAAACACATCAAGAAAGGTTTCCTCGTTTAAGGTTTTCAGTGCATCAGCCGTTGAGTTCCCGAATAAAATGGCCGAAGCTTCAACAGCGCTGTTGTAAGCCTCTTCGCCATGCACACGGATGGTGATGTCTTCTGCCAGCGCTTTTTGCAGCACCCGGTTGTGCGGGGCTTCGTTGTGCGCTGCTTCCATGGTCTCAATATTGGCCTTATCCAGTAAGGTGAAAATGCGGATCCAGCTTTTTACATCATCATCGGTAGCATTGAGCCAAAACTGGTAGAATTTGTATGGTGACGTTTTTTTAGCATCGAGCCATACCGCACCACTTTCTGTTTTCCCGAATTTGGTTCCGTCACTTTTTTTGATCAGGTTGGTGGTTAATGCATAGGCTTCACCCCCTTCTTTTCTGCGGATGAGTTCTGTTCCTGTAACAATATTGCCCCATTGGTCGCTGCCACCCATTTGTATCTTTATCTGGTGGTTCTTCCATAAATAATAAAAATCGTAGCCCTGTACCAGCTGGTAGGTAAATTCGGTAAAAGATAAACCATTATCACCTTCAAGCCTGCGCTTCACGCTGTCTTTGGCCATCATATAATTAACAGTAATGTGTTTGCCTACATCCCGGATAAATTCCAGGAACGAAAAACCTTTGAACCAATCGTAATTATTAACCATCACCGCGCTGTTGGCACCGCAGTTAAAATCCAGGAATTTTTCGAGCTGGGCATGCATGCTTTTCACATTGTGGTTCAATGTTTCCTCGTTCAGCAAATTTCGCTCTGCACTCTTGCCGCTTGGATCGCCAACCATCCCTGTGGCTCCGCCCACCAGCGCAAAAGGTTTATGACCGGCCCGCTGGAAATGGATCAATGTCATCACCTGCATCAGGTGGCCAACATGCAAAGAATCTGCTGTAGGATCGAACCCGATGTATCCGTTAAGCATTTCTTTCGACAGCAGTTCATCGGTTCCGGGCATCATATCGTGTAACATGCCCCTCCATTGCATTTCTTCAGCAAAATTTGTCTTGATCGTCATGTGGCGAAAATAGGAATAAGATTTTTGTTCGGAGGGATTTGCACATTTTTTATTAACCAGGCGCAGAATTAAATTAACAGGTATTTATTCCTTTTATCAGCTATCCATTATTAAATCATATAGTTTTAGATTTAAGTAAAATTAAAGTGTCATTAAATAAAAAAGCGGCACCCGTTTATGGTATAGTATATCAGCCGCTTAACATAAAACAAGCGTTTGGTGCTTTTTTTATTCAATAATTCTGCGTTTTTTACCCCCATATTTAAGCATTTACATTACTAACAAAAAGGAGCACAAGTTGCCAGGTATATCATTCAACAACCGACTACAAACATTATTTGACACAGCGCCCATAAAGATCTGGATGAGTGATGCCCATGGTAACTACTACAATTTTAATAAAAGATGGCTTAATTTCAGGGGCCGCGACCTGCGGGATGAGGTTAACCTGGGATGGAGCGAAGGGGTGCATAAGGATGACCTGAGCAATTATTTAAACGTATATAATAAAGCGTTTGCCACGCAAAAGGCATTTGATACAGAGTTCAGGTTAAAAAGGGCGGATGGTGAATACAGGTTGATGCTTGTTAGGGGTGAGCCCGAATTTTCTGATGGACTGTTCCTGGGATATACCGGCACCTGTATTGATATTACGCACGAAAGGCAGATGCAGACGCGTTCTGAACGAATGGCCACGCTGCTCGATGAAACGAATGCAATTGCCAAAGTAGGTGGCTGGGAATACGATGTGGCATCAAACCTGATTACCTGGACAAAAGAAGTGTATAAGATCTTTGGCGTGAAAGCGGATGAAAACGCGCACATAACCGGGGAATTTGCTTTCCAGTTTTGCCATATTGATGACCGCGAAGAATTAAGGATCTGTTTTAAAGAAGCATTTACTTTCGGAAAAAGCTTCAGTATCCAGTTCCGCATAATTACCACATCGGGCATCCTGCTTTGGGTGAATGCACAGGGCAAAGGTATTTTCGAAGACGGACAGGTAACAAGGGTTATAGGCGCTTTGCAGGATGTAACCCAGCAACGGAACGCGGATATGTCGCTGAAAGAAAGCGAAAGGAGGTTACATTTTGTCCTCGACAGCCTTCCTGTAGCTGTTTATCTTACTGATGCG
>JAZKGM010000162.1:0-3082 GCA_040385895.1 Bacteroidota bacterium
AGATTTCACAGATAGCGACCGTTGTTTCTGCTCTTATATGATCACTTAAATTAGTTGCAAAGGAAGCGTTGCCCTGCAACTATTTAATCTGTGCAATCTGTGGCTGCTGTTCATTCATGCCAACGCTATTTTGCAATACCCGGTTTGTTTTATTCAGCAAAAGATAAGCCTGCATCCGCCAATGCCTTTTTTAAAGTAAGCAGTGCGTTTTTACCAATTCCATGCAAAGCTAAAATTTCCGCTTCGGTATGGTTGGCAAGGTTGTTCAGTGTTTTTATGCCTGCCGAATCTAAAGCCCGCCTGGCGGGTGCCGCCAGGTTGCCGGGTAAGTTGTGGGTTGAAACCATATCAATAAATCACTTTGGTCTGTTAAAACAATTCATCATCGGGTTGCGGCAATTCCAAAGCGCGGATAGAACCTACTGCATTACCCGCAATTCCTTTAATGGAGCTGTACATATGTGTGGTGTTCAGCAATACTTTCTGGATCTGTTTTTCGCGCTTTTTCCAAACGCTTTCCATGGCCCTGCGTTCGCTGTCGAGGTCGGTTTGCATTTGTGTGAACCCTTCCACAATAGCCTCCACCTGCATGCGGAATTCGTTGCCGGTTAAAAAATCATACAGCATGCTCATTTTTTCGCCTTTGTTTTCCTGCACCACACCGGCCTGGTTGATCAGGATAACCGCTTCGCGCAACACAAAACATAAGGCTTTAAATTCTTCAAAAGTGCAGATCCAGATGCCATCACGTTGTGCCATGCGCTCAAGTCCTTTGGGCAATGCTTCGGTGACCAATACCCCGAAATTGGCATTTTTGGCACGCATATCTGCTTTAAATTTTTCGATCCAGGTGGGTTGGAAATCTTTGGTGCGTTTGCTTTCGTAATAAATGCAGCCACAGTTTTCGCGGGTTTGGGTGTTGATCACCTGGAGGCAATCGCCACCACGCGCCCCTTTTTTTATTTCCGATAAAGTATCAAAAGGAAAATTTGTCCTTAACCATTCTTCAATGGCCAGTTCCTGCACCTCGCCCTGCAGCTGCATGCTGCCCTGTTCCTGTTTGCGCTTCATTTCTTCGGTGAGCCTGCGTTGGTCTTCCAGCTGTTTTTGCATTTCTTTAAAACGCATCTCGTGTTTCTCTTCTTCCTGTTTGCGGATCTTATCTTTTTCTTCGGCCAGCTTGATGTTCAACGAACGTTGCGATTCGGCTTCTACCGCTTCTTTCATTTCATCCTTTTCGCGCTTCAGCTTTTCAATTTCTGCTTTGCTGCGGTTGAGTTCTTTTACCTGTTCCGATTTTTCATTCAGCTCATTCTGCAGCATGGCCAGCTGCTCCGATTGCTCTTCGCGGAGCTTTGCTTTAAGCGACTGCTCCAGGCTGGCTTTTTCTTCTTTCATTTTTGCGCTCAGCCTTTCCTGGAACAATTCATTTTCCTTTTTTTTCTTTTCTTCCAGCTCGGCTTTGGCTTTGTTCAGGCTTTCACGCTCCAGCTCAATGGCCTTGTTCTTCAGCTCATTTTCCGCTTCTGTTTTTTGTCGTTCCACAGCCAGCTGGGCCTGGTATTTCTTTTTGAAATCTTCTTCGAGCTGGTGCGACAGCACGTCCTGTACATCTATAGCAGTACCGCAGTTGGGGCAGGTGATCTTATTTTCGTTTTGCATTGACGGTGTAAAATTAAAACAATTCGAATGAATTGAGCATGCGGGTAAAAGTTGTTTCCGTAAAAATGATGTTGCTGCGCAGATACATTGCGAATTGGGGCAGGAGCTTTGTTGGAAAGTTCATGGTTGATAGGGGATAGTTCATCGCTAAGACAACAACCAACCGGTAGTTTCCTTGTGGTATCTTCCAAACCAACAGCTAAAACCAACAAACAGTATGACAACACCTAAAAGAATTCAACTACCGGGTAGCAGGCGCAGTGCTTCGGAAGAAAGGGAATACATCCATAAAGCCGCAGCAAAGATCATGTTGCTTTGTGCACCGGTAAAAGGCCTGAGTGCAAGCCGCCTCGTGCTGCTTAAATCATCACAGCTGGAAGAAATAGGAAAAGCCACCCGCGAATTGTACGGGGTGCTGGAGAAGAGCGGGCTGGTGACCCCAGGCAGGTAAAAGCCTGTTGCCGGCTTTATAACCTTGTATTGTTAAATTGCCTTTGCCTGTTTTCCCTCCTGCCCCTCGACAGGCCGATGTAGTATCCAAGCGAAAAGGGCACCAGTAAAAAGAGCAGAAATACAAGTAGAAAGATAATGATCAGTTCCAGGCGTCCAAGTCCGAACATAATTAGGCTAGTTAATTAAACGGCCTACTCTTTTACACGGATTTTCGGCTTGCTCCATCATGCAATTAGTAATACCCGGCTTACTTTAGCTGCTTTTTTTTCTGAACGCCTTTAAAAACTTTCTGAACTCCGGGTTTAACCCTTCGAAAGTTCATCATGCAGGTATACCGTGTAAAAATTGCAGGAATAAATGTCCGCAAAATTGAACCGCCAGCTTATCCCGGAGAAAATAGAAAGTCAATGTCGTTGTCGAGCTCGTACAACCATTGGTAGCCATTGGTTTTTTTAGTAAAGGGTTGGATCAAGGTGGTCATTTTCTTAAAGCTTTCCAGGGTGAGGCTGCACACAAAGGTGTTCTTGCCGATATAAGCTATCCCGGTGTCTTCATCAGAAACAGCAAGGATCATGTTGCAGTTAACAGGTTTTATAAAGCTAAGCTCACCCAGGTTTAACGGCTGCTGCTCTTCTATAATTGTTTGTTGTATGGCATTTAGCAATAAAGCAGGTTGTGCCGTGTCAAAGTCGTAAAGCCTCACCAGCCTTTCGGCATCTATCAGGCTAAACCCTATTGCTTTATTTACGTTGTTTACAAATTCAAGTTTCATGGGTATGGTTTAACGGGGCTGCCAAAAGTTATTATAGTTCAGTGCTGCCGGAGTTGCACACGGGGTTATGTTTCACTTCAAAATTAACGGAATTGGCAATAAAGCAGAGTTCCCTTGCTTTTTTATGTAAGGAGTTGGCTTCATCAATTTTGGAAGCATCGGTAATGGTAACAACCGGGTTGAGGGTGACCCCTG
>JAZKGM010000163.1:0-7239 GCA_040385895.1 Bacteroidota bacterium
CCAGCGGTTTATTTACAGTGAAGCCCGACCTTACCTTGAATGAAGTGAAAAAAACCGACCTGGTGATCATCCCTGCTGTGCATGGGGATGTAAACAAGATACTGGAGATGAACCGGGCATTTATTCCCTGGATCATCGAACAATACCAGGGAGGAGCGGAGATCAGTTCTTTATGCATCGGTGCTTTTATACTGGCTTCCACGGGTTTACTGAAAGGCCGGAGCTGTACCACACACTGGCTTGCGGCCGATGAGTTCCGCACCATGTACCCGGATGTGAACCTGATGCCTTATAAGATCATTACCGATGAGAACGGGATATATACCAGTGGTGGTGCATACTCTTCATTAAACCTTATTTTATACCTGGTTGAAAAATATGCAGGCCGCGATATGGCCCTGCTTTCGTCTAAAATATTTGAGATCGAGATAGGCCGCAACAGCCAGTCGCCATTTATTATTTTTAAAGGGCAGAAGGAGCACCAGGACGAATCGATAAAACAGGCCCAGGAGTTTATTGAACAAAATTTCCACGACAAGCTTAACGTAGACCAGTTAGCCGATCTTACCTCAATTGGCCGAAGAACATTCGAGCGCAGGTTTAAAAGTGCAACGGGTAATACGGTGATCGAATACATACAACGGGTGAAGATAGAAGCCGCTAAAAAGGGATTTGAAAGCAGCCGCAAAAACATCAATGAGGTAATGTTTGATGTGGGTTATAACGATACCAAAGCCTTCCGCACCATCTTTAAAAAGATCACCGGGCTTTCGCCTGTTGAATACCGGAACAAATACAATAAGCAGGCGATGGTGGCGTGAAGGAGCGTTACGGTTTGAGGTTTACAGTTTGGGGAAGTTACATAGTTAATAGAACATATTTCATGACGAAAAGCGTTACGATGCGGAAAGTCTTTGTGCCCTCCCTTCGTGATTCCGTTGTGACCTTTGTAGTAATGTATACTTATAGTATATGACCTGTCAGTAGCTAAGCAGCTTCGCATTGCTGGAAGGTGCGCCTGAGTTTGCTTACATCAAAACCTTTGGCTTTGCAGCGTTCTACTAATCTGGCATAGAGTTTATCGTCCATGGTTTTGGTGCGGCTCAGGATCCACAGGTATTTGCGGTTTGGATGCGATACCACTGCATAGCTATAGTCATCGGCCAGGTCGATGATCCAGTACTTTCCTTTAAACGGCCAGGCAAACTGCACGCTGAGCTTAGCGTTTGTTTTGGTGTCTTTCACCTTTGCCTTGGCGGTAGCCGTTTTCAGCTTACCGTTTTTAATGCATTTGTTAGTTACATCAACGGTATTGTCTGCATTAAGGCTGTAGTTGGCTTCGGTGCAGTTGCAGCCTTTCTGAAAATGCTGTGGAAAACTTGCGACCTCATACCAGGTTCCCATGTACCTTTTTACATCAACAAACGATACGGTTTCAAGGGTTTTTTGTGCAGAGCAGGCGTATGTAAAAATGCCCAGTAATAAAGTGACAAGTGTTTTCATGTTTACTGTTTTAAGGTAAACAGCGATCGTATTAAAATGGTTTGGTGTGTGAAGAGCTTGCGCTTTATTTTCCTATGCCCATGTGAAAATCGACCAGGCCTGTTAAAGGCGATTGGATCACCTTGCCGATCCTCATGTCGTAGCTGATGGCCACCTCTTCTAAAATTTCTTTAAAAACGAAACCCACAGAGCCCACGCAATTAAAGCTGTATTCTTTGTAATGGGGGTATTTGCTCACCAGGTTCTTAAAAAAATCGCGGAAGGAGTCGCGCACTTTGTTTTTAATATACGGATGCGTTACATATTCATCGGCAAATTTGCAAAAGCCGGCCAGGTAGCGGTTAGGAAATTGAGTAGTGTATAAAGTACGGAAGATCTGTTCGTTATTTTCTATGGCAAAGCGCTCTTTAAAACGTTGCTGCAATTCCGGCTCAAGCCGTTTGCGCATAAAGTCGCGCACTATCTTTTTCCCGATATAGCTTCCGCTGCCTTCATCGCCCAGCAGGTAGCCCAAAGAGTCAATATTCTGTTCGCAGGTTTCCCCGTTATAAATGCAGCTGTTTGCACCGGTTCCCAGTATGGCTGCAAAGCCTTTGTTTTTACCAAGCAGGGCACGTGCGCTGCCCAGCAGATCGTGTCCCACAACAATGGCAGGGGCATTGGTAAAGGTCCGGCTTAATGCGCTGTGGATAATGGCCACCTTTTCTGCTGTTGCGCATCCTGCACCGTAAAAATAAACTGCTGTAACAGTTGATGCGTCAAAGCCTTTCACCAGGTTTTCGCTTAATGAATAATAGATGGCTTCGCTGTCTATAAAATAAGGATTATAGCCAATGGTGTGGTGAATGGTAAATTCGCCTGTATCGGGGTTTGTTAAAGCCCAGTCTGTTTTTGTAGAGCCACTGTCTGCTATCAGGATCATGTTTATAGTGATTTCGGGTAACCAGTGGCAATATAAAGGCAAGTTTTAAATTAACCACATCACACCCTGGTCGAAACAGGTTTCCCTGTACGGGTAATAAATTTCACACTACTATTTAAACTAAATTAGCGGTAAGGATGTTTACAGGAATAAAATAAAACATATGAAAGCTTTTTTAATTGGCGGTGTTTTAGGAATGCTGCTTTTGGCTGCTTGCAGCAGCGAACGTGTACCCGATACCCAACGCATGGAACAGGATTCGGCACAGCAGATCATGGATACCGTACCTGATATGGACATGAGAACGGATACCGTAGCAGAAAGATAAAGAGTATTGTTAGTCCGTTTAGTTTAAATGCAGCACAAATTCCAATTCTTTTGCCTGCATTTTAGGACCCTTTATCATTTTAAGGCATTCGGTACGCATCCATAATGGAAATATGGCCATTACCTGTTTGCGGTTATCGCAATCAATTAAAAAATTATTCAGGTTAAACAGGTAGGTAGTGATGATCACTTCTTTCACTTCTACAGAACTTTGAATGAACAACTTATTGATGAACTGAAAAGCTTTATGTAAAAGGCCGATGTTTCCAAGGCTCACCAGTTTTATGCTTAAGGTGGTGAATCCTAATAAAGAGAGCTGCAGGTGATCGTGAATATGCGTTTTCATAACAGTTGTTTCAGGATATGTTGCCAAAGTCAATCCAATAGAAGCAGGTTGGCATTAAAATTTGTAAAATTAATGGCATAAAATTTTCATTGTACTTTTCATTAATAAACAATTTAAACGATACAACTATGTTAAAATGGGCAGCAACTTTTTTTCTTATCGCTATTGTAGCAGCCGTATTCGGATTTACCGACATTGCAAGCGGAGCAGCTTCAATTGCTAAGGTTCTATTCTTTATTTTTATTATTCTTTTCCTTGGAGCAATTATCCTTGGCGGGGCAATATTCGGAAAGAAGTAGATCTTTTATTATCAATAACAACTAAAAAAGCAGCACAGGTAACCCGTGCTGCTTTTTTATTAATAATTGTTGATCATGGTAAAAGAAAACGGGAAGCGATTGCTCACTACCCGTTTCTTATTATGTAAACTGGTGAACTAGGTTTTCAAAAAGCCAATGGGCCTTTTGTCTTCTTTATCTTTCACCGATTCCCAGGCCTTTTCAATATCATTCTTGATGTTATCAAAATCTCCACGTAATGCCTTTAACGCAAATTTTTCTTTATCGATCTCTTTACGCGACCTTACCCCGAAAATTTTCATGAACTTAAATGGTCCGCAGTTTCCCATAAAGGCCTGCTGTGCTAAAATGGCGGTGGCGAATATGGAAAGTATTGCCCACTTTTTATTGTTGCTGTATAATAAAATACCGCCCAGCACAAGTATGGCCGTGTTAAGCTGAAGGGTGCGTTCCACATCCCAGGAGCTGTCGAGTTCTTTGATGCGGTTATCAATCGCATCACGGCCCTGATCGGCATATTTACGGATGTCTTCTTTCACTTTCTCGTCCAATGTGAGCTTACTTTGTTCAGCCTGGTCATTGTTTACATACTCTGCTTTCATAATGTTATTGCTTATGTATTAATAGCATTTAAAAGAACATTGAAACCTGCGATCAGATCCTGTTAGGGTCTTCCTCGAGGTCATCGTGGTTGTCGCCACCAATGCTGTAAAGGTTGTTTTCTTCATCTTCGCTGCCAATGTCTTCCATGTCATCATCGTTTTCACTTCCGGGCACATCCAGGTCCTCACCCGAAAAGTCCGTCTTGAACTGGCGGTTTCTCAATTGCTCATCATCGCCTCCGTCCATATTCAGATTATCATCGGCATCACCAAGGGCTTTCAGATCTTCATCAGTAAGATCGGCATCGTTATTTAATTTTTTGTTGCTCATTATCGTATTGTTTAAGTTGATCAACTAAAACCGCAGGCATCGTGCCATAAATTATACGATCAATATGCGGGGCATATAAGCTTGTTTCATTGTGGAATTATTGTTGAACTCAAACCAACTGCAAAACGATCATTATGAAAAAAAACGGCAGCAAACGCATCATCCATCCCAAACAAAAAAAGCAGGTAAAACCCGGGCAGGAACATAACATGGTGCCTGAACCGGTTTTTGATAATGGATTTATTGAACGCGGGAGCCAGCTTAAAGGAAAGGTAGCGTTGATATCGGGCGGGGATAGCGGAATAGGCAAGGCCACTGCTGTTGCATTTACAAAGCAAGGCTGCGATGTGGCCATTACCTATTTACCTGGTGAAAAAACAGATGCCCTGCAAACACAGGCTTATGTGGAAGAACATTATGGCAAAAGATGCCTGTTGCTTCCGGGAGATGTTGCCAAAGAAAACACCTGTGTGAAGATGGTGGAGCGTGTGGTGAAACATTTCGGCCGGCTTGACATCTTAGTGAATAATGCAGGCACCCATTACCCCAAAGATTCCATCGCTGAAATCAGCAGCCGGCAACTGGTAAAAACATTTGAGCTGAATGTGTTTTCCATGTTCTATATGGTGAAAGCTGCGCTTCCATATTTAAAAGCCGGGGCTTCCATTATCAATACGGCAAGTGTTACTGCTTACCGGGGAAGCGCACATTTACTGGATTACTCCGCTACAAAAGGGGCGGTTGTTTCGTTTACCAGGTCATTGGCGGCATCACTGGTTGAAAAGAAGATCCGTGTAAATGCAGTTGCCCCGGGTCCGGTGTGGACTCCTTTAATAGCAAGCAGCATGAAACCGGAACAGATCAAAACATTTGGCAGCGATTCGCCTATGAAACGGCCGGGGCAGCCGGTAGAGATAGCAGGATGTTATTTGTTCCTGGCCAGCGAAGCGGCCTCTTTTATTACCGGGCAGGTATTGCACCCGAACGGAGGGGAAATTATAAACGGGTAAAGTGAGCATTAATTTATTCGTTCGGGGTGTGAAAGTGTATTTTTTTTCCTCGATAAGTTGAGCAATAAAACACACAACGGTTGAAAAGCCTTATTCACGTTGATGTTAGCAGTTCCCAAACAACATGGCACAATATTTCTGTCACTTATCGTATCAACTTTATTAAATAAACAGAATTATGAAAACTTCAGAAAATCAAAATACCCGTAACCCAAACCAGGAAACGGGTAACCCAACACAAACTCCAACTCCTCAGGCTACAACAAACCAGAACCAGCAGCCAACTGCTACCAACCAGCCTACAAACACCAACCAGAATAGCCAGATCCCTAACCCGGGCAAACAGCCAAGCCCCGACCAGGACCCGATCCGCAAACAACCTCATGTAGAACCGGATCCAACTACTCCTTCACCGGATGAAAAAAGGACCGATCCTTACGCATCAAAAAATCCTTCGGAAAGAACAGATACAAACGACCTGAAAGAAGAACAGGATAAAGATGCTTATCCTACAGGTAAATCAAAAGAGACTTCAGTGAACGAAACTTCTCACAAACCAACTGTTAATCCTGCTGCCAGCGAACGCGACAGCGACAGGACCAGCATTGACCGCGAAACAACAAAATAATCCGTTTTATAACGGCTTAACACCAAATCAAGATTTAAATCTTTTTCATTTTTGATTTAGTAAAAAGAGGGCAGTTAACTTTTATAAAGTAGCTCCCTCTTTTTTATGGACCTTATCGTTCAAAGGTATAAAGCCGGGCATCTGCATTTTTTCTCCCTGTAATTGCATCTGCTATCAGTTGTGCAGCAATTACACTAAAGGTAATCCCGTTACCGCCAAAACCTAATGCATAATAGGTGTGTGGTGTTGTGGCATGCTCGCCAATATATGGCAACGAATCTTTGGTGATGCCGAAAGTCCCCGTCCAGCAAAATTCAGGTTTAAATTCCACCTCCGGAAACAGGCGAAAAAAATCCTGTTCGAGTTGCAGCGATTTTTTTGCGAGCAACCTGTCGCGTTTGGCGGGTGAAAAGAACTCTTCGTCCCGTCCCCCGATGATGATCCGGTTATCATCCGTTTTCCGCATATACAGGTAGGGATCTGCAGTGTTCCAGATCATGGCTTCACGGCTCCATGTTTTTGCCTTTGACGATAGCTGCTCGGATACGATGGCGTAGGTAGAATGAAGGGTCACAATTTTCTGATCAATAAAATGACCAACCTGGTAACCCGTGGCATTCACTACCTTTTTTGCACGAATGCTAAAATTCCCGCTTGTTTTTGCCACCACTCCCTTCTTCTTATATTCAATATCGGTAATGGAAGTGCGGTTGTATACTTTTAATCCTTTTTTGATGCCGTGCTGGTGCAGCGCATGGGTAAACGAATAAGCATCGAGGCAGGCACCTTGCTGCGACAGGATGGCATTGGGAGCGGCAAACCCGAACTGATCCCTGATATCTTTTTCGGAAAGCAGCTCCATTTTAAAACCCAGCTGCTTCCTGGCCTCGTACTCGTCTTTTATTGTTTGTGCGTCCTTTTTATAGGCTGCGTAATACAGGCTTGGCCTTCGCGTAAATTCACCGCAACCAATGGTTTTGCAAATCTCTTCAATGGTATCAATGGATTGGCTGCACATATCATAAACCCTGTTGGCAGCATAATTTCCTATCTTCTTTTTTAAAGCATGTAAGGGTTCGTCTAATTCATATTGCAATAACGAAGTACTGGCACAGGTGCTGCCCAGCGCAATAGAACGTTCATCAACCACCACGCAATTAAACCCTTCCTTTACCAGGTAATGAGCGCTTAAAGCTCCCGAAATGCCCGACCCGATAATCAGTACATCGGTGGTGATGTGTTCTTCTAATTTTGAATACTGGTAAGGCAAA
>JAZKGM010000164.1:0-1150 GCA_040385895.1 Bacteroidota bacterium
GCAAGCTCAGGGTTATCAGTAAACAATTGCTTAACCGCATCGCGCCCTTGCCCCAGCTTGGTATCATTGTAGCTGAACCATGATCCGCTCTTTTTCACAATATCCATTTCAACACCTATATCCACGATCTCTCCAACCTTAGAAATTCCTTCTCCATAGATAATATCAAATTCTACCGTACGGAACGGTGGCGCAACTTTATTCTTCACCACTTTTACTTTGGTGCGGTTACCGATAATATCATTGCCTTCTTTTAACTGCCCGATCCTGCGGATATCCAAACGAACAGAAGCATAAAATTTCAAGGCATTACCACCGGTGGTTGTTTCCGGGTTTCCGAACATCACCCCTATTTTTTCACGAAGCTGGTTAATAAAGATACAGATGCAGCCCGTTTTATTGATCGTTCCGGTAAGCTTACGAAGCGCCTGGCTCATTAAACGTGCCTGCAGCCCCATCTTGCTGTCGCCCATATCGCCTTCAATCTCTGCTTTAGGAACCAGTGCAGCCACCGAGTCGATCACAATAATATCAATAGCGCCCGAACGGATCAATGCATCAGCGATCTCCAGCGCCTGTTCCCCGTCATCCGGTTGCGATACCAGGAGATTATCCACGTCAATTCCCAACTTCTGTGCGTAGCCTTTATCAAATGCATGCTCCGCATCAATAAACGCAGCCATGCCTCCTTTTTTCTGAACCTGTGCAATGGCATGTTGTGCCAGTGTGGTTTTACCCGATGATTCCGGGCCATAGATCTCGATGATCCTGCCTGTGGGAAACCCGCCAATACCCAAGGCAATGTCCAGGCCCAGCGAGCCTGTTGAGATCGATTCCACTCCTTCAACAGTTCCCCCGTCAAGTTTCATGATCGTGCCTTTTCCGTACGTTTTTTCCAGCTTGTCGATGGTTAACTGTAATGCTTTTAATTTTTCTTTGTTATCTGTGCTCATAATAATTGTTATTTCTGCTCTATGTTCCGAATTTCAGTCAAACGGCTGCTAAAAACAATGTTGTGTAAAACTTAGCCTGGTGTTTGCTCCTGTTCGATGATGCAAAGTAACTACGCTTACTTCGCAATGTATTTGCGAGGTGAAATAAAATATAAAAAACGGCATCGCCCAAGAATTTGGCGACAAACTAAAAATGT
>JAZKGM010000164.1:1160-8721 GCA_040385895.1 Bacteroidota bacterium
TATTTATTTTACAAACGGCCTGGAACCAGGCTCACCTTATGGTATCCTCTAATTGAAGCCTGCTTTGCCTGGCCCAGGATATCACAATCCGTTTCTGCTCTTCATTCAATACCGCAGTTTTATGGATAAGCGTATAGGATTCCAATGGCATTTCCTGCTCCCCGATGGTTTCCACTACCTCATCCAGCTTATGCAATTGACGCTTCAGTTTATAGGCAGCAAATTCGCTAAAATTAAGTTTGTGTTTACCTTCATCAATATGATGGTTAAGCCATAATCCCACAGGCTGGATCCTGCTATACCATGGATAAGTGGTTTTGTTGCTGTGGCAATCGTAACAGCTGTTGTTTAAGATCTGCTGCACTTCTCCCGGAATATGGGTAACCGTTGAAATATCATCAGGCCCGGCTGCGTTACCGGTGTTTTTAAGGGTGGGAATAAACTGGATGACAATAAAAATGACCAGCAGTGCAATGCCTGCTTTTTTAATAATTGATCTTTTCACGCTTCAAAGAAAAGGATTTTACACCATCGTGCCATAAAAGCCGGCCTGCTTAAGGTAAAGAAAATGTTATTTCTTAAACAGGGGTCAACACCCCATCCTTATTGCTGTTCTGCTTCATATTTACCAGGATGGCATGAAGCGTTTCGGCTGCAAGGCCATGCAGCACCAGGCGATAAGCGGCACTGTATGTGGTATCTGGAACCATAGGGTGTTTGTTATTAATAAGCCCCAGGTGTGCAGGTGCTTTTAAGATCTGCGAAGTGTAAATACCGATCGTTTCATCAAGCTGCAGGGAGTTGGAAGCCCTTACAAAATCGTTCGAGGTGAGGAAGAACTGGTAGAAAGGAGTGAACAGCTCGATAGACGAACGAAGGTCGAGTATATTGGTCCATTTTTTAGGGAACTCGATGTGGTTGAAGCGCCCTTCTGTGATCATACCCAGGTTAACCGGAACCCTGCCCCTGATAACAATATTTTTATTTCGCAGCTGCGAATTTAAATTGATCACAAAGTTATACAGGTTGAGGTCGTGCTTTAAGAACAGGTCATCTTTTACATCATCAAACGTGTATGGCTTTAATGGGCTTGTGGCAACCTCTACATCCTGGACATTTTTAGCAATAAACTCCATGATCTCGCTGCCTACATGGAAGTGACGGAATATTAAGAGGTTGGCATCGGGGCTTACAAATCGTTTTAGTCCCCAGGCAAGAATGCGGTGCAACATCTTCGATGAATTGAACAACCTGGGAAAAACGAACTTAAAAATATGGATAAAGAACATGGTGACCTTTGACCATATGGAGATCAGCGGCAGTAAATACTTTGCCGAGCGGGAATCGTTATCGCGCATTAATGCCAGCTTGGTGTGGTCGTTCATGGGGATGCTGCTATCCAGGTACATGGCCAGCCACGGATTTGGATCGCGCGTATCGTGTGAGGAGATGTCAAGATTGTTTATCATGATTGGTATCAATAATTACCTAATTCGTCAAGTTGCATTTTATAAAGCTTTGCCGTAACCCTGGCTGTTTGTGCAATGCGGGTTGCAATATCCATATTCATCTTTTCGTGGTTCAGGGCTTGTTCGAGGTGATGAAAATGGTTTTCATCGGCCACACCGTGGTAGGTGAAAAAAGACACCTGTTTTTCGTCAAGGCCGAGCTGCTCTTTTATCATTTCGCCCCAGAATCCGGCAAGCCGCTTGCCAATGCCTTCAATAATAAACATAGCGCCCAACAGGTCGATGGGGTTAGGTTTGCCGGCCTGCTGGAACATAAAGGATGTTAATGCAATGCTCCCGATATTCTTTTTCCCGGTTTGGATATCGGCCAATGGCCAGCCCATGTTCACATGATTTTTTTCAAGGATCTGGAAATCTTTATGCTCAGCCGCAGTATGTTTAATAAAGGCCGAGCGCAATTCAAACAGGTCGATATCGATATTCGATGCGGCCCTCGAGATCCATTGCGAGCCGTCAATGACCTGCTGCCGCAGATCGTGCAGCAAAAGCTTATAATCGTCTATACCCAGCTTGCCTTCATGGATCTTTTTAACGATGGGCACATGCAGCAATTGCGATTCAAATGAGATCCATACCTGCGTTAATTGCCTGATGAGCCATTCGGATGTTTCCGTTTTGTTCAATACCAGTTCGGGGGCTTCCACTGCCCTCACTGCAAATGGTTTCCCGGCATCCTCACCCACAACGGTAAGCAACATAAACGAGGTAATAAACCTTCCGCTTTCGGGAACCATGCAAAGGATCTGCTCACCTTGTTTTAGTTTTCCGCTGTACATTAACTCCTCAAGCATGATGTAAATGGATGCAGCCCCTGTATTGCCTTTTGTGGTCAGGTTACTGAACCACTTCTCATCGGCAATGGCCCCTCCGCCTTTTTGCATCAGTTCTTTAATGGGTTGTTTAAAAAACACCGATGAGTAATGGCAACACAGCCAATCTATATTTTGGGGAATAATAAGTCCTTTATCGATCAGCTCGAAGTAATGCGCCACACCCGTTTGCACCACTTTATCCAGCAGCCTGATATCCTGCTTAAGGTTGATCGCCCCGGCTTTTGAAGCCTCTTCATAGCTTGCATAATCAAGCCATGTTGCTTCGTTATCTTCACGGTTATCATTTTTACCGGTGTACATGCACAAAGGGTATTCGTTGGCATGGGATTTCAATTCGATCCATTCAATTTTTAACGATAAGCCTTTTTCGTTCTTTTTATCCTGCACCACCATTGCACCTGCCCCGTCACTTAGCATCCAACGCAAAAACTCCGTATCGAAAGGAACAGATCTAACGTCCTGCGCATCGAACCTGGAGCCTTTAAAAAGGCGGCTGGCAAAATCACTGCCCACGCTGATGGCGTTTGTTTTTTCTCCCGATCTGACCTGCGCATAGGTATTTTTCAGGGCCATCATTCCGCTGGCACATACGCTCTGAAAAGAGGCCACTTCGCAGGGAGGCAAGCCGCTATCGGCATGCACCATGCTTGCAAAACCCGGAACGGGCAGATCGCCCTGCGTGGTACCCGTTGCCAGCAGCTCTACATCCTTTGCCGAAATGCTGCTTTTTGCCAACGCAAGCTGTACCGCATTGGCTGCCATCCGGGCATTGGTATGTGTGCTTTTTTGTTGCTTATCAATGGCATAAAAGCGCTGTTCAATTCCATTCTGGTTCAATATGCGCTGCCGCACACTGCTTGGCTTGCCATTGATCAGGCCAAGGTAGTCTTCCATTTCGTTATTGTTAACCGGGGCGTTGGGCAAGAACGCACCAAGAGCGGTAATAAAAACTGGTTTCATTTATGATCGGGGCTAAATAGTTTATCGAAAATGCTTAACGCAAACCCATACCGTTTCGCATTTTTATAATGATGTTTATTATGGCCGGTGGCAAAACCAAGCCAGCTGCGGGAAGTTCCCTTGCCGAACCGGTAATTACAATGCCCTGCAAAATTAAGCAGGATACTCGCCAACGGGTACAGGAAAATGGCCAATGGTGCAAAAGATATAAAAGGTACGATGGTTAACGGCACAGTGCTTAACAGCAATGCTTCCAGCCAATGAAAACTGAATACCGCATACACCGTTGAAATTTTTGAACGGTGATGCACCACGTGCACCCTTTGCATAAAAAAACGGGTATGCATGATGCGGTGTACTACAAAAAAATGCAGCTCGTTCCATAAGCTTAAAATAAGCAGGCCGGTTGCCACATGAAGCAATGAATCAGCTATAAGTGTTATGGCAGCATTCCTGATGAGGTAAATAATGGGCAAAGATGAAAACCCGAAAATAAGGATGGACTGAATGGAATGAAGCACTTCGAAGCGGGTTTGCCGGGGTTCAATTGCACCGGGGCTTATTACGCTGAGTATTTTTTTAGCAGCCAGGAATTTACACCCCTGCAGGAAAAGAAACCCGATGCCGAAGTATAACAGTGCAAAATAGAGTACCGTAAGCAGATAGATCAACCCATAATCATATTGATATAAAACAGCTTGAATAACGCCTTCCATATTAATAAATACGAAGTAAACGAAATAAGCCGGTTATAAAAAGTGCCTTTAACAGGTGTAAAGCTCTGCGTAAAGGCAGAACAAGGGTTTGCCTAGGTTAATGCTAAAAGAACATGAGGAACCAGGCGATCAGGCCTATGGCTACCACGATAATCGCTACAATCTGGAATGGACGGGGTTTGATCATATTAAGTACATTTATGAATAGAACAAGCCACAGAAGAAATTGTTTGACGGTTCTGTTTCTCAGTTTTTGATCCCAGGTGGCGTAAATTTAACTGTTGACCTTAACGGAGGTGGCGAAATGATCCTATCCTGCAGCTTAAGCAGATCATAATAGTAGCGGGTTATCGAGTCGGTATCCCAAAACAGGTGAGTGTTGGGTTGATGTTTATCCAATTCATGTGTTACCTGGTATTGTTCGTTTAGCAGGCTGTCGAACGATAAATAAAGATGATGATGCCGGAAAAATAAAGAACGCATTTTGCCTTCTTTATTTCTGTAAGCTAAAATATAACTGCCTCCGCAGTAAATAGCATTTGGCCCGGGATCAGTGCCGGGTATTTCTCCGTCTTTTATTCGAGTACTGTCCATAAACACGATCACGCCATGTAAGGCATTTTCGAAAGTCGCGCATAGCGGAACTGCATAGTTTCTTGATATCGAATCAGGCTCTCCCGTTACAGGATTTATCTCATTCAGCTTAACATATACCGAATCTCCGGGAATGCTTCGCATATAAATGCCTGCACCGATAAAATGGTTATTACCTGTATCAGGATGCTCAGCGTGACCTATTTTTATTAATTCAAAATTGATGGCATTATCCTGATGCTGATTTTTATGATCCGGCCTGCACGAAACAATTAAGAACAAGATCGTTGATATGATAACAAATAGCTTCATCGCATTAGTTTCCGTTTTTTTATATTGGCTCACATTAAAACACCATGTTCGGTAAAAGCGTATGGCGTCAAGTCATTTAAGTTAAGCATTAACTCTTCAACCCCTCAATCTCCACCCGCATGCTGCGCAGCATGCCCATAATGCTTTCCAGGTTCAGCTCGTCTTCTTTTTTGTCGGAGACATTTAAGGTGCATACAAACTGCCACAGTTCCAGCACATCATAAGCGGGTATGGTGTACATCTCGTAATTCTTGTTATCGGAATGAAGCTCGAGGAAATTTCCGGTTTTTGTAACGCGTTTATACACCAGGCCTTCCTCTTTGGTCACTAAAATATAAGTGCTGCCATTGGTAATATCCTTTAGCGATTCCACAAACTTGCCCACCACAAAGCTGCCATCCTTTAATGGGGGCATCGAATCGCCTTTAACAGGAAAAGCACGGTGCTTGCCGGTGATCTTAAAAGGCAGGTTCATGTTCGGCAGCTTTTCAAAATACTCGGGGTCGCTGTACCCGTTTAAATAGCCTGCCGATGCTTTTGCGGTCACCACCTCGATCAGGTCGTTATTGTTCTTATCAATAACAATAGGGAACAAAATGCGGTTCTCCCCCACCTTCATCAACGAGCCGGGATCGACCGTCCGCAGGTCGCACTTCAGCAAGGCATCAATGGCAATGTGGAACAGGTTTGACAATTTAATTAAAATATCTGTTGGCGGGTCGGCCCGTTCTTCTTCATACGAACCGATCCGCGAACGGTTTACATTTAACTGTTCGGCCAGCTGATCCTGTGTCCACATTTTTAAGCTGCGCAAATGCCTGATATTCTTGGAAATTTTACTCATACTAAAATATTTAGCACAATTATACTAAAAATATTGGTAAACTTGCAAGTGTATTTATTTTGATTGATTACAACTTCCAAATACAGTACAGTATCTGCCACAGATCACACAGATTTTACACTGATAAATGATTTGATCAGCATTTAAATGAGTAGGTTATCACTGCTCATTTATGTACAAATCAGGCAGTGGCGCCTGTGTAATCTGTGGCTTAACAAACTGCATGCTCATGAACAGAAATATCGTACACATCGACCTTGATTCGTTTTTTGTATCTGTTGAACGGAAAAACAACACCAAGCTGGAAGGTAAACCGGTACTGGTGGGTGGCAGCAGCGACAGGGGCGTTGTGGCATCCTGCAGTTACGAAGCACGTGAGTTTGGCATTCATTCGGCCATGCCCATGAAGCAGGCCAGGTTACTTTGCCCGGAAGCCATTGTGGTGAAAGGCGACCATGAGCAGTACAGCAAATTTTCGAATGAAATTACAGAGATCATAAAAGAAGCGGTTCCGGTGTATGAAAAAACTTCGATAGATGAGTTTTACATGGACCTTACGGGCATGGATAAATTTTTTGGCTGTTATAAAATGGCTACCGAGCTGCGACAGCGGATCATCAGCCAAACCGGCCTGCCTATTTCTTTTGCGATGTCGGCCAACAAAACGGTATCGAAAGTAGGAACAGGGGAAGCCAAGCCGAACGGCTACAGGCAGATCCACCTTGGCACAGAAAAAGATTTCCTTGCCCCTTTATCAATAAGAAAGATCCCCATGGTGGGCGATAAAACCTACCAGCTTTTGCGCGGCATGGGCGTGATGTGGATCCGCACCCTGCAGGAAATGCCCGAAGAGTTATTGCAACAGGTGCTGGGAGAGAACGGCCAGGTGATCTGGCGAAAGGCAAACGGCATTGATCATTCTCCTGTTATTCCGTATTCGGAACGCAAGTCCATTTCAACCGAAGAAACCTTTAAAAAGGATACCATTGACATGCCTTTTTTAAAGGGCCTGCTGGTGGGCATGACGGAAAAGCTGGCCTTTCAGCTGCGCAGCGAAGGAAAACTAACGGCCTGTGTAACGGTAAAGATCCGCTATGCCGACTTTAATACCTACACCATGCAATGCCACATTCCTTATACCTCGCTGGATCATGTGCTGATCGGGAAAGTAAAAGAGCTCTTTGATAAGCTGTACCAGAAACGCATGCTCATCCGCCTCATTGGCGTACGCTTCAGTCACCTGGTGCATGGCGGTCATCAATACAATTTATTCGACCAGACCCCGGAACAGGTGCAGCTATACCTGGCCATGGATAAAATACGGCAACGTTATGGCGATGATGCAGTGGCACGTGCGGTAGGAAGAGAGTTTAAGCTCCCGGAAATGAACCCGTTTAACGGAATAGCAAGAGGAAAGTCCATAATTAATAGATCATAGTCAATAGCTAATAGAAGGTAGAATGGGAGTTAGGCAGTAGGCAAAGGAAAAAACAGGCAATAAGCAAATTCGTATGATCATCAAACTCGTTGTACCCTTTGCGTCTCCGTTGTGCCCTTAGTGGTTTCCCATAATACCATAAAGCCATAAAACCACCAGGCCAATATCACACATCACCGCATCAACCAATAACTAATAACTTCTCCCATGCTGCTTAACTGCCACTCTTATTTCAGCTTTAAATACGGTACCTATGCTGTGCGGAAGCTGCTTGCCGATGTGTATAATAAAGGATACCGCGTATTTGCGTTAACCGATATCAACAACACCTCTGC
>JAZKGM010000165.1:0-7797 GCA_040385895.1 Bacteroidota bacterium
GTACTCTCTGACGAGCAGCTGAAAGATGCTGTATCGAAGTACCGTAACATGATTACTGAAAACGGAGGAGAGCTGGTTCATGAAGAAAACTGGGGCTTAACAAAGCTTGCTTACGCTATTGATAAAAAAACCACTGGTTTTTATATCATTTATGAGTACAAAGCACCGGCTGAGTTTGTCGCAAAATTTGAACTTGCTTTCAGACGTGATGAGCGAATCATGCGTTTCTTATCAACATCATTAGACAAGCATGCACTGGTTTACAACCAACGCAAGCGTAATGGTGAATTCAATCAAAACAAAAAAGAAAAACAACAAGAAGGAAAGTAATTATGAGCAAACCAAGATCTCAACACAATCCGGCAATGGTGTTTAACACAACCCCCGATGCACCAGTAAAGAAAAAATACTGCCGCTTTAAAAAGAACGGTATTAAGTATATTGATTACAAGGATGCTAACTTCCTGATGAAGTTTGTGAACGAGCAAGGTAAGATCTTACCTCGCAGGTTAACAGGTACTTCATTGAAATATCAACGTAAAATAGCTATCGCGATTAAAAAAGCCCGTCACCTGGCTGTTTTACCTTACGTGGCTGATGGTTTAAAATAATTTCAAAAAAAGGAGAGTAGTAAAATGAAAATTATACTTAAAGAAAATTTAAAGAACCTGGGTGCGCAAGGCGATGTTCTTACAGTAAAAGACGGTTATGCAAATAACTACCTTTTTCCTAGGGCTTTAGCAATTATGGCAACTCCGTCAAACATTAAAATGATGGAAGAAAACAACCGCCAGGGTGCTAAAAAACGCGAAAAAATGAAAACTGATGCATTAGGTTTATCAGAACAATTAAAAGATACCAAAATTATTATCGGGACAAAAGCCGGTAGCAATAACAAGATCTTTGGTTCGGTAACCCCGCTTCAGGTATCACAGGCATTAAAAAACATGGGCTATGATATCGACCGCAGAAAAATTGAAGTGGATGATATTAAAGTACTTGGCAGCTATGAGGCTATTGTTAACTTACACCGCGATGTGGCAGTTACCATTGCTGTTGAAGTAGTAGCAGAATAATAGTTGATTGATTACATATCAAGAGCCGCTCCGGATCCCGGGGCGGCTTTTTTGTTAACCAAAGATCTCCTTTAACTTCTGGCCCCGGTAGCTGAAGATCTGTTTAACCCGTTTATTCACGAATAAATAATGAACAAGTGGTTCCAGGATCCATCCGGGAGATTGGAATACAACCGTATCGGTCATTTGGGTCGTTTCGTTTTCAAGCGCCCTGAATTCATGGGTATGATGCCATTTTACGTAAGGCCCTTTCAACTGCTCGTCAACAAACCTAAATGGTGGTTGCCATACACTGATCAGTGTTTTCCATTTAAAAGAGATACCAAACAATTTAATCCTGTAATCGATCAGGCATCCCGCCTCCATTGTTATTGGCAAAGGGCTCGTAATAACGAACTGCAGGCCGGGTGGTGTGATTACATTGAGGTTACCGGCCTTACTAAAAAAATCGAAAACCTCTTCGATGGGTTTGTTGATAACCGTAGTTACCTTTAAGGTATGGGCCATAGTTTAGGGGAATGCGGCTGATCAGGAATGTGTTGCCCGTTTATTAAACACATCCGAAAGCAATTTGGCAAGCTCATTAATGCTGGATGGTTTGGTAATAAAACCTTCCGCTCCCAGGGTTCTTATCTGGTCTTTATGGCTTTGTTCGGAAGAAGTGGAGAATATGATCACGGGAATGTCTCTTAACCGTTCAGCTTTTTTTAACTCAGTTAAACACTGTATCCCGTTAATGCGTGGCATATTGAGGTCGAGAAATATAAAATCGGGTATAAAATCGGGCTCCGCGTCAAATTTCTCTAATGCCAGGTAGCCATCGTCAGCCGTTATCAAAGCTACTGGAAGAGCAATTTTTTCAAGGGCCAGGCCAAAAATCTCCTGGTCATCTTTATCGTCATCAACCAGGAAACAGCTAATACTTTTATGCATTCTGTACATTTATGTAAGGAAGCAAAACTAACTGTTTAACTTGATTTTCTATCGGGCGGGAATTAAAATAATCATTATAACAGCCCATATTCTATATGATGTGTGTAATATTTTTTCAAAAATTCAGTACTATGTATAAAATATTACCATTGTTAATCAGTTAATTATATTTTATTTTAGTACTTTGTATTGCATGGTACTAAAATATAGGCAATCTTTGTACGGTCAAAAAAATCAGACTTATGAAAACAGTGATCGGCTCTTTTGCAATTTTACTTTTTGGGGCAGGCTGTGGCAAGTTGGGAGCGCACTCCATAAAAAGACCGGTAGGTGGTTTTAAGGAACATTCCTCACAAAGCCCTTCGGCTCCCAAAATAAACCACAAGGTCCAAACCCATTATTACCCGGTTTTAACGATTAATAAAAACTAATATGAATGTAGAAAACTCGAAAGCCCAGATGAAAAAGGGGATACTGGAATACTGCATCCTGGCCATTATTCAGCGTGGCGAAGTGTATGCATCCGATATTCTTGATGAGCTGAAAAAAGTTCAGCTTATTGTGGTCGAAGGAACTTTGTATCCTTTGCTTACCCGTTTAAAAAACGAAGGCCTGTTAAGTTATCAATGGATCGAATCCAAATCGGGGCCACCCCGTAAATATTTCCAGCTTACTGAGGAAGGCCGTACCTTTTTACGTGAGCTTGAACTGACCTGGAACGAACTGACCAGTTCTGTGAATCAGATCATCAATAAATCAAACAACAACTAACCTGAACGATTATGAATAAAGTAGTTAACATTAATTTAAACGGCATCATCATTACCATTGATGAAATTGCCTACGGCAAGCTTAAAAATTATATTGACGGGCTGCATAAGCACTTTTCGGGAACCGAGGGGGCAGCCGAGATCATCTCTGATATTGAAACCCGCATTGCAGAATTGCTGCAACTCAAGATCTCTTCAATCTACACCGTGATCCAGGGCCATGATGTGGAAGAAGTGATCGGCATTATGGGAAACCCGTGGGAGATGGATGCGAGCGAAGAGCAGCAACAATCATCACACCGCGAAGACCCAAAGTTCAGCACAGCCAATCATCACCAGAATAAAAAGCTGAGGCGCGACAGCCGCAATAAAATATTAGGAGGGGTTTGTACTGGCATTAGCAATTATTTAAACATTGATGCTGTTTTTATACGGGCCTTGTTCCTGATCGCTCTTTTTATTTTTGGATCGGGTGTGCTGCTTTACCTCTTATTATGGATAGCCATTCCCCAGGCCAAACCGGAAGATATGCCCGAGTTTAATGAGGGGCACAATAAACGACTGTTCAGGAATGAAGATGAAAAAATGCTGGGAGGTGTTTGTGCAGGTGCGGCAGATTATTTTGGAATTGATGCAGTATGGATCCGGCTTGCTTTTTTAGTGGCTTTGTTCTTTTATGGTTCGGGAATTTTACTCTATATTATATTATGGGCTATTATTCCAAAGGCGGTAACTGCTGCGCAAAAACTGCAAATGAAGGGAGAACCGGTTGATGTGAATAACATCGAACGCATGATCCGCAATACGTTCGGCAATACAACCAAACCTGCCCAGGGCGTACTTGCCAATATCGTTTCCATGTTCGGGCAGTTATTTAGCTTCCTGTTTAAAACAGCCGGCAAGGTGTTCGCTTTGTTCCTCATCTTCATTGCATTGTCAGTTATAGTGGCCTGCTGTTTTGCATTGTTCTACGAACAGGAAAAGTTCAGCATGATCGTAAGTACTTTTACCATAGATCATGAAGTGCTTACCTATGCCAAATGGGGAATAGGCTGTTTTGTAACAAGTTTTATCCTTGGCCTCATATTTATGTCTTATCGTTTACTGTTTGGAAAGCAGATCAGGCTGCGTTACCTCGGTCTGATCAATACCACACTTTTTATTATCGGTGCAATATGCATCAGCATTGCCGGTGTTAAATACAGTTCGCTGATCAAATCGGAACAGCAGATCATAGAGCGCAATATTATTTACCCGACTGCCGATACGCTTTACTTTGACGTAACGCCTGCCGATGTGGATGATGAGGTCATCACCTTTCAGTCATCGCGAAAAAGGAAGTTCTGGCGCAGGCACCGTTCACGAAAAGGATATAAAGACATCAGCATTGTATTCCAGAATGGAAGTCATTTGCCTTTTATCAATTCGCAACTTGTCCGCATCAAACCTTCTTTAACAGATTCGATAGAAGTAAAAATAAGGAAAGAAGCCCGAGGTTCGGAAATGAAAGAAGCGGCAAAAATTGCTTCAGCGATAGACTATAAAGTAAGGCCCGATGGAAACCGGTTATGGTTTGACAGGGGTATTTTAATCGATAGGGAAAAAGGATACCGCTACCAGCAGGCTGAAGTAACGTTGAGCATCCCGGTGGGAACGGTTTTAATCATGAACGAACGGGTGGTTGATATGATGCATGAAATTGATTACGACATGCGAACCGGCACCATTTATAAAGTTACGCAGGATGGGCTTGCCTGTGTTGATTGCGATGGCGATAAAATTATTTATGACGGCAACTGGGACGATGAAGAAAATGATGTTGATATAGATATAGACATCAGCGGTTCGGATGATGATGACGAAAAAAAGGAACAGGACGTAAAGGTCATCATCAAGCAACAGCAATCAAAAGATTCGATAGAAACTACGGTTATTGAAACCCGCAAAAGAGCAGGACCTGTTGTGATCACCAAAAGCAAAAAGGCGAATAAAAGCAGCAATGAATAATTGCTGCTTACACCCGAAACTACTATATACACAGGGCAGAAGAAAAACTTCTCCCAAAAATTTGTAAAGATTAATAAAAACATATATTTGCCACAACGGCATTGGTGAAAATAATGCCACGTTTAATCTAATTTTAAGAGGCAATGTCGAAAAAGAAAAAGATCCGTTTAGAGTTTGCTGTTAAGTCTTCGCCAGCAATTTTATATAACAGCATCAGCTCTCCATCGGGTTTATCAACCTGGTTTGCTGATGACGTTGATATCTATAACAACAACTACAAATTTAAATGGGATGGAGAAGAGCAAATTGCCGAGCTGATCAAGAAAACAGCCAACAAGGGAATGAAGTTCAGGTGGAAAGATGCGAAGGCCGATGAATATTTTGAATTTGAAATTATCCAGGATGAGCTTACCGATGATGTGGCGCTCGTGATAACAGACTTTGTTGAAGAAACAGATGAAGCCAATGCCACCCAACTTTGGGATAGCCAGGTACATGAACTGAAAATGTCGCTGGGAGGATAAATCCTTATACCACAAGATTGAAAAACGCGGAGCATACACTCCGCGTTTTTTTTGCTTTATACCTAGATCCTGGTATCGATCAGCTCTTTTTATCAATTGAGTTAAAATTATAAATAATTGAAAACCATATAATTATATATATTTTAAACGCATAGGTATTAGATACATAATTTTCTTATGTATAATTGCGTTAGGTAATTTACAAAATAAATAGTTATGATCTATTCATCAGAGTTGATAAAAGGAACACTTAAAACCATTATTCTCAAGTTGCTGAAGGAAAACAAGAGGATGTATGGGTACGAGATCACTCAAACCGTTAAAGAATTAACGCAGGGTAAAATTCAATTAACCGAGGGCGCATTGTATCCTTCGTTGCATGCCCTGGAAGCGGAAGGTATCCTGGTTACAGAAACGGAATACATTGGTAAGCGTATGCGGAAGTATTATTCGCTGAGTGTTCCCGGCAAGGCATTAACCAAAGAGAAGATCAGTGAATTTACCGACTTTATGGAAACGATGCGGTTCTTACTGGATATAAAACCCGCAGTTTAATATGTATTGTATCAGCGATAGGCAGATTGATTTTATACTTAATGACATTAGACGTAATGGCATTGAGCTGGAGGACCTGCAGTTAAACCTCCTGGATCATGTTTGCTGTATTATAGAACAAGAATTCGAAGAAAACGGAGACTTCGAACAATTTTATTTCTCTACCGTGAGGCGTTTTTATAAAACACACCTCAATGAAATAGAAGAGGAAACCAAATCTCTGCTCACATTTAAACACTATTATTTTATGAAAAAAGCGATGATCATAAGCGGGGTATTTTCCGCAGCTGTTTTAAGTATCGGCATTGTGCTTAAGTTTCTGCATACATCGGGGGCGTCTGCGTGTATGGTGCTTGGTATCGGCTCGTTCAGCCTCGTATTTCTGCCCCTGATGGCCACCCTTAAAATTAAAGAGAAACAAGGTTCCCGCGACAAGTTGTTGATGCTGTTGGGGGCTTTATCTGCTGTTTGTATCTGTATGGCTATTCTTTTCAAACTCCAGTACTGGCCGGGTGCCAATAAACTGGGACTGATCTCTGTAGGTATTCTTTTTGTATTGTTTTTACCTGTTTATTTTATTTCAGGGATCAGGCAGGCTGAAACTAAAATAAATACCATTGTTTCCTCCATTTTACTGGTGGCAGGGTGTGGTCTTTTTTTGGCCCTTGCCCGCACCCCGCAAGCATCTTACAACGCAAAACGCACCCTTACCGAACATTACCTGCGCAATGAGCAATTGCTGAAAAACGAACGGTTGGTAACAAGCCGCCTGGGTGCAGAAGCCCAACAGATAAATGTATTGTGTGATGGGCTTAAAGCAGCGATCATTGAAGATGAAACCGGAACAAAGCAGCCCGATTGGAGCAACACCGTATTAAGTGAAGACCGTTCGCGTGTGCTTAATAATAATACGGAGGTCGAGGGAATGATTAATGAACTGAAAAAGCATATGGAAACATACAACCGGGATGTTGGCCCCGGCCATTCGCTGCCGCTTGCCATTCCTTTGTTTGACAATAACGATGACCGCACCTTACAAACGCTCAACGACCTGGTGCAGATCCAGTTGTTCGTGGCACAAAACCAGGTGCCTGCACAAAACTGATTCCTGTTTAGCAAAAACGGCCAACCCTTTTCAGGTTGGCCGTTCTGTTTATACAATCTTTAAATGTTATTCGAATTCTACCAGCACCATGCCTTTGTCTACAGCCGTTTTTTCTGTAGCCACCACTTTTTTTACAATGGCGTCCCCGGTGGCTTTAATCACGTTTTCCATTTTCATGGCTTCAAGCACCAATAAAGCGTCCCCTTTTTTTACTTCGTCACCGGCCTTTACATGGATCCTGAGAACCATTCCCGGCATTGGTGCTTTTATCATGTTCACTTTGCCCGATGCCAGCTTATCCATGCCAAGTTGCTTAAGCAAAGCATCGTATTGATTTTGCAGGCTTACCTGGTATTTTACCTGGTTAACCAGGATGGACATCTGCTTGCCTGTTTCGTCAACACCATCAAGTTCAAGCGTTAACGACTGGTTGTTGATGATGGCATGAAATTTTTTATCACCGATCCTGATCCAATCGGGCTGAACAGGCTTTCCGTTCAGCTTCATTTCATTGTTCTTTGTATCGATCTCAAAAACCTGCTGGTCGTTTATCTTAGCGGTAAGCATTTTGTTTTTTGTTTAAGTAATTATTCTTTAATTGTGCCTTATGTTCAGATTATTCAAACCTATAGGCATAATCGTTAGCGGCTTTATCTTTTTTTCAGCCTGCAAAGTAAATAAAAACGGCACATCGTCAAACAGCAGCTCACAAAATGCTGCCACGAAGGCAACACCTGCAAAGCCGGTTAAAAAAGCACCATACCATGCTGCCGAAACACGTTTGTTAGATGTGCAGCATATGGACCTGGCCATAAGGTTTGATTATG
>JAZKGM010000166.1:0-32895 GCA_040385895.1 Bacteroidota bacterium
TGGCTTCCAGCAAAGCAGCTTGCGATTTTGGAGGCGTACGGTTGATCTCATCGGCCAGCACAATGTTGGCGAACAAAGGCCCGCGTACAAAGCTGAACTCCCGCTTGTCATTTAAGATCTCGCTACCGGTAATGTCGCTCGGCATCAGGTCGGGGGTAAATTGTATGCGGCTGAAATCAAGGTCGAGCACTTCGGCAATGGTGCGTACCAATAGGGTTTTTGCCAGGCCCGGAACACCAACCAGGAGCGTGTGTCCGTTTGCAAATATCGACATCAGCACCGCATCGATCACTTCATGCTGGCCAACGATCACTTTACCTATTTCTGCTTTAAGTTCTTTATATTTCTGATGAAGCGCGTTGGCTGCATCCACATCATTACTAAACGTTGTATTCATCAATGCTTAATTAATCTTCTTTAAAAATTCCTGTATGGGGGCACAACTTTTATAGTTGTCGCTCACGTGGATATAAAAACTTGTTTTATGTTTTTCTATCCAGTTCTGCATGGTTTTATTCTGCTTGCGCTGTAAGGCCAGCGCCTGCATTTTCTGGTAATCATCGCGCAGGTTTGCACGGTGCGGTGCGGTTTCACTTTTCAGGTAGAAGACGCGCCAAACCTGTTGCCTGTCGGGTGTGGGCAAAGTAACCAGCTCAGGGTCCGATATACTTCCCGGCTCCAGCTTTTCAATGCTGTAATACATGTCCTTAGGCAGCTCATCTACAGGCAGTTTGGTCGATCCTCCTGCCCCTTCGGTGATAAATCCGCCATTTGCCTTTGTTTGCTCATCGTCCGAAAATTTCTGGGCCGCTTTTTCAAATGTCATTGTGTCAATTTTTACCAGCCACAATACACTATCCAAAGTGGTTTTGGTCAGCTCAATATCCGACCGGAAGATCTGTGGCCTTACCAGGATATGTCTGATGTTGATGTTCTCGCCTTTACGGTCGACCAATTGAAGGATGTGATAGCCGTATTTTGTTTCAATGATCTTTGAAACGCTATCGGGTTTTAGCTTAAAGGCAGCTGCTTCAAATTCAGGCACCATGTCTCCGCGGCTGAAAAAACCAAGCTCACCCCGTTTTTGGGCCGACATTTTATCATCAGAGTAAATGAGGGCCAGTGTCCCGAAATTGTCACCTTTTAAAATGCGTTCGCGCAGCTCGCTGATCTTTTCATGGGCCAGTTGTTTGGCATCCTTGTTCACCTTCGGCATCATAATAAGCTGCGCCAGCTCTATCTCTGCGCTGTAGTATGGAAGGCTATCCAGCTTATCCAGCTCATTGTAAAACTTCTTAATATCTGTTGGCGCCACTTTCACATCTTTCAGGATCTTTTGCTGCATATCCTGCACCATCAGGCTTTGTTTGATCTTATCGCGGTTGCCTGCTTTAATTTCGGTGATGGTTTTGCCGTAATAGGTTTCCATTTCTTTTTCGCCACCGGGGAATTGCGAGGCGAAAAATTTGATCCGCTTTTCCAGCTCCATGTCCACACGCTCTTCAGCCAAAGGCATACTGTCCAGGTCGGCTTGTGCCATTAGCATACGCTCCACTATTTTCTGGCGCATAATGGCGCAGCGGGCGCTGTCGTTCAATGTACCGATATCTTTTTGCAGCTGCTGGAACTCCACTTCAATTTCCGATTGCATAATGATGTTGTCGCCAACAATGGCTGCGATCTCATCAATGATCTGCCCTTGCTGCTGAGCCTGCAATTGGTGCATCAACCCGAAAACCAATAAAAAACAACCTATTAAATGCTTCATTTATTCAAAATGTGTAAACGTAAAAACAGGGGTGCTATTGCCTGTGATTGAAACGCTATTAACCGCGTAAATATAGCAGCCTGCGTGCAATTGAAGAAATTATTTATGTGATTAGTGAAAGCCCCTGGCGGTAAAAAGAAAAAGCTGCCTGTTACGGGCAGCTTTTTCCGGCCTTGCGGCTAATTATTTAAACAAGGTCTTTACTGTTTCTTCGTTAACCGTAACAGGGTATTTAGCCCTTAATTCCTTGATCCATTCTTTTTCCAGGTAATTCTGGTAGTCGGAAGTAACAAGGCCTTTGGCTTCTTTCAGCGTTTTAGGCTCGGGACCGACAATACCTGTTACATAGTAAAACTTGTACTGGTTGTTTTCATTTGCAATATCAACCACTCCTTTTTTATCATACAATTTATCGGTTTCGGGCGATTCGCCTTTCTCCGCTTTTAGTTCTGTAACGACCAAAGCACCGGTGATCTTTTTATTTATTTTAGCTTTTATTTCATCAACCGGATTGCCTGCAACAGCCATTTTCATGGTCGCTTTTTTGGTTTTTTCGTCCAGTGTATTAAAAACCAATACACGAACACGGTCTTTCCACATGTATTTTTCTTTATTGGCGGCATGAAATTTTTCAAGGCCGGCAGTATCGGTAACGGCTTTGTTCCATACTTTTTTATCTGTAAGGTCGAACAGCAAGATGCCATCATGGTATTCCTGCATCAGGTTGCGGAAATCATCGTAACGTGTTTCAAGCTGCGCTTCTTCGTAAGCCAGTGCCTGTTCGTCAACAAAACGTTTGTAGGTATTGTTCACTTTCATAAACACCGATTGGCCCGGCTCGTAATGATCGTGTCCGCTCGAAAGGTATTGTGCAAAATTCCTTTCTGTATAGGTTGTGGTGCCGATGCTGAACAGGGGTTTCGTGCTGAATTTGTTTTCGTCAAATACATAGCCGTCCATAAAAATACTGCTGTCCACCGCGGTTGAAGCAAATGATCTTAAATTGGCAGGGTATTCTTTAAAATTGTTCTCTTTTTTGATGCGTTGGGCAACAGATGTTTTGCTGCTTTCTGCACGCGCATCGCGGGCTACCTTCGTTTTAAGTGTTTCTTCTACGTCTTTATAAGGAGCAACCGGTTTAGAATCAACCAGCTTGATGATGTGAAAACCATACGGGGTTGAAAATACTTTTGAGGTCTCATCCTTTTTCAGGTCGAACGCCACCGCTTTAAATTCTTCAGGAAAGCGGCTGTTGCTGGCCATCCAGTTCATTGTACCTTTATTCGGTTTGCTTCCTTCATCCTGCGAGTATTGCGTAACCATGTCGTCAAAACTTGCACCCGACTGGAGCTTATAATAAACAGAGTCAATTACCTTCTTTTGCTCAGCAACAGTTTCGGGTGTTGCATTTTGCCCGGTGCTGCGCATAATATGCTGCACTTTTACTTCACCACGGGCCTGGCGCGTGTTGTTTGCTTTTAAGATGTGGTAGCCATAGCGTGTACGGAAAGGCATTGAAACCTGCCCTTTAGGCGTTTTATAGGCCATGTCTTCAAATGCGTAGATCATATCGAAAGCCGAGAACCAGCCCAGGTTTCCGAAATTGCTCACGGCCGAAGGATCTTCCGAGTTGTGTGCGGCCAGTGAATCAAAATTTTCGCCTTTTAAATAACGTTTGCGCAGCTCAAGTGCTTTGTTGTATGCTGCCAGTGTATCGGCAGGCTTCGCATTCTCTCCGCAGTTAATTAAAATATGGCTGGCATTCACTTCGGTAAGCATGTGTTCGTATGCTTCTTTCATTAAACCTTCGGTTGCTTTTTTATCTGTTAAATAAGGATTGGCCAATTGCTTGCGGTACCCGGCAAGCTCTGTTTTAAAAGCTGCGTTGGTATCCAGCTCCATTAACCGGGCTTCCTTCACCTTCATTTTAAAGTTTTCGTAAAGCTCTAAATATTCACGTACACTTTCTTCGGTAGGTGTTTCTTTCTGGTTGCGGTTTTTCGACAATAAACGTTCAAACTCCGATTTGTAAACCGTATCGCTGCCGTATGTAAATACAAGCGGATCAGCTTTTTTAAGCGCAACAGGCGTTGCAGCTGGTTTGGTTGGTTTGCTCGTTTTGTTTTTAGGTTTTTGCGCAAATGCAACTGAAGTAACTAATGCTAATACGCTTAGTGTTACTGCGTGTTTATTCATCTGTAAAACTGGTTTAATTTTAAATGAGTTGCAAAAATATAAAAAAACGTGGCTTTAGCTAATTAGCAGCTATTTCAGTATTTTTTAATAAGTGGCCTTGCTGTGTTTGTTCACCAGCTCCAGGATAGCCTTCTTCAGCTCGTCTGTGTTTGTTTTTTTCTGGGCCGAAATGAAGATAACAGGTGCATTTTCTTTGGCCATCCAGGTGTTTTTTAAGCGATCGATATATGGGATCTCTTCTTCTCCTTCTTCGATCTCATCGGGCATGCGCAAAGGTTCTTCCAGCTTATCGATCTTATTAAACACCAGTAAAACCGGCTTTTTATTGGCTTTAATTTCTTCCAGTGTTTTATTCACCACCTCGATCTGGTCTTCGAAACCGGGATGCGACACATCCACCACATGAACCAGTACATCCGCTTCGCGTATTTCGTCAAGGGTAGATTTAAAACATTCGATGAGCTGATGCGGAAGCTTACGGATAAAACCAACGGTATCTGTTAACAGAAAAGGGATATTGTCGATCACCACTTTCCGTACCGTACTGTCAAGGGTGGCAAAAAGCTTGTCTTCTGCCAGCACATCGCTTTTGCTCAGCATGTTCAGTATGGTTGATTTACCCACGTTGGTATAACCCACCAGCGTTAAACGAACCTTGTCATCGCGGTTCTTCCTTCTTGTGTCGGCCTGCTGGTCAATTACTTTTAAGTTATTTCTCAGCTTCGAAATGGTTTCACGGATCACGCGCCTGTCGGTTTCAATCTCGCTCTCTCCCGGACCTCTCGTACCAATACCCCCGGCATGTTTTGTTAAGTGGGTCCACATGCGGGTTAAACGCGGTAAAAGGTATTGTGCCTGGGCCAGTTCCACCTGCATTTTAGCCTGTGCTGTGCGGGCGCGGTTCGCAAAAATATCAAGGATAAGGTTGGTGCGGTCGAGTATTTTGCATTGAAAACTTTGCTCCAGGTTCCTGATCTGGGAGGGGCTTAATTCGTCATCAAAGATCACCGAATCAATTTCCTGCTCCTTCACAAACAGGGCAATTTCCTGCAGCTTGCCTTCGCCAACAAAAGTTCCCGAATGCGGCTTTTGCAGGCGCTGGATATACCTTTTAACCACCCTTGCCCCGGCCGTAAGGGTTAAAAATGCAAGTTCATCGAGATACTCTTCTGCCAGCTCTATTTTCATTCCCTGCGAAGCAACTCCAACAAGCACTGCCGTTTCCTGTTTTTTATGGGTATCGTGTAATTTATCTTTTGCCATGTATAATAAGGTGCAAAGGTAAGGTATTGCATGAATTGTTTAGCGTATGTGTAGAACTGAATTGATAAAGGATCAGCCACAGACTATATCAGATGAGGGGTGGCTATCTTTCATTTTAATCTGTGAGATCTGTGGCTAAGCTACCCGCAGCAATAAGTGATGACCGGTCAATTCTGTTGCATATTCAAATAATCGCGCGTATACATTTCCACAATTTCGTATCTTCATCTACCTTCGCCAAACGATGTCGCAACTAAAAACATGGATCCAGGCCATGCGCCTCCGCACGCTTCCCCTTGCCGTATCGGGTATACTGATGGGCAGCGCCCTTGCCGATTTAAGCGGAAAGCAATCGAACAAAACCATTTTGATACTGGCTTTGATAACTGCCATCCTGCTGCAGGTTTTAAGTAACCTGGCCAACGATTATGGCGACTTCATGAAGGGGACCGATAACGACAAAAGGCTGGGCAATACGCGTGCTTTACAAAGCGGGAACATCAGCCCTGAAGCTATGTTACGGGCGATCATCTTCTTTGTTATTTTATCCCTTGTTTCGGGGATAAGCTTATTATATGTGGCATCCGCAGGCAACTTAAATGTGCCTTTCGTTTTATTTTTTGTTTTGGGCATTGCAGCCATTGCAGCTGCCATTAAATACACCATTGGCAAAAATGCCTATGGATACAGCGGCTTTGGCGATGTGTTTGTTTTTATCTTTTTCGGACCGGTTGCCGTGTTGGGTGTTTATGTGCTTCATCACGGTATTGAATGGAGCTGGTACAGCGATAAGTTTATGTTGTTACCTGCAATATGCATTGGCTTGCTAAGCACAGGTGTATTGAACACAAACAATATCCGCGACATTGATAACGACAGGGCTTCCGGTAAAAACACCATTGTGGTAAAAATGGGGCTCGATAAGGCAAGGTCATACCACTGGTTGCTGGTGGCCGGGGCTTTTATTTGTTTGTTGTTATTCATCGTTTCCTCCCCGCTTCATTGGATCCAGTATGTGAGCCTGCTTGCATTTTATCCCATCTTCAGGCAGGCTGTTTCCGTTCAAAAAACGCCACCTTCACCCGCATTTAATGCATACTTAAAACAGCTCAGCCTTGGCACTTTATTTCTTGTTGTTGTTTTTGTGGTGATCCAGACCATAGCCCTGGGAATTTATGTGAGTGATATGATCCATAAGTTTTCCTATTGATGACCGTATATAAAGCCTCTTTTAAAAAATACCGGCTGGAGTTTAAAAACACGGTGCGCACCTCCCGCAATGAACTTAAAATGCATGATGTATTTTATGTGCGCCTGCAGCGCCTCGCTGACGGAAAGATCACCTATGGCGAAGCAGCCCCGCTTAAGGGATTAAGCACAGATGATGTTCCCGGTTTCGAACAAAAATTGCAGTGGTTCTGTGATTTAATTAATGACGGTATGAAACCCGGATCACTGGATTTTGAACAATATCCAAGCATTGGTTTTGCATTCGAAACAGCTTTGCTGGCAATGAACCACCAGGAAGCTTTTAAGCTGTTCGATACTTCTTTTTACAATGGCGATCAGCCTGTGGCAATAAACGGATTGGTTTGGATGAACGAAACAGGAACCATGTTGCAGGAAGCATTTGAAAAAGCGGAAGCCGGGTTCAATACCATTAAATTTAAAGTTGGCGCACTGGACTTTGATGCTGAATGCCGCATGCTGGAATCGTTCAGAAAAAGGTACGATGCATTTAAAATAACCCTGCGTTTAGATGCGAACGGGGCTTTTGCAAACAATTACGCACTGGAGCAGTTAAAAGAACTTTCGCGGTATGACATCCATAGCATAGAACAGCCTGTAAAAGCAGGCCAATTCGAGATCATGCAGGAAGTTTGTGCTAAATCAAAAATAGCAATTGCATTGGATGAGGAATTAATAGGCCTGGATGCCCTTAACGATTCGGCCCGGGCGTTAACTTACATTAAACCTGCATACATTATTTTAAAACCAACGCTGCTTGGCGGCTTACAAAAAAGCGATGTATGGATCCGGTCGGCCGGCAGGAACAATATTGGCTGGTGGGCAACCAGTGCTTTGGAAAGCAACATCGGGCTGAACGCAATAGCACAATGGGCTTCCACTTATAACAACCCGTTGCCGCAAGGCCTGGGAACGGGCGGCTTGTATGTAAACAATATAGAAAGCCCCCTGAATGTTGAATCAGGTAAGATTTATTATGACCGGTCGTTATGGAATACCGATGAACTTACCCGCTTGTTTGAATAATGTTCAGGTTCCGCTTTTTAAATCAGGCACTCCAGCTCATCTCCGTTTTTGTTCCTTCATTTTGCACAGAGCTGATCATATAAATTCCACCAATCTCTTCCAGGCGTTTTTTCATGTTCATCAACCCGTTGCCGAACTTACGCGTGTTGACGGTGTCAAACCCTTTTCCGTTATCTGTAATTGTTAAATGAACCTGGCCTGCATCTATCCGGAGCTTAATATTTACAGCCGTTGCCTGCGCATGTTTTAACACGTTGTTCAGGCTTTCCTTCACCACCATAAAAATATTCCTGCGGGTTTCCTGGTTCAGCTTTATGCCGGTTGCATCGTCAGGAAAATGGATGAGTAAAGAAATGCCGGTGTCATCAAAAAAATCGGAAGCAAACTCGCGCATATAAGCCATCAGGTTGTCCAGGCTGTCGTTTTGTGGATTCATGGCCCATACAATGTGGCCCATTTTATCAACCAGGTCGTTGGCCGTAACAGAGATCTTATTTACCTGGATGCTCAGGTCTGCTTCATTGCTAAACCTGCTCTTAACCAGTTCGCTCATAATGGCTATTTTGGATAAGCCGCTTCCCAGGTCATCGTGCATGTCTTTCGAGATGCGTAAGCGTTCTTTGTGTTCCGTTTCAAGTTTTTCTTTTTCCAGTAAATGGTGCGCGCGCACTTTTTGCCGGTTCATTAAAAAATAGGCAACGATAATAACTAGCACCAGTACCGCTAATGCAAGGATCACCTGGTAATTCCTTTTACTCAGCGTAAGCTCACTTATTTGTTGTGCTTCTTTTAGCGAATGAATTTCTTCCTCTTTTTTAACCGTTTCATATCTGGTTTGAAGTTCGTTGAGCTGCGATGCTTTTTCGATGTTAAAGGTACTGTCGCTGATGGCTTTGAATTTTTGCTGGTATTGATAAGCTGTTGCGTAATCTTTCAGTCCCACATAACAATCGGCCATGCTTTCGTAAACGGAAATGATAATGTTAACCGCGCTGATCTCCTGCGCGATCTTCAAACTTTTTGTGTTCAGCTCAATGGCTTTTTTATAGGCATGCATCAGCACATATACATTGGCCAGGTTGCTGTAATTGGCACCGATCATGAACTTATCTTCCAGTTTTTGGGATAGTGTTAACGCGCCCGAATAAGAAGCGATCGCTTCTTTATAACGGCCAAGGTATTTGTACACGATACCAAGGTTATTCAGCGTTAACGAAATGCGGTCTTCCAGCTTAAGCCTTTCATAAATGGCCAAAGCTTTCTGGTACGACAACAAAGCCGAACGGTAGTCTTTCTGCACCTCGTAAACCACCCCTTTATTATTGGCGCAATCGGCTATGGTGGAGGAATCCTGTATTGCTGTGGCCAGTGCTTCGGCCTTATTATACTGGGCCAATGCAGCCGTTAAATCATGCTGCTCTTCGTACAGGGTACCCATGTTCTTTAGTGTTTTGGCTGTGCGCTTTTTATCACCCAGCTGTTCGGATATCTTCACGGCATCCTGGTAATATTTTAATGCTTCCACAGGCTTACCGATATTTGAATGGGCATTGCCCAGGTTGTTATAGATCACCGCCAGGCTTTTGTTGTCTTTTTTTGATTTGGCCTCGTCCAAAAGCCCTTCGAAAACAACAATGCTTTTTTCATAATCACCATGATTGTAAAGCTCGATCCCTTGTTGCAGCAGCGAGTCTGCATTTTGGGATCTGACACAATGATTGAGAAGAACGCATGCAACCGAAAATAACATGCATTTTATGTAGGAAAAGTTCTTCATTTCAAATCCGGATTACCTGGTACAATATAAAGGAGAACCATTATCATTAATCCGATCAGGAACAAATTACCAATTATGCCAATTAAATTAAAAACAATGGCCTTAAATTGATTGGGGCTGTTTTTTATTCCTGCGTAAATACCAAAACAAGCAAAAGTCAACTCCATTGCAGCAAACAGGACCAACAGGAATCTTGAGAGACTTACATTTATGTTAGCCCACGCGAAAAGAGCAATAATAATAAAGCTTATAATTAAGCCGAGTAATGCAAACAGAAAAACAGCAAATGAGCTGTACTCTTTCTTTATCATACTTTATTGGTGAAATAAACAGGTCGGGAAGTATGCAATCTACTGGCGTGCAATAACAAAATCAATCTTTGTGAATACTTTATGGGTTTTTGACGCTGTTCAGTCAATACCTAGCTGTATAACAGATATTTATCCATTATTAGTTAACATCATATTGCTTATTCAAGTCTAAAATAATAATGGATGTACATATCTTTTTTAACCCGAAACAATAAGTGTATTTTCGTGGCTTGTAAAGAAAAAGGTTTCAAACCAATTCATGGCTAAAAAGAATACACCCGCCAAAGCTGATGCTGCAGGCGAAGATGAATATATAGAAGTACTAGGCGCACGCGAACATAATTTAAAGAACATTGACGTACGCATTCCCAGGAACAAACTCGTTACCATTACCGGGTTAAGCGGCAGCGGAAAATCATCGCTGGCTTTCGATACCATTTTTGCCGAAGGGCAACGCAGGTACATGGAAAGCTTTTCGGCCTATGCGCGCCAGTTCATCGGCAACATGGAGCGGCCCGATGTAGATAAGATCAACGGCCTTTCACCGGTAATTTCCATCGAGCAGAAAACGGTGAATAAGAACCCGCGTTCCACCGTAGGAACCATTACCGAGATCTACGATTTTATGCGCTTGCTTTTTGCACGCGCTGCCGATGCATACAGTTATGTGAGCGGTGAAAAAATGGTGAAGATGACGGAAGAGCAGATCATTACCACCATCATCCGGCAGTTCGAGCATAAAAAGATCTCTATTCTTGCACCTTTGGTAAAAGGCCGCAAAGGCCATTACCGGGAGCTGTTCGAGCAGATCCGCAAGCAAGGCTTTACCAAGGTAAGGCTGGATGGAGAAGTGAAAGAGATCACCCCTAAAATGCAGGCCGACCGGTATAAGATCCATGATATAGAAGTGCTGATCGACAGGGTGGATGCAAAAAAAGATGCGCGTTTCCGCATTGGTGAAAGTGTGAAGAGTGCATTAAAGATGGGAAAAGGCACGCTGGTTTTACTGGAGGGTGAAGGCAGGAATGAAAAACCTTTTCATTACAGTAAGTTTTTAATGGATCCCGGGAGCGGCATTAGTTATGACGAACCGCAGCCCAACACCTTTTCATTCAATTCGCCATACGGAGCCTGCCCGAAATGCGATGGACTGGGTGTGGTGAGCAAACTGGATGAAAGCAACATCATACCCGATAAAAAGCTCAGCATAAACAAAGGTGCAATAACACCTTTAGGTGAGCCACGCGATAACTGGACCTTTTTACAGCTGCGCGAAATAGCCAAGCGGCATAAGTTCAGTTTTGCCGATCCTGTAGAAAAGATCAGCCGCGAAGCGCTTGATGTGATCCTGCATGGCAGCGATGAAACCCTTGTTATTCCATACACCTATAATAGCGGGTACACACAAAACTACAACAGCACCTGGGAGGGCCTGATCCCTTTTATTACCAGGCATTACCACGAAAAAAGCTCTGACTCGGTGGTGAAATGGGCCGAAGAATTTATGACCATTGATACCTGCCCCGAATGCCATGGGGCACGTTTAAAACAAGAGTCGCTGCATTATAAGATCGGGGGTAAGAACATTTCAGAACTTGCTGCCTTAGAAATAACTCCCCTGGGAAAATGGTTTGATGAAATTGAAAAAGACCTGGATGCCAAACAGAAAAAAATTGCTGCTGAAATTTTAAAAGAGATCCGCAGCCGCATAAAGTTTTTAATAGGCGTTGGCATCGACTACTTAACCTTAAACTCACCTGCGCGCACTTTAAGCGGTGGCGAAGCGCAACGCATTCGGCTTGCCACACAGATCGGTTCGCAGCTGGTTGGGGTATTGTATATTTTAGATGAGCCAAGCATAGGCCTGCACCAGCGCGATAACAACCGCTTAATTGATTCATTAAAAGAACTGCGCGATGTAGGGAACAGTGTAATTGTAGTGGAACATGATAAGGATATGATGGCCGAAAGCGATTACATTCTTGATATTGGTTACGGGGCCGGAATTCATGGCGGGCATATTGCAGCCCAGGGTTCATGGGAAGATATTCTCAGATCGGATTCGGTTACTGCACAATACCTCAACGGGAAAAAATCAATTGAAATTCCAAAGCAAAGAAGAAAAGGCAACGGAAAAAAACTGGTGCTGAAAGGTGCAACGGGCAATAACCTGAAAAATGTTTCGGTGGAGTTTCCTTTGGGTAAATTTATAGCGGTAACCGGGGTAAGCGGAAGCGGTAAGTCAAGCCTGGTCAACGAAACGTTGTACCCTATTTTGCAGCAACACTTTTACAACTCGCACCAGAAGCCTTTGCCTTATAAAAAAATCGAAGGCCTGGAGCATGTAGATAAGGTGATTGATATTGACCAGAGCCCGATAGGCCGCACCCCGAGAAGCAACCCAGCTACTTATGTAGAAGTGTTTGCCAACATCCGCGACCTGTTTGCCAACCTTCCCGAAGCAAAGATCAGGGGTTATAAGCCTGGCCGTTTTTCGTTCAATGTTAAAGGCGGGCGTTGCGAAACCTGCCAGGGAGCCGGCATGCGCACCATCGAAATGAATTTTTTACCCGATGTGTATGTGAAGTGTGAAACGTGTAACGGCAAACGTTATAACCGCGAAACACTGGAAGTGCGTTTTAAAGGCAAATCCATAAACGATGTGCTGGACATGAGCATTGAAGAAGCGGTGAAATTTTTCGAACATACCCCGCAGATCCTTCGCAAGATCGAAGCGATGAATGATGTGGGCCTTGGTTACATTACTTTGGGACAGCAAAGCACAACGCTTAGCGGTGGCGAAGCACAACGCGTGAAGCTGGCCACCGAGCTGAGCAAACGCGATACCGGCAATACGTTTTATATTTTAGATGAACCAACCACGGGCCTGCATTTTGAAGACGTGCGTGTGTTGCTTGATGTATTGCAAAAGCTGGTTGATAAAGGAAACACGGTGCTTGTTATTGAGCACAACCTGGATATGGTTAAAGTGGCCGACCATGTGATCGATGTGGGATCGGAAGGCGGGAAATACGGGGGAGAGATCCTGTGTGTGGGTACACCCGAAGAGATCTGCAAAGAAAAAAGGAGCCATACCGGTAAGTTCTTAAAGAAAGAGCTGGGAATAAAGTAGAGAAGAGTGAAATTCTAAATTCGAAAATTCAAATTCGAAAGGAAGAACAATAATTCGAAAAATAAAGAATGACCATTGCCTCACGATCAGCTATGAATGATAAATTTCCTGCATTGGTCCTCTTGCAATTCCTGCTTTATTTTTTAGCGGGCATCAATCATTTTATCAATCCGCAGTTTTATTTAAAGCTGATCCCTCCGTATATTCCATTTCATGAAGCCATGAATGTCATCAGCGGTATTGCAGAAATTGTACTTGCCTTATTGTTGTTACATCAACCCGCGAGAAAGTTTGCTTCTGTTATCATCGTGCTGATGCTGCTTGTTTTTATAACGGTGCATGTGTATTACATACAGGTAAACCCTTGTACCCCGGCTGATTGCATCTTTTTCGGGATCGGCTGGGCCAGGCTGCTGATCGTTCATCCTTTACTGATCTATTGGGCCTGGAAAGCAGGATCCCTTGCCGGTCATAAGTAGTGCGTTTCGCTATTTCTTAAATAAAACTTAACATGGTTTTTTAATCCTAAATGACTGGTGTTTAATTATATTTGCGCGATTTTAAACTTAATTTTAACAATTTATTGATGTTACCCATTACTAAACCCCACAAACTAAGGTTGTTTCTTTTAACCTTGGTTTCTTTTTGTGCAGCTTCTGTTTATGCGCAGGTTCCCACAATTGCTTCTTTTAGCCCCGCAAGCGGGCAGGTTACCAGTTTGGTTACCATAACAGGTACAAACTTTAACGCCACAGCTGCGAACAACCTCGTGTATTTTGGCAACAGGAAAGCACTTGTTTCCTCGGCCACAACCAGCAGTATTGTTGTGCAGGTTCCGGCAGGTGCGCCTAATGAAAAAATTTATGTTACTGTTGGGGGCAAAACATGCGTTAGTCCCAACACGTTTAAATTAACTGTTGGTGTTCCCACAGCCATTAATTCAACCACGTTCCTTTCACCGGCCTACTACACGTTAACGTCAAGTACAGAAGACCACCGGTTGGCAACGGGAGACTTTGATAATGACGGGAAACATGAAGTGGTATGCGGGGCAATAAGCGGAACAGGGGTATATATTGCAAGGAACACGAGCGTTCCTGGCACTATTTCATTTGCAGCCACACAGCTTATTGCAAATATACCACAGTCGGTTAACGCCAATGTAGCTGATTTTGACGGGGATGGTTCGCAGGACCTGTTAATAAGCAATGGTACCACGCAAACTTCTGTTTTAAGAAATACATCAACAACCGGGTCGATTAGTTTTACCAGTGCGCTGGTGCTATCGCACAGCAACAAAAGCTATGCGTTGGGCACGGCAGATCTAAATAATGATGGATTAACAGATATTGTTGTTGGAAATTATTCGAATAACACCATAACCTGCTTCCTCAATAGCAGCAGTGGCCCCGGTTTTATCAGCTTCGCTTCGCCTTTTTCATTCACCACTCCTTTTTCTCCATGGGATATTCATGTTAATGATTTTGACGGGGACGGAATGCAGGATGTTGCGGTTTTAGCTTACAGCAGCTCCGTGGCTTGTATTTTAAGGAACCTGACAAGTACAGGAAGCAGCACGGTTTCTTTTGCCAGTCCGGTATCGCTGTCTGGCCAGAATATTTCGGGCTACAGCACGGTAAGGTCTAAAGATATTAATGGTGACAATCGTCCTGATATAGTGATAGGCAGCGAAAACTCCACCATTTCTGTATTCCAGAATAATTCCACACCGGGCACCCTGTCATTTAACACGGCTTTTAATATCACTTTACCGAGTGGAACAGGCACATCTGTTGATATAGAAGACATAAACGGAGACGGATTTAATGATGTGATTGCAATGAGCGGAACATCCGCATCTGTAATGCAATCGACCGGGAGTACCGGAACCATTAACAGCTCCACCTTTCAATCTGCAGTTACCTTAAGCGGAACATCAAACACGTTGTTGTTCGGAAAAGTGATCGATGTTGATAACGATGGCCGGAAAGACCTTTTAGGCAATTACCAGGGCACGAACCAATACGCAATAAGGCGTTATAATCTTGTGTGTCCTTCACCGGCAGTTACCACCCAGCCTGTCAGCGTGGCATCATGTGCAGGCTCGGGAGCTACTTTTACGGTTCAGGCAGCTGCAACAGGCACTGTTACTTATCAATGGCGTAAAAACGGGGTTAATATTTCCGGTGCTACCCAGCCTTCATATACCATTTCATCGGTTATTGCTGCCGACAGCGGAAACTATTCGGTGGCGATCAGCGATAGTTGCGTGGTTAACCACAGTGCCTCAACAACCATATCACTGGATGCAAAACTGATCATCTCAGGCGGTCCGTTTATCAGCAGCCAGCCAACAGATGCTTCTGCATGCGGAGGTGCTGTTTCTTTGCGACCTGTGGTGTATACCAATAACGGAACCACTACTTATCAATGGACCAAAAACGGCTCACCGCTGGCCGGTGCCACCCAGCCTGTTTTGAGCTTAAATTCAACAAGCATTGCTGATACCGGTTTATACCAGTTAAACATCACCAACAGCTGCGGCTCTGTTTCATCTTCGGCAGCACGTATTACTTATACCGCTATACCGGTTCCTGTTGCGGCCAATGGAACCACATGCAGCCCAACCAGCTCTGTTTTTTTAAGCAACCCGGCAACCGTGCCTTCTTCGCACATCACACGGTGGTATGATGACGCAGCCTTTACCGTGCTATTGGCCAGCGGACCGAGTTTTTCAAAAGTATATAGCGGGCAGGATACGGTTTATGCGCGCAATGAATACAATACAGCCATTTTATCAGGAGTTTATTCAGTTGATCACAACGCGTATTCGGGCGATGATAATTCAGCCATTGCTGCCACTAAAAAGTATTATTATTATGTGGGTGACCTTGGCACTGTTCGTTGTGACATGCCTGGCTTAACCAATCCTGTTGTTTACACCAAACGCGATGCGATCGTATCAACCTATGGCGGAACAGGTGCTTTATACAGTTTAGGAACTTCAACAGGTATCTGGGGAACGTTTAGCACTGCTACCCCTGCTACACACATCTGGCAGGTTGATTCGGTGCTGAACCCGATCGCAGGAACAGGCGTTGCACTATCCATTGGTGCAATAAGCACACAAACGGGCAGCTTTTTAGCAGGCGGTCCTGATTTTATTTTATACAAATCGGGCAGTGTAATATTTAAAATTAACCCTGCAACAGGCCTGGTTACCACGTTATCAAGCAACCTCACCAACTTTGTTCCATTCCCTTCCGAGTCCGCATGGGCTGCCTGGGGTTTTGCGGAAGAGATAGGGGGAAACCATTACATCACGTACCATTCAAATTCGGTATACACGAATGGCATCACCCGTTATTATGTAGAAGGCAATTCAAACCTGCCGGTTTTTGATCCGGGAAGCACGGCTGTGGTTGGCGACCTGGCTGCAATTGCCAATGCGCCATGGTATGGCAGGTGGTACTTTAAGCATGAAGGTGCAATTGCGAGCACTGCATCAACCGGAATGCTGGAACCATCAAGCTATTGCGATGCACCAATGCGTTTCAATACAGCTGTTTGTAATTCAGCGGTAGATACAGTTGTTATTAATTCAACCATACCGGTTGTTACACGGAATCCCGCACCTTTATCTGCCTGTGCAGGTGGTCCGGCTATGTTCACCGTAGCATCCACAGGGGCTAACCTCACTTATGTATGGCGTAAGAACGGGATCAATATTACAAACAGCAATAATGACACACTGATCTTTAATAATGTTTCTTATACCGATACGGCTGACTACACTGTTTCGATCAACAATACCTGTATTAACGTACTTTCAGCTTCCGCCAAGCTAAGCATTACCGGTGTGAACATTACCACTCAACCGGTGAATACAAGAAACTGTGCGGGAGAACCTGTTTCTTTATCGGTTGTAGCTACAGGAAGAGGAACCATGACCTACCAGTGGAAAAAGAACACGGTGAATGTAAGCGGTGCCAATTCAGCGACCTTAAATATAGCCTCTCTCACACCTGCTGATGCAGGTAGTTATACCGTTGCAGTAACAGATAGCTGTAACATCCCGGTTCTTTCGGCTGCGGCTTCCTTATCGATCTCAACCGGGCCATTGGTTACATCCATAAGCCCGAATACAACAGCTTGTATAAATAATACGGTAAGCCTTAATGTTGTGGCCAGTGGTAATGGTAACCTTACTTACCAATGGCGCAGGAACGGAACAGGAATAACAGGGGCAAATGCCGCTACTTATACCATTAACAGTTTTGCCACCAGCGATGCCGGTACTTATTCTGTAGCGATTAACGACAATTGCGGCCAGGCCATTTCCGGCAACATTTCATTAAGCCAGCAGGTAATTGCAGCGCCAGTGGTTATCGACAGAACTTTTTGTTCGGCAACCACTTCGTTAACGCATACGAACAGCGCGAGCGTGCCGGGTGGTTATATTACCCGCTGGTACGATGATGACTCACTAAAAACGATCATCGGAACAGGAACTTCCATCAGTAAGTTTTATGGCGGAACAGATACCATTTATGCCAGGAACGAACCCACATCATCTGTTTTATCAGGCGCCTATTCGGTGGAGCATGATCCATACACGGGAGACGACAGGGGCGGAATTGCAGTGACCCAGAATTATTACTACTATGTTGGAGATGGCAACACCGTAAGGTTCCGTATGCCGGGCCTCACAAACCCAACCTCTTTAACAATGCGCGATGGCATTATTGCCACTTATGGCGGGGCCGGTGCATTATATAGTCTTGGTACTTCCACTGCCCCTTGGGGCACGAATGCGAGCAACGCCACACATATCTGGGCCCTCGATTCGAATTTAAACGCTGTAACGGGTTCGGGTGTTGCATTAAATGGTGTGATCACCAACCTGGTTACTAACGGTGGTATGATGGTATCGGGAGAGGATTATATTTTATACCAGAATGCCAGCTCAGGATTCATTTATAAGATCAACCCGTCAACAGGCGCTGTAACGGTAGCGGCCACAACCTCATTTAACCTCAACAGGTATACGAGTGAAAGCTGGGCAAGTTGGGGTTTTGCCGAAAAATCAGGAGCCAATCATTATATCACGTATCGTTCGGGAGATGGTAATTTGTCTAAATTTCACGTAGAAGGAAATACATCTCAGGTAATATTTACAGAGACCCCTTATTCGCTTAGTGATATGGCTTGCATTTCTTATGCACCGTGGTATGGCCGTTTGTATTTTCACCACGAGGGAAGCACGCCTTTAACGGCATCTTCGTTCAATGAAACGGCCGGGTACTGCGATGCACCTATGCGCTTTGCAAATACCGGTTGTTATTCGGCAGTAGATACTATTTTTATCATAGCAGGTTCACCTGTAATAAACCTTCAGCCGCAAAGCCAGGTAAATTGTGCGGGTACGCTTGCACGTTTTGTGGTGCGTACCTCAGGCAGCGGAACGCTTACTTACCAATGGCGTAAAAGTGGCGTTAATATTTCTGGCGCTACTGATGATACATTAACCATAGCACTTACTTCTGTTGCTGATACCGGGGATTATGCGGTGGTTATAACAAATACCTGCGGCAGCATTACTTCTAATACAGCACGGTTAACTGTAAAAGGTGTTGCCATCACAACACAACCTGTCAATATCCGCAACTGTATGGGCGAGCCGGTATCATTAACCGTTGCCGCAACAGGTACGGGAACACTTAGCTACCAATGGCGCAAGAATGGCATCAACGTATCGGGCGCAACAGCTGCTACTTATAACATGACAGCCTTGTCGCCTTTAGATACGGGCACATATACCGTGCGTGTTACGGATAGCTGTAACATCCCGGTAACATCGGCATCTGTGTATGTCAGCATTTCAACCGGGCCTTCCATGTCGAATGTAAGCCCTTCAACAACAGTATGCCGTGGCTCATCAATCACGCTAAGCGCTACTGTGAGCGGCAATGGCACCATCACACACCAATGGCGCAAAAATGGTTCTGCTGTTTCGGGCGCAAACTCAGGCAGCTATGCCATAACTAATTTTTCTGCCAGCGATACGGGCAATTATGTATTGGTATCGAATGATAATTGCGGGCAAACCATCTCGTCAACCATTAATGTCAGCTTACTGATCGTTGCTGCTCCGGAGGTAAATAACAACTCGGTATGTACTGCGGGTAATTCGGTGAGCCTTACCAATACTGTTGCAACCCCTTCGGGTTACACCACCAAATGGTATGATGATGCAGCCATGACTGTTTTACTCGGAAGCGGTCCGCTTTTAGTAAGAACCATCAATGCACCGGATACTTTTTATGTAAGGAACGAAAACGCGTCAGTCACCTGTGTTTCGGCAACAGATACCGTATATGTTACCATCACTTCTTCCAACACCTGGACCGGGGCTTCAAATACCAACTGGTTCAATGCCACGAACTGGAGCTGTGGTGTGGTTCCCAATGCGTCAAGCAATGCGGTGATCCCGGCAGGAACTGTAAATAGCCCGGTGATCAATACCGGTTTAACGGCAAACGTGAACGCGCTGAATATTGCAAGCGGGGCCACGGTTAGCATGCTGGGTGTTTCGGTAATTAATATTTATGGCACATTAACACGAACAGGAACGCTAAGTTGTCCTGCAGGAACAGTTGTATATGCAAGCACAACAACAGCCATAACCATTGCAGGTGGCGAGTATTATAATCTTTCTGTAGCGGCCAATTCGAACGGTGCCACACTTACCGGAAGCGTTAAGCTGTACAATACGTTCTCATTTGCCGGCAACACACTTGTTAAATTGGATACCTGTATACTAACCCAGTATAATTATACGGCTGCTGCTGTAACAGGTGCAGGGGTTTCAGCTTATTTCGTTACCAATAAAACAGGCCGTTTACGCCTGGCAGGTGTTGGCGCAGGGGCTTCTGCAGGCACATCGGCTTTTGCTTATGTAGGTAACAGCACGTATAACCCTTTTGGCATCACAAATTCCGGTACCATTGACACCTTCACTGTACGTGTAACAGATAGTGTGACCACTTCATACAGCGGCTTAACACCAACCGGAACAAAGATCACCAGCAATGTGATCAACCGTTCGTGGGCATTGAGCGAAGAAACAGCAGGCGGATCAACGCTTACTTTATTACCGGGATGGACAGTGGCAAACGAAACGTCATCGTTTAACAGGTCTAATTGTTATGTGGCACGTTATGCCGGTTCAGTAGCAGGTTGGACTTCGAATACAGCTGGTGTGGCAGCACAAAATGGCTCTATATATTTACGCTCTCAGCCCGGAATAATATCAACCGGTATTTTTGGTGTTGGAAGCAATGGGGCATTGCCCGTTGAACTGATCAGCTTTACAGCTTTAAAACAAAACAATCATGTGCTTGTAAACTGGGCTACGGCTTCGGAGATCAACAACAATTACTTTAATGTGGAGGTTTCTGCCGATGGACAATCGTTTGTAACGCTTGATAAGGTGAAAGGGAACGGAAGCAGCAACCTGATCAACCAATACAGGTACCTGCATACAGGAGCTGCTGAATTTGCCGCATCCAACAATACAAACACTTTATACTACCGCTTAACCCAGGTTGATTTTGACGGCTCGGAATACGAAACGGAAATTGTTCCGGTGAGTTTTGTGAAAACAAGCTACCAGGTGAGCGTTTCCCCTAATCCGTTCATCGATCATGCTGTGCTATCCTTTAGCGCTGATGTAACAACGGATGCTTCCATTACACTCACCGATGTGAACGGGAAACAGATCAGCAGGTTTAATCACAAGATCAATGGAACCAATGGAAACCAGGTTAAACTGGAGGGTTGCGAAACCTTAAGTGCCGGTGTATACTTTGTTCGTGTGGTTACCGCAAGCGGGGAGGTAAATACCTTTAAACTGGTGAAACAGTAAACGATAAGCGATTTAATTAAAAGCATGCGTATTGATTTACGCATGCTTTTTTTGTTTTCCGGTGTGACCAAACCGCCTCTTACCTACGAATATTTCCGGTTTACCTACTAAGTCTTCCTGTACATCTAATCCTGTAAAAAGGTATCGTTTATCTGCTTACGTTTGTGGTGTTAATTACAAAGCGCATGAGCGATTTAAAAGAACCAAAGGATAAGTGGGAACATATGCACAGTACAAAAGGCCGCATTTTCAGCGGGATTTTTGTGGTGGCGGTGGGTGCCGTGTTAATGGCCAAACAGGTGGGTGTTGTATTCCCCCAGTGGATGTTCACCTGGGAAATGTTAATTGTAGTGATCGGTTTATATACCGGGATCAAGCACGATTTTAAGCACATCAGCTGGGTGATCCTTGTTGCAATAGGCGGCATCCTGCTTATTGATGATATTTTCCCGCAAACGCAGCTCGAAAACTTTTTATGGCCCGGCCTGATCATTTTTGTGGGCTTAATTATGATAACGACTGCCGGCCGCAGGAAAGAGCGCTGGAAAGAGTGGAGGGAAAAGTGCCGCAATTATACCGGTGAGGAAGAGAACAGGGAAAACATGATCGATTCGGTATCCGTGTTCGGGGGGGTTAAGAAAAATGTTATTTCAAAAGACTTTAAAGGGGGCGAGGTAACCTGCGTATTTGGAGGTGCCGAAATAAACCTTAGCCAGGCCGACATCAACGGCAACGTAATTCTTGAAGTAACACAGGTATTTGGCGGCTGCCTCTTAATTATTCCGGCCAACTGGGAAATTCAATCGGAGATCGTGGCTGTGCTTGGCGGCATTGAAGACAAGCGCCCGGTAAGAGAGCATAACACCCCATCTAACAAGGTGCTTGTGCTGAAAGGGGTGACCATTTTTGGTGGCATTGATATTAAAAGCTTTTAAAACAAATAACTTAACTTATGAATTGGTATATAACAAAACTGGTGTTTAGAGTAATCAGCGGCAATGGCGATCACACGCCTCAGTTTGATGAGCAGGTGAGGCTTATTGAAGCACGAAATTCAAATGAAGCCTTCTTAAAAGCCCGCCTTATTGGCGGACGCGAAGAAGATGCATTTATAAGCGAAGAGCTGAACGCGGTACGCTGGCAGTTTATTGATGTGTGCGAGATGAAAGAGGTACGCGAATTTACGGATGGCATGGAGCTATACTCACGCATTCATGAAACGGATAATGCGCTTTCCTATATTGATTATATTCATCATCGTGCAGAAGCCATTGAGCAGATGATCCAACCCCGCATAGCCTTAGCTCAAATTGCCTGAGATAGAATTTACATCTAAACGTTTTATCACCGTTTATATCGGTGTGGGGCTCTTTTTTGCGGGGGCGCATGTATTGGTGCTGCGCACCTTCGGCCTGCCCTTGTATATAACAGTTGTTGATGCGCTCATCAACCATACCTTTATATTAACAGCAGGGGTAAGCACCTATAACATTATCAAATTTTACAGGCCGGCAAGAGGGAACATATTTTATACCCGGCTTTGGGTGCTCATCCTTACCATTATTGTAACGCTGGGCTTTAATGCAATTGTAAGGTACCTGTTCAGTGATAACCCAACATACCTTTCGTTTGTTGATTCAGCCACACCGGTAAGGTATTTTTTCAATTTGCTCAACATCACCCTGCTGTCGGTGTTCATGTACCTTTGGTTCTATTTCAGGGACGAAAAGCAAAGGCAGGACCAGTTGTTGCAGGCCCAAACGTTAAACAAAGAGGCCGAGCTGGTAAGTTTGAGGCAACAGCTTCAACCCCATTTTTTATTTAACAGCCTCAACAGCATTAGTGCATTGGTGGGTACAAGGCCGGAAGAAGCCCGGAAAATGATCCACCAGCTTTCCGAATTTTTACGCGGTACTTTACGGAAAGAAGATTACGCCACATTTTCACTGGCCGATGAACTGCAACATTTGCAGTTGTATCTCGATATTGAAAAAGTAAGGTTCGGGCACAGGCTTTCTACAACGCTTGCAGCCGATGAAAATACCCTTCAGTCTAAGATCCCCCCGCTTATCTTACAGCCATTGGTGGAAAATGCAATAAAGTTTGGCTTGTATGATGTGGCCGGTGAAGTGAATATCAATGTAACCTGCAGGCTTGAGGATAATTATTTATCAGTAACCATTACAAACCCTTTCGATCCCCAAACGTCAACCCCTAAAAAAGGCGCTGGCTTTGGGTTAACTTCTGTGCAACGCAGGTTATATTTGCTCCACGCACGTAACGACCTGCTCATGACGCAGCATAAAGACAACCTGTTTACAACTACAGTTAAAATACCTCAGAGCGTATGATAAAATGTGTAATTATTGATGATGAGCCGCTGGCCAGGATGATCGTGAAAGAATACCTGCAGCATTATCCGGAGGTGGAAGTGATGCAGGAATGCAACGATGGGTTCGAAGGGGTTAAAGCCATTATGCAGCACAATCCCGATATTATTTTCCTGGATATACAAATGCCTAAGATTAACGGGTTCGAAATGCTGGAGCTGCTTGATGCGCCACCTTCGGTGATCTTTACCACGGCATTTGATGAATTTGCGATGAAAGCGTTTGATAACAATGCGATCGATTACCTGCTGAAACCATTCAGCAAAGACCGTTTCGACAAGGCCTTTGAAAAGTGGATGGGCCAGCGCGCGATGCAACCACAGGATAAAACCGCAGCATTTACGGAGAACAGGACCCGCAACAGCGATGAGAATAGCCGTGTGGTGGTAAAAACACATAACCACATCCGCATTATCCCCATGCACGAGATCCTTTACCTGGAAGCATACGATGATTACGTAAAGATCCATACGGCCGATGGCATGTTCCTGAAAAAACGCACCATGAGCAGCTTTGAGCAAAGCCTGGATGAAAAAGAGTTTGTGCGTGTGCACCGTTCATACATAATAAAGCTGGATCAGTTAACCCGCATCGAACAACCCGACCGCGATGCCCATGTAGCGCTTTTAAAGAACGGGGCTAAAGTGCCGTTAAGCAAAACAGGTTACGGAAAACTGAAGCAGGTTTTGGGGATGAAATAACAAAAGGGAAAATTCGAATAGTTAAATAAGAGATCCGAAAAGGCCACATTACACAAAAGCGTAATGATTACCGCAACTGGTAATAAAAAGCCAGCGCCACCAGGATAATGAATGCCATTTCCTTTAGCCAGAACCGTTTATCGCTGATGAAGAAATAGGCCACGATCACGCTTAGCGGGATGCTTAGGTAAACAATGGCATAGATGTAGTTCACATTCTCAAAGAACAAGCCTGCCACCCCAAAGAACAGCATGAGGTAAGTGCTTTGAATGATCCTCCTGGTTTTTACCTTGTTCCTGAAAAAATTCTGTTGCAATGCAAACACAGAAGATACCGTAATGGGCGCTATCAGTATCCAGGGTAAAAGCCTGATCCAATCTGTTTCGATGGATTTTAAATACTTGTGTTCAAAGCTTTGCTGGATATAAATGAGCAGCTCGTTGAACCGATCTGTTACATAAAAAAATATACCGGTAAAATATAAAGGGATCGAGATACCGATGAGGGAAATAACCAGGTACCGTAAGTTAAACGAGGTAAAAATAACCACGCTTATTAAAATAAAAGGAAGGAAAAGCGAGAGGTCATAGTTGAATAAGATCCCTATTCCCAGGTACAGTCCTGCATCAAGCACAACCAATAATGGATTTTTCGACTCATACAGGTAACAAAGCCTTTGGTAAAGCAGCAGGATAAAAGTGTTTGAGATCAGCTGGGGGGTAAGTTCGTTCTGCTGCGGAAAAAAGCTGTTCAGCAACACAAAGAACAACGCAGGCATAAACGAGTCTTTGTATAAAATGCCCTGTGAAATAACAATGTAATTAATGAAGATCGCTTGCAGAAAAATGAGTACGCTGGCTATTACCGCGCCCCAGAAATAAGCATTTGGCAAGGTGCCCATAAAGCCAAAGAACATGCGGGCCAAAGGAGCATTCTGTATAAACTCGTAATGCGGTGTTTCAACAAAAATCGGCAGGCGCAGCAGCATATGCAAAAAAAACAGCATAATGCCGGCAACCAGCGAGTTTTGTCTGAAAAGGTTTAGCAAAGTGTATTGATTTTAGCGCAAATTATAGGGTTAATCGCATTAAGCAAAATCTGCGGTCTTTTAAGGTGGTTATAATTGCAGAGTTGGCGGTTACCTGCTTCGATTCGGGTGGCATAATGGTTACATAATAGCTCATCGACTTAATAAGCACCTTGGTATCCAGGATGCCCTGGTTATTCAGCGTTACCAGCATGATATCGCTGTCGGTGGAAACGTCATAATTATACACCAGCGAAATTTTTTCGTTGTTTAAAATGGTAACAAACGAAGAATAATAGCCCCCGTCACTCATGCTGCTGTGGCTTTTTTTCACAAAGTCGCGAAAGCGGATGCTACCATCCCCCTTTCGGGCCAGCAGCACAATTTCATCGTAATTATAAATGGTGCGGTAGCTGGTTTGCGGAAAACCGTTAACGGTATAGGTGTACGATTGGCGTGTTTCATAATATTTCTCTGAAATAATGGTACAGCCCCCGTCACTATTCGCCACCAGCTTTCTTATTTTGAGATCGCTTAAGCTCAGGTCGTTTTCGTTCTTCATGCTTCCGGCCACGCGGCTCACAAAGCTGATGTCAAAATTATCGAAGCGTTTCACCTGCATTTCTGTCGAGGGAATGTCGAGTTTATAAAACAGGTGGCCAATGCTGCGGTTATCGTTCTTATTGCTGTAAAAACCGGCAATGTTAATGGTCTTCGAGTAGTTATTCACCACCAGTGCGATCTCATTGATAAAAACAGAATCACGTGCAATATCATACTCCAGCATGTTATCATTTTCGGGATAATAGGCATACAGGAAATAACTTCTGGGGTCGCGGTCTTTTGCTTTTTTTGCTTCTTTCGGAAAGTTGACCAGGGCAAACACATTGCCCTTGTTATCGCATTCCATATTAAGCAGGTTCACATCATCGGGGGCAAAACCCAGGGAGAACCTGCGTGAATATTTCTGAAGGTAAGCAGCATCGTAACCATGCACATTTAAAATGCTTTTCGATTTATCGTTCGCATAGGTAATGTACATCACCGTAAAGTATTTTTTATCGCCCGATGAACGGATCATGAACCTGCGGTCCTGTGCGATCAAACCAGCATCAACAGATAATAAAGTAAGCGGGGCACTCGGGGTAAGGCTGTTATCGAAAGGGGTAAGCAGCAGGTCTATTTTTCCCGTGGTGCCGTTCTTTGCCGATGCAAATTCAAGCAGGCCGCTCTCCACCACGATGGCCCGTTCTATGCGCGAAGCATCGGGCTGCGTCATGTCTTTGCTTACCTCGATGGCCAGGTTGTTCTTGTATTTTTCTATGGTGAGGTCATCACGGAACTCGCTATGTTTGGAGCGGGCTATAAAAACGCCCGAGCTGTTTTCGCCCAGCACCTGGGTATAATTGATCTTGCTTTTCAGTTTTTGCTGGTTGCTCCATTCCACCGTTTGGCCTGTGGAGGCAAAGCCCGGCATCATTAAAACAAAATACAAAAGGAAGTTCTTCATGCTATTGCAAATTACAATTTAAAGGCCGCATTTAATAATCTGTAAGTGGTAAAGAAATTATCGTCCTCCACAAGAAACACCAACGCGGTTCATATTCTGGATGTGAATAAGGTCGCCTGATAGGACGTCAATGCCAATAGATTTAAATTCTTTTGAATAATTGTAATTATTACCGCTTGATTTTTGTAAAAATGATATTTCCCAGTAAGGATTGTCAGTAAGGTCATCGAATTTATACTCAATTTGATATGACTTTGTTCTGAATCCTTTCATTCTAGCAATTTGTTTAGCGCTTTTTATTATTTTATTAAATGGTATAAATGCTTTCTTGATACCATGATTATATCTTGGCCATTCTATATAGGTCAATTGCCCATACTGATCAAAGCTCATCTCAAAACAATATTCATCTATATCTATTGTTGAATCTTGCAGTAAAAAAAAGAGTTGGAATTTAGGGATTAAACTCTTCTCATAAACTTGCTGAATGCTTATTGTTGAATCTATATTCAGTAGCATTTCAATATCAATAATTTGTCCTTTCACGAACTTTACATTTTGAGTAAAGTCCGTTAATAGAGAATCAATAACGTATTTTGCATTTAACTGAATTTTTTTTGGCAAAAGAGAGAAGGAATCAACTTCAATAGTGGCGGTTTGATAAAACGATGGTAAGCCACAAAAGGGTTGCATCACTTTTGTTTGAGCAATCAAATCAACGGAGTAAAATAATAGTAAGATTAGAAGATGCTTAAGCATAAGGGAATGTTAAAGCCTAATTCTTCAGCCACATTTCCGGGTCCTGCTTTTGCTGCACTTTCCAGATCTCCAGGTGCATCTCGGTCTCTTCTTCTTCGTTGGTCAGCACAGTGCCTATGGCTTCGCGGGTGTCTACTATTTGGCCTTCTTTAACCGTTACACTGCCTAGTTTGGCGTATGCCGAATAATATTTACCGTGGCTGATCAGTACGATCTTGCCCATGCCAGGAATGGAGAAAATGGATTTTACCGTTCCTTTAAAAACAGCGCGAACGCTTGATCCCGGCTGGGTTTGAATATCAATTCCGTTGTTGTTCACCTGCACCCCTTTAAGCGTGGCGTGTGCGTGTGTTCCAAAGCGGTCGGTAATGGTTCCGCGCTCAACCGGCCAGGGCAGGTTATTCTGGTTGTTCTCAAAATCGTTGCTCAGCTTCTGGGCTTCCGGTGTCAGGTACATGTCTCCAGATGCCGTTTTTGGTTTTTCAGCTGCACCCGTTTTTGCTTTGTTTGGTGTGCTGGTGGCCGGGCGGCTTGCCGCTGCACGTTTCCGTGCTTCTTCTTCTTTTTTGCGTGCCGCTGCGATCTCTTTTTCGATCAGGTCGGCAATCGCATCGTTTAATTTGCGTGCTGCCTTTTCATTTTCGGCCAATGTTCTGCGCAGGTCTTTTTCTTTTTCCTGGAGCTTGCCAAGCACCTTATTTTCTTCTTCCTTATCCACTTCCAGCTCTTTTTTCTCGTTGGCTTTAAGCACCACCAATCCTTGCTTATCACGCTTATTGGCGATGATCTCGTTCAGCTCCGAAATGATCTGGGTTTGGGTATGAAGGATGAGTTCGGCCTGGTGCTTGCGGTAATCGCCCAGCTGGTTCAGGTACTGGATGCGTTTAATAGCCTGGTTAAAGCTGCTGGAAGCAAATACAAATAACACCTTGTCGTATACATTCCGCTGTTTGTATGCACCTAAAATGCTTTTTCCATAGTCGAGCTTAAGCCTGGTGATATCATCGCGCAGCGAAGAGATCACACCCTGCTGCACCAGGATCTGCTTTTCGAGCATGGCGATTTCATCAGCCACGGTATTGATTATTTTCTCGCGGTTTTCGATCTGCCGGCTGATCACTTTCAGATCGGCCAGGGTTTTGTTCTGCTTGCTTTTTGTTTCTTCTAAAACCTTTTTGGTTTCCTGGATCTTTCGCACCAGCTCTTTGCGTTTGGCTTCAAGCGCTTTGCGCTGGCCAGCATAATTGCCATTCCCGTTCTGCCCGTTTATAAAAAAGGTAAAACAGCACAGTGTTAAAAATAAAAGATATTTATGGCCTGACCACTTCATAGGATGACGGAACCGCAAATTGAACCTCGCGTTTTTTTTCGAATACAAAATTGCTCAGTTCAAAGGTACACGACACGTTTTTTTCTGCCCGTATGTTAATATCGATCTTATCGGGGTACGTGTTTGTGCCGGAATGACTAAACCTGTTATAAGCAATTTTCATTTCGCGCGACTGGTCTTTTTCTGCAATGGTGGTGCGCTGCACCTTAAACTGCGGGCTGTAAAAGGTGTTTTGTTTCTGTGTTCCCAATGCGGTGTAAATAGCAAGCACCCCTAATATGGTGTCCACTTCACTTTTTTGTACACTGTTTGAAAATACGGTGTTCCCCACGATCATATTTTGCAGGTTCGCGAGCTTTAATGGTACATTGCTCATGCGCTGTATGTAGGCAAAATCGGTAACAATGCACTTGCGGTGCAGCCTGTCCATGATCTTAACACTATCGGGGGTGATCATGATCCTGGCTACTTCAATGCCCAGCAAAGCCGTAACGCTCATCCAGATATACCTGTCTTTTTCCATCATAATGGTAAGATCGAGGTTCAGGTCCTGCTTATCGTCTTTATAAGATGCGCTGGCTTTGGCCTGGTAAAAATTAAAGGTGTTGGTGTTGCCGTCTATTGTTTTCAAAACAGCTTCTTCCGCTTCCAGTGCTTTGGTATCCACTTTATTTACCGGGGGAGGCGCTTGATTTGTAAGGGCTTTTTTGCTTTTGCAGCTTGCCAGCACAGCCAGTGCAACAAGCAATACAAGTTTATTGTTCATACCACTTCCTGTCTTTTATCTTCCTGTCAATTACCGTATTTTCTGCATTCAGCGACCTGGCCAGCTTCCATTGCTCAACAGCTTTTTCCGTTTCGCCCAGGTGGAAAAGCACATCGCCATAATGATCCACTACTTCCGGGTTTTTAGGCTCCATCTGCAGCGATTTTTCTATTTGTATCTTTGCATCGGTGTACTTTTTCTGCACAAACAGGATCCAGCCATAGGTATCATAATAAGAAGCATTTTCGCCATCCAGTTCAATCGAATGTTTGCTCATTTCTGCGGCCCTGTCGAGCTTTTGTTTTCTCAGGCTTAAAAAGTAAGCATAGTTATTCAAGGCATACGCATTGTTCGCGTCAATGGTTAATGCCATTTCATAAGCGCTGTCGCTGGTGGGGTATTGCTTTAAAAAATGAGCGGCATCACCGATCATGATATAGAACTGTAACTTCAGTTGTGCCTGCTCAATGCTTACCTCAATGCCTTTGCGGGCCACTGCAATTGTTTTTTCGTATTGTTTAAGCTGTTGTGTGGCAAATGTAAGGTACGAATAAAACAAGGCTTCTTCGGGGAACAGTTCAATGGCCCTTTCACAATCTTTCACCATTTGTGCCTGGTCCTTCAGCTCGTTGCTGCATAAGATCATCTGTCTCCAAACGGTGTAATTTGACGGATCGATGAGGATGGCCTTTTCATAGTTGCCGTGGGCTTCTTTGTATCTTCCGTTCTGTGCATACAGGTCGCCCAGCAACATCCATACGCCTGCTTCATCGGCATTTGCTTCTGTTAACGCAATGGCCAGGTCAAAGCCTTTGTTTTTTTGTTCTTCGGTTTGGGTATTCTTGCTGATAAATTCCACCACCACTTTCAGTTTCACTTTCACATCAAGCTTAGGGCTTCTTATGGCTTTCAGCATGTAATTGATGTATTCAGTATTATTCAGCTTATTGCGGTAATCATCGGCCAAAGCAAGTAAAGCATACCCGTTGTCGGGTTCCATGCTCAGGATCTTCCGATAGAGCTCGTTGGCTTTTTCCTCCTTGCCATGGGCCAGGTAAATATCGGCCAGCATGCCAATATACCTGGTGTTTTCCGGTTGTGCCTTTACCAGTTTTTCGCCTTCTTTAATGGCTTTGTCTACCTTATTTTGCGCCAGGTAAATGCTTTGTTTCTGCCTGATGATGTCCTCATCCAGCCCCGCATTTTTTTCACCGGTTTCAAGCAGTTTCATGGCCTTATCCAGTTTGCGGGAAAGCACATACATGTATGTGGCATCAAACAGGCTCACCATCTGGCCTGGGTTTGCGGTGTACAATTTCGACAGCACATCGCCCGCTTTTTCGTATTCCTTTTGTTGTTTATACACCTCGGCCAGCTGTTTTGCATACCAGGTGTTCTTGTCGTCAAGCAGGGTCGATTTCTGGGCATGCATTTCCGCATCAACCAATAAGCCTTTGCCAAGATATACCTGGGCCAGTAAATAGTGTACTGTGGCGTTATCGGCATCAATGGCCAGTGCCTGGTTCAGCTCCTTAACGGCCTCATCGGGTTGTTTTAAAATAATGTATTTATTGCCATTGATAAAATGCTGGTCGAAAGCGATCTGTTTGTCTTCGCTTAGTTTAGGCTTTTTATCCTGCGCAAAAACGCGTTGCGTTGCTATAGTGAACAGCAACGCAAGCAATAAAGCATATACTTTATGTATGTTATATAACCGTAGTGTAATCGCCAATGCTTAAGTCTTTTTGTTCGCCATTGTACTCAACGAAGCTTCCCAGCATCGCATTGTTTATTACAGCGTGTTTAATTTTTGTATTGTTTTGAATGATGCAGTTCTCCACCACACTTCTTTCAATCACACAATTGTCGCCAATGGATGCATAAGGACCAACAATTGCATTTTTAATGACAACGTTTTTACCAATGAGGCTGGGCTGGACCACCTGTGCATTTTCAAGCTTAACGGAATCGTCTACCATTTTTACCCCATCATCGCTTAAGTGCTGCAGCACACGCGAATTGGTATAAACGGTTGAGTTCTTATTGCCGCAATCGAGCCACTCCTGCACCTTGCCCGGCTCAAACTTAATGCCTTTGGCCTTCATGTGCTCCAGGGCATTGGTAAGCTGGTATTCGCCTTTTTCTTTGATGTCGTTATCAAGCAGGTACTGAAGCTCGTTGCGCAGGTTCGCCCCGTCTTTAAAATAATAGATGCCGATAATAGCAAGGTCGCTTACAAACTCCGATGGTTTTTCCACAAAATCGGTGATGATACCGTTGGCATCCAGTTTTACCACACCAAACTGGCTCGGGTCTTCGATCTGCTGAACCCAGATGATGCCATCTTTGCTGCGGTCTAATTTAAAGCCGGCTTTAAATAAGGTATCTGCAAACACGATCAACACGTTCCCGTCAAGGGCTTCTTTGGCACACATAATGGCATGCGCAGTTCCCAATGCTTCGGTCTGGTAATGTATGGTTCCTTTTGCACCCAGCTTTGACGCCACGTCAACCAGCTTTTGCTCCACTGCTTTTCCGAAGCTGGGGTGAATAATAAATGCAACTTCTTCTATTCCTTCCCCGCAAACATCTTTAAGGTCTTCAATGATTTTCTGAACAATGGGTTTCCCTGCTACAGGAATAAGAGGTTTAGGAACTGTTAAGGTATGTGGCCTCATTCGTTTGCCCATACCAGCCATAGGTACGATTATTTTCATTTCTTCAGTTTAATTGCAGGGGTTAGCTGCATATGTTTTAGTTTTTATTTTCAGTTAAATATTGTGCGCTTTTGGAGGCATACATTCAACAAAGCTGCAAGCAGCAATGCTATTGTTTTCCGGTGCTTCCGTAACCTCCGGCTCCCCGCGCGGTTTCATTCAAAGCGCTTACCTCGTTCCATTCAGCGGTTTCGTGTTTTGCAACGATCATTTGTGCAATGCGCTCCCCGTGTTTGATTTCAAAAGGTTCCTCCCCAAAATTGATCAGCAACACTTTAAGCTCGCCCCGGTAATCGGCATCAATTGTTCCGGGTGAATTGAGAACGGTGATGCCATGCTTAAAAGCCAGCCCGCTGCGTGGCCTTATCTGCGCCTCGTAACCAACAGGCAGCTCAATAAACAGGCCTGTAGGAACCAATGCGCGTTGCATGGGCTTCAGCACAATCGATTCAGCAAGATTTGCCCGAAGGTCCATACCAGCAGCATGACCGGTTTCGTATGCCGGTAAAGCCTGCCCCGAATTATTGATGATGTTAATTTTCATAATGCTTAACCGCACGAAAATAGCTTTTTTATTCAAAAGTGGAGGGCATTACATAAGCGGTTGGAGGTTAAAAGGTAAAATACGATAAACGGCTTACGCTTATTTGAATGGAGGGGAGGTTTCACCGCAATTAAAATCAGCTGTAATTGTACCTGTAAGGTGGTTTTTGCGTTATATTGCAACGTTTACAGCATTTAATACATGAAGCTATCGGTAGTCATTGTTAACTACAATGTGAAATATTTCCTTGAGCAGGCCCTGCATAGCGTAAATAAGGCTATGAAAGGAATTGAAGGGGAGGTTTTTGTAGTGGATAATAACTCTGCCGATGGAAGCTGTGAAATGGTGCGGAGAAAATTTCCGGAAGTTATCCTGGTTGAAAACAAAACGAACAGCGGATTTTCTGCAGCCAATAACCAGGCCATCAGGCAGGCAGAAGGCGAATACATTCTTTTATTGAACCCCGATACCGTTGTAGAGGAAGACTGCTTTGAGCAGTGCA
>JAZKGM010000166.1:32905-39010 GCA_040385895.1 Bacteroidota bacterium
GGTCGCGCCGGCCCAGGTCAACCACTGCTTCGCCAGCTGGCCGGTGCCCGACAGGGTGATATACGCGTCCATCATGTCGTCCCCGCCCCAGCAGATATTGGTGGTGTAGGGATCGGGCGTGGCCACGAAATCGACCAGTTCGCCCGATGGCGATATCACGCTGATGCCGGTGCTTTGGGGGTGAAGATGATAGATGGCAAAGGCAAATTTCTGCCGGAATCAAAACGCGGTTTGCCAACCCCAGAAATTGCTTTTTATAAAATGTTCGGGTTTGCCTCTTTCTTCCCTAAATCGAAACGTTTTGGAGGATACCACCTGGGGTATTTAAGCAACGAGCAGGTGCATGAAGTGGATGTACTGGCCGGTGCTTTTATGATGCTGCGCAAAACAATGCTCGATAAGACCGGGCTGCTCGATGAAGATTATTTTATGTATGGCGAAGACATTGATCTTTCCTACCGCATCACCAAAGCAGGGTATAAAAATTATTACTTTCCGCACACCACCATTATTCATTACAAAGGCGAAAGCACCAAAAAAACAAGCGTTAACTACGTGTTTGTGTTTTACCGGGCCATGATCATTTTTGCCCAGAAACATTACACCAGCAAACACGCCAGGCTGTTCAGCTTTATGATCAGCATGGCCATTTACCTGCGTGCGGCCATTGCATTGGTGGCCCGCTTTTTCGAACGGAGCAAACTGGTGCTGATGGATGGCGCAGTGATCTATGGCGGCATTTACCTGATAAAAACATACTGGGAGCTGAATCACCGCTTTATAGAAGGCGGAGCTTACCCGGCCCGTTTTATGCTTGTTAATGCAAGCATTTATACCACGCTTTGGTTACTGGGATTATATTTTGCAGGAGCATATGAAAAACCAAGATCCGTAACAGCCATCGCAAAAGGCATTTTCTGGGGTGTGATAGCCATCAGTATTTTGTATGCATTTGCCCCGCTGAGCTACCGGTTCTCCAGGGCCATTATTATGCTGAGCTTTGTGTGGGCCTTTCTTGCCACTTATATAAACCGGTTGATCCTGTACATTGTTAAATTTAAGTCGTTTGACCTTTCCATGTCGTACGGGGCCAATACCATCATTGTTGGAAACAGGAATGAAGCCTTACGCGTGCAGGATCTTTTATACAAGGCCAAGGTGAATTCGAAAATAGCGGGCTATGTGGCCATAGATCATGAGGAAGAAAAGAATGATGATTACCTGGGGCATGTAAACAAGCTGAACGACATTGTGCGTTTCTTTAAAGCAGAAGAGATCATTTTCTGCTCAAGAGACATTTCTTCAGGCCAGATCATTCAGTGGATGCGAAGCATCTCTACACCTGGCGTGCAGTATAAGATCGTGCCCGAGGAAAGCTCGTTCATTATCGGGTCGAACAGCAAGAACACAGCAGGCGATTTTTATGCGCTTGATATTAACCTGGCCCTAAGCGAGCCGCTGCACCTGCGTAAAAAGAGGATGCTCGATCTTGTGGTGTCTTTTTTATTGCTGCCTTTAACGCCCCTGCTTATTTTTTTCATCAGGCATCCGTTCCAGTATGTATCCAACCTGTTCCTGGTGTTATCCGGCAAAAAAACCTGGGTGGGGTATTTAACCAATGCAGGCATCTCTGCGCTGCCTAAGATCCGCGCGGGGGTGCTAACCCCGGCATCTGATAAAAACGAAATGATCGAGCCTGCAACGGCCAATAAACTGAACCTGTTGTATGCAAAAAATTATACCATAGGTAAGGACCTTGCCATTATCTTTTTATCCATCAGTAAGCTGGGAAACTGAGAGGAGAAAGTTAGAAGTACGGAGTGAGAAGTGGGGAAGAGAAGTTCATAGACGATAGTCCATAGTTAAGAGAAGTGGGAGTGTCATTGCGAGCGAAGCGCGGCAATCTCTTTTAAGAAACGAAGTTCAGCGGAGCTAATTAAGAAACAACCACAAAGGGCACGAAGGGGACACAAAGAACGCAACGACATAAAGCCACTAACCAATCAACTTAATTAACCATCCCCAACCAACACCAATCACTAATTATCAACTTACTCCTTCGGTACAAACGGCCTTGTAATAATGCGTATGGCCCTTGAGTAGCTCAGGTAGTTCCACAGCCAGTTCAGCAGCACCACAACCCGGTTCCTGAAACCCACGAGCAACATCAGGTGAAGGAACATCCAGCCCAGCCAGGCAATATACCCCTGCATTTTTATCCCGAATATTTCAAACACTGCTTTATGCCTGCCAATGGTGGCCATGCTGCCCAGGTTCAGGTATTTATAGGCTTTCAGTGGTTTATTCTCTAACATGTTTATCATGTTTTTGCCAAGCAGAACGCCTTGCTGCTGTGCAACGGTTCCCACCATGGGATGCCCGTTTGGATAAGCCGCATCAGATGTCATATAAGAAATATCACCGATGGCATACACATTATTCAGTCCTTCGATTTTATTATAGGCATCCACCTTATACCTGTTGCCGCGTGCTAAAGTTGTTTCGGGGATCCCATCAATGGTTTTTCCCTTCACCCCAGCGCTCCAGATAATGGTATCGGTTTTTAACACCTGCCCGTTGCTTAAGGTTAAACTTCCTGTAGCGGCATCATAACTTTGCACAGCGGTATTCAGCTGGACTTTAACGCCCAGCTCTTCCAGGAATTTTTTGGCTTTGACGGAGGAGACCTCGCTCATGGCTGCCAGCACACGCGGAGCCGCCTCAATTAAATGCACCTGCATTTTTGCAGCATCCAGTTCTTTATAATCGGCCGGCAACACGTTCTTTTTTATTTCGGCCAGCGCACCTGCTGTTTCCACACCGGTTGGTCCGCCACCCACCACCACAAAGTTCAGGATGCGGTCAATGTCGCCCGTTCCGCTTTCACTCAATGCCTTTTCAAATTCCTGCAAAATATCGCTGCGCAGGTCCAGTGCATCGGGAATAGATTTGAGCTGCATGCTGTGTTTTTCCAGTTCTTTATTGCCGAAAAAATTGGTTTGTGCGCCCGTTGCAATGCATAAATAATCGTAATGAAATGTGCCGATGTTGGTGGCCACTTCGTTTTTCTGCACGTCAATTTTTTGTACCTCGGCCATGCGAAAGGCGATGTTCGGCATTTTGCTGATGATCTTACGCAAGGGATAAGCGATGCCATCAGGGCCCAAACCACCCGAAGCAACCTGGTACATTAAAGGCTGGAAATTGAAATAATTATTTTTATCGAGTACGGTAACTTTTATGGGCTTATTGTCCAGCTTCTTAATCAGCTCAAGGCCTGCAAAACCGCCACCTATAACAATAAGATGGGGGGTGTTCATGGTATGGTAATTATGCTTCATGGTGCGTTTTTTATCGCCTGCAAAGGTTGCAGTATTATTCGGACTGAATCAAACTTTGGTGCGTGATTTTTATTTCCAATATTTATGATATTGCTTGCTTAAACTAACATACGAAGCCGCATTGTGTTTTAGCTTTTCTACCTGCACCTCGCTGAGCGGTTTGATCACTTTTGCAGGCACGCCCATCACCAGGCTGTAATCGGGTATAACGGTGCCTTCTGTAACCAGGGCATGAGCGCCTATGATGCAAAAATTGCCGATCTTTGCCCCGTTGAGTATGGTGGCCTGCATGCCCACCAGCACATTGTTTCCCAATGTTGCGCCATGCACAATGGCCCCGTGGCCTATAATGCATTCATTACCTATAGTGGCAGGGTAACCCGGATCAACATGCACCACTGCATTTTCCTGGATATTGGTTCTGCTGCCCACTGTAATTTTATCGCCATCTCCACGCAGCACTGCACCAAACCAAACCGAGCATTCATCGCCCAATGTTACCTGTCCGAACACACGGGCGGTATCAGCTATCCATACTTCGTTACCCTTTTCAACCGGCATCTGCAAAATTTGCTGTAAATCTTTCATCACTCAAATATGCTGATTATTTAAACACTTTACGTTTCTTTTGTGCCTGAAATATGGATACCAAAACCAAGCTTGTTGTAAATATAAAGTCGCTTTACGGCATTATTGAAGATGCTGCTGTGCTCAAAAGATCAGGAAAAGAAATGGCTGAGCTGAAAAGCATGGATAACGCTTTTTTGCTGATCGAAGACGGGCTGATCAAAGACTATGGCGTTTATGGTGATGCCATAAAAGATCAATACCCAAATGCTGAGCTGATCGATGCCGCAGGTGGCATGGTGTTGCCTTCGTTTGTTGATTCGCATACACATATTGTGTTTGCAAAAAGCCGCGAAGAAGAATTTGTAATGCGCATAAAAGGCAAAAGTTACGAAGAGATCGCAGAAGCAGGAGGAGGTATTTTAAACTCTGCCCGCAAGCTGCAGGCCATGAGCGAAGATGAATTATTTGAAGCAGCAAAAGAACGCTTGTTTGAAGTGATCAAATTCGGAACGGGAGCCATTGAAATAAAAAGCGGTTATGGGTTAACAGTTAACGATGAACTGAAAATGCTGCGGGTGATCAAACGATTAAAAGACATTTCACCCATAACCATAAAAGCGACTTTTTTGGGTGCACATGCGGTGCCTGCCGAATACAAGCAGAACAGGCAGGGCTATATTGATATGGTGATTAACGACATGTTGCCGCAGGTGGCCGAACAAAAGCTGGCCGATTATTGCGATGTGTTTTGCGACCAGGGGTTTTTTACGGTGGCGGAAACGGATGCCATCTTAACAGCCGCAAGCCGCTACGGGTTGAGGGCAAAAATTCATGGGAATGAGCTGGGTTACACCGGTGGGGTTCAGGTTGCGGTAAAGCATAACGCCTTAAGTGTCGATCATTTGGAATACACAGGCGATGCAGAAATTGAATGTTTAAAAAACAGCAACACCATGCCTGTGGGCTTGCCAAACTGCTCCTTCTTTCTGGGCATCCCTTATGCACCCGGAAGAAAAATAATTGATGCGGGTTTGCCCTTTTGCCTGGCCAGCGATTATAATCCCGGCTCTTCGCCAAACGGCCGCATGAGCTTTGTGGTGGCACTGGCCTGCACGCAGGCAAAATTGACCCCCGAAGAGGCCATTAATGCCGCAACCATTAACGGGGCTTATGCGCTGGAATTGAGCGCCACGCATGGCAGCATCACCAAAGGAAAATATGCAAATGTGGTCATTACAAAACCCATTTCATCATTGGCCTACATTCCATATAGCTTTGGTGTTGACCAGGTAGACCGGGTGCTGGTAAAGGGAAACCTGTTCTACTGAATAAATGCATAAAACTGCCGGTCGGCAAGTTGGTAACAACATTCGGAATTAATTTGGTTAATTGCGGTTGATATGACGAAAAGAACCGTATTAATTACAGGCAGCACCAGCGGAATAGGGCTTGCCATTGCAAGGAATTTTGCAGCAAAAAAATACAACATTATTTTTAACGGGCTGGAGGCCAACGGGGCCGAGATTGCAGAAGCCACAGCGAAAGAGTTTGGCATCGAATACCTTTTTCACCCATGCAATGTGCTTGATCCGAAACAAATTGAAGACATGGTGCAACAAGCAGTTGCCAAGTTCGGAACCATTGAGATCCTGGTGAACAATGCAGGCATCCAGTTTGTATCACCGGTGCAGGATTTCCCGCTCGAAAAATGGAACAACATCATTGGCATTAATTTAACAGCGCCTTTCCTGTTCACCAAAGCAGTTTGGCCTTATATGCAAAAGCAGCAGTTCGGCCGCATCATTAATATTGCATCGGCACACGGGTTGGTGGCTTCCGAATATAAATCGGCATACGTAGCCAGCAAGCATGGGGTGATCGGTTTTACAAAAACCACTGCGCTGGAAGGTGCCCCGCATAACATTACCGTAAATGCGGTTTGCCCGGGTTATGTGCATACACCCATTGTAGAGAACCAGATCGGTGACCAGATGAAAGCACACGGGCTGAGCAGGGAAGAGGTGATCCAAAAGGTGATGCTGAGTAAGCAGGCCATTAAATCATTTATACCCATTGAGCTGATTGCAAACACGGTTGCTTTTTTAGCAGCAGATGAGGCCACAACAATAACAGGCACAGCTATCCCCGTAGAAGGCGGCTGGACCGCACAATAATTTATTGAGTATTAACTTAC
>JAZKGM010000167.1:0-1571 GCA_040385895.1 Bacteroidota bacterium
GCAAAAGGCGAACAATTATGCGCTTCAGCCCATGACCAGGGAGCTTTTTATTAAAACGCTTACCGATGGCATTCAACCAGCACCTGCATACTTTTTTAAAGATGCAAAATTAAACAAGCAAGGGTATGCCAGCTTTGATGAAGTGAAACAGAATGCCTTGAAGCCATTAACAATTGCAGAACTGGAGAACGAAACAAAAAACGGGGCCACCATTATTGACACGCGCATCCCTGATGTATTCGAACTTGGCTTTATCCCCGGGTCATTAAATTTTGGGCTGAACGGGCAATATGCCATCTGGGCCGCTACTTTGCTCGATATTTCGCAACCCGTTGTTTTGGTGGCCGAACCCGGGAAAGAACAGGAAAGCATTGAACGTTTAACCCGTGTTGGTTTTGATCATATCAAAGGTTTTTTAAATGGTGGCTTTAATGCGTGGGTTGATGCAGACAAACGCTACGACATGATCATTTCCATTGATGATGAAGAATTTGAGCTCGATGCCGCACATACGGATGTTTCTGTTTTAGATGTGCGCAAACCCGGTGAGTTTAACGAACTTCATGTGGAACAGGCAACACATTTATCGTTGGATGGGATCACCCAAAACTTCACGGGGCTTGATCCCGAAAAAGAATACCTGGTTCATTGTGCAGGCGGTTACCGCTCTATGATCGCAGCTTCATACCTTAAGTCCAAAGGGTTTAAGAACGTAAAAAACGTACTGGGTGGATTTGGTAAAATAAAAGAACGCACTAAACTTAAATTTAAATCGAATATTGTTGCCGCAAACTAGTGGCTTAAACCAGCTGATTTAAATAGCGCGCATTACAATAAACATCCAATAGAAAATGAACAAACTTGTAGGAATTATTATGGGAAGCGACAGCGACCTGGAAGTGATGCAGGAAGCCGCTAAAGTGCTTGATGAATTTAAGGTAGCCTATGAAATAACAGTGGTATCGGCACACCGCACACCCGAGCGGATGATGGATTACGCAAAGACAGCAAGGGAGCGCGGGCTAAAAGTGATTATTGCCGGGGCGGGCGGGGCTGCGCATTTACCGGGTATGGTGGCTTCTATTACTACCTTGCCTGTTATTGGCGTTCCTGTAAAATTAAAAGCACTCGATGGCATGGACTCATTGCTTTCCATTGTGCAGATGCCTGGCGGGGTTCCTGTGGCAACCGTTGCAATAAATAACGCTAAAAATGCAGGGCTGCTTGCTGTTCAGATACTTTCTACAGCTGATGAAAAGCTCTCGGATGAAATGCAGGCTTACAAGGACAAAATGAAAAAAGAAGTTTTAAAAAAGGCCGAACTTGTGGAGCAGGGAAGAAAGAAGATCGGTTTTTAATAATAGCTGATTTTCTATCAGATCATATAAACATAAAGAAGCCGGATCAATAATATTGATCCGGCTTCTTTGTATAAGTTGGTTATGATGATGTAGCTTACCTAAGCAGAGTAACGGAACCGGAGTAAGTATATTTTTTAGCATTAAAGCTTGTGGCGTTGATCTGGTAGATGTATACATCCTGCGGACATACCTCACCCGAGTTCTTAACCT
>JAZKGM010000168.1:0-2311 GCA_040385895.1 Bacteroidota bacterium
AGTTTATGCAACCCAAACCTGGTACCTGGATGCAGACAACGATGGCCACTACGTAAGCAGCCAGTCTTCGTGTGCTAGCCCTGGTGCGAGCTACAATCTTGTGGGCGGCAGCCTCGGTGATTGTGATGATGGTAACGGCACAAAGTGGCAATCTGCTTCTCTCTACATTGACACAGACAACGATGGATATGATGCGGGCTTAGCTACCGTTTGTTACGGGGCAAATATCCCCGCAGGTTATATCAGTACAACACTGGGCAGCGATTGTAGGGATAATGATGCGGCCATCCATGCGCCGGTACAATACTATGTAGACGGTGATAGGGATGGCTTTGGATCAACCGCTACCAGCTTAATTTGTTCATTAACCGCAACTACCGGTTACTCAACAAACAATTCGGATTGTGATGATACAAGGGCCACTGTGTACCCGGGCGCACCGGAGTTATGTGATGGGCTTGATAACAATTGCAATGGCCAAATTGATGAGACGGGCTGTGCGGTTACCTGTTCAAATGCTACTGGTTTAAATACTACCAATATTACTTCTACAAGTGCCACTTTGAACTGGTCGGCCCCTGTCGACCCCGCCCAATGGCAGGTACAGTATAAATCAGTAGCTCCGGGATCAAAGTGGAAAGATGTCGCTCCTGCTCCGTTGCCCGCTGCACGCTCAGTAACCATTTTGGGCTTGACCGCTGGTCAATCTTACAACTGGCATATCAAGGCAAAATGCGGAAATACCTGGACTTCTTATACAAACAGCCTCACTTTTAAAACCCTAAAAAACAGTAGCCCTTCTGCCAGGAGCAGCGAGATAAATATTACCCAAACAGAAGAGAGCATCCCGGTTTTAAGGCTATATCCCAATCCGAGCCGGGGTGAGTTTATGATCGATCTCCGCGTAGCGGATAGTAAGAATGAACCGGCAAACTTCGAGCTGATTGATGTAACCGGCAGAACCGTTTATACCGGAAATGCCGCTGTCACTAACGGGTTGTTACAGAAGAAGGTAATTGTTTCTCCTTTACTATCTCCCGGGGTTTATATGATCAGGGTGAAATCGGGAAATAGAAGCTATGTGTCAAAATTGGTATACGAAAAATGATTAACAATCAAGTAATCAATGAGCCCTGCCACCTCATGGCGGGGCTTATTGTTTTGATGGACATGAGATCACAGCCATAGTTAAAAAGCTGGTTGCGACCTTTTGCTCCATAGCTATCTAATCTGCCAAAACCACAGTACCTGATATTCAATCGACCGCTGATCTTTACCAGTTTTAATCATGCACAGTATTATGAAGTACCCGGCGCATAAAACATGCTGCTTAAAAAAATACGAGTCCACAGTGCTGTTTGAATGCTTTAATAATATTCAGCCCAAGATTATTTTCGAGAGAAACTTTTTGTAGTAGGATTGTTTAGAGGCTGTATAGATATTATTCAAAACACACACAGAAAGTTACCAGCTCACAGGAATTTAGACGAAAACTCCGCTCCGAAACTCAAGTAAAACAATTCGTTTTAAAAGAGCATTTACTTCAGCCATAGATTTTGAAATGTAGAAAGATCCCGTGATAAAAAAAGGGATTTGAAACTAAACTGTGTCAAAGAAATATTTTAAAATAGTTAAAAAGAAGCGGGACTGCTCCATTCACAGAGCAAAGGCCCCCTTCTTTTTTACGGGCCATCAAAGGCTCGTTTTCATTCGGGAGGAGTCAATAATTCCTGGTTGTTTCGCAATGCGGCACACTTTTTCTTTATGGGGTACGCTTTGCAATCGAAAAGAAATTTACTATTGCAAAAAGGATTGACACAATCTTAATTTTTTCGGTCCGGATTAGTGTGTGGAGGAAGGTGTAATTAAACATATAAAGAAGCCTCTTAACTTCGTATAACTTCAACCACTTCTTTATTGTTAAACCTGTCGCCGGATTAATAGCCTTCAATACTTTTATGCATAAAATGTCAGTGCCCTAAAAAAACTTTTCTAACTAAGAATACATTTAAATTTTTTTTAATTATGCCAGGAAAATTAACGGGTAAGGTCGCAATTGTAACAGGTGCCAGTGCGGGAATAGGCAGAGCATCAGCCCTTGCTTTAGCCGCTGAAGGAGCTAAGATTGTAATAACAGCGCGCCGTCAGGAACGACTGGACGCGTTAGCATCAGAAATCAACGCAATGAACACCCAGGCGTATTCGGTTGCCGGTGATGCAAACGACGAAGCAACCGCTAAAAGATGCATGGAAACTGCGCTGAAGGAAGCAGGAAGAATTGATATTCTTTTAAACAATGCCGGCATGGGAA
>JAZKGM010000169.1:0-5235 GCA_040385895.1 Bacteroidota bacterium
GATGGTGGATGTATTTGGTCCCGATAAAGATATTCCGGCACCCGATATGGGAACCGGCCAACAGGAAATGGCCTGGATCATGGATGAGTACTCAAAATTAGTTGGTCACTCAACCCCTGCTGTTGTTACCGGCAAACCGCTGGTATTAGGCGGTTCATTAGGCCGTGTTGAAGCCACAGGCCGTGGTGTGATGGTCTCTACCCGCAGCGCCCTCGCCAAGCTGGGCATTAACCCGGTTGGCACAACCTGCGCGGTACAGGGTTTTGGAAACGTAGGTTCCATCTCTGCAAAGCTATTGGCTATGCAGGGTTTAAAAGTGCTTGCAATAAGCGATGTTACCGGTGGGTATTATAATCCTGAAGGCATTGATGTGGATGCAGCCATCTCTTACCGCGATAACAATGGCGGAACATTAGAAGGTTTTGAAGCAAAACGCATTACCAACGAAGAATTGCTTGAGCTGGATGTAACCGTTCTTGTACCGGCTGCTATGGAAAACCAGATCACGACAGAAAATGCCGATAAGATAAAAGCCAAGCTGATCGTGGAAGGTGCAAACGGACCTACAGTGGCAAGCGCTGACGTAATTCTTAACAAAAAAGGGATTATGGTTGTGCCTGATATTTTAGCCAATGCAGGTGGTGTTACCGTTAGTTATTTTGAGTGGGTTCAGAACCGCCTCGGTTATTTCTGGACAGAAGAACGCGTTTACCGCAGGGCCGACCGTGTAATGAAAACCGCTTTCGAAGCAGTTCATGCTGCCTCTCTTAAACACAACATCAGTATGCGTATCGCTGCTTACGTGGTGTCGATAGGAAAAGTTGCCGAAGTTGAAAAACTGCGCGGCAAATTTGGCGTTTAATTAATCATTTTTTACAGCCACAGGTTACCACGGATATCTTATCTGTACACCCTGTGGCTTTTATAATTCAAGCATAACTTATGTTACATAAAGAAGGGAAAGCCACCATTTTAATCACACTGCTGGTATTGTTCGCTTTAAATGCCGGTGTTCAGTTTTTACTGCCCGAATACACCATCATCCAGAATATCCTAATCGGCATTTCGGTTGTGCTGCTCATTATCATTTTGCAGTTTTTCCGTAACCCGCCAATTAAGCCAAGCATTGGTGAAAATTTTGTGCTTTCGCCCGCAGATGGTAAAGTAGTGGTGATCGAGGAGGTAGAAGAAGCCGAATACTTTAAAGGGAAACGCCTCCAGGTGTCGGTATTTATGTCGCCATTTAATGTGCATGTAAACCGCAACCCTATTGCAGGCCTGGTAAAATACTTTAAATACCATCCGGGAAAATACCTCGTAGCATGGCATCCTAAATCATCAACAGAAAACGAAAGGACAACCACCGTGATCGAACACAAGAATGGGGTTGAGGTTTTATTTCGCCAGATTGCCGGTGCATTGGCCAAACGTATTGTATGGTATGTTAAAGAGGGCGAATATGTGGCGCAGGCAGGAGAAATGGGATTTATAAAATTTGGCTCCAGGGTTGATGTCTTCTTACCTGTAGGTACAAAAATTACCGTTGGTTTAAACCAGGTGGTAAAAGGCGGACGAACGGTATTAGCTGAAATTTAAGATTTTATAACAATTGTTTTTAACAAAAAACGTTACCTTAGTACTTAATAATAAATTACAGAATATGAAAAAACTATTAGTATTAGTAGCCTTCATGGGCTTAGCATATGTTGGAGTAAATGCACAAACAGCTGCTCCTGCTTCACCGGCACAACAGGCTCCTAAAGCAGTATCGGCTAAACCAGCTCCTGTTAAAACAGATGCCAAGGTTGAAATAAACGAAGTGGTTCCTGTGGAAGCTAAAACAGAAACAAAAAAAGAATGCAGCACAGCAGAGAAAAAAAGCTGCGGAAGTGCATCTGGTAAAAAATCCTGCTGCTCAAGCAAAAAAGAAGCTGCTGCTCCGGCAAAAGCTCCTGTGCAATAAATAGATCAGGTTTACAGATATTAAAAAAGCCGTGTTAAGTTTTAAAACTTAACACGGCTTTTCCTTTTGTAATCTTTATCTGGTCATTACTCTACCCAATCTGCTATAAAAACATTGGTGTCGCGTGTGCCGCCATTATTACGGTTTGAGGAGAACACCAGTTTCTTTCCATCAGGCGAAAACATAGGGAATGCATTAAACTGGCTTTCGAATGTGATCTGCTCCAGCCCGCTTCCGTCTTCATTGATCATGAATAATTGAAAATCATAGCCTTTAAGGCTATGGTGATTGGATGAAAAAATGATCTTTTTCCCGGATGGGGTAAAGAATGGGGCCCAGTTTGCTTTACCCAGCTTTGTCACCTGTTTTAAATTCGTTCCGTCAACATTCATGGTATAAATTTCCATGTTAGTGGGCGCTACAAGTCCTTTAGCCAAAAGCTCTTTGTATTCGATCGTATCTTTGCCTTGCGGCCTGCTTGCCCTGAAAACGATCTTGCTCCCGTCTGCCGAGAAAAATGCACCTCCGTCATACCCTAAAGCATGGGTCAGGCGTTTCACATTTTTGCCGTTAATGTCCATCATGTAAAGATCCAGGTCGCCATCGCGTGTGCTGGTAAATAAGATCTTATCGCCTTTAGGCGATACCACAGCCTCTGCGTCATACCCTGGAAGTTCGGTCAATTGTTTCAATACCTTTCCTTTTTCATCACCCATAAAAATATCGTAATCGGGGTGTATGGACCATAAATATTTTCCGTCCGTTTTAGGCGCTTCCGTACAGTTTATATTGCCCTTAAACGTTGATGCATAGATCACACGTTTGTTATCATTCATGTAGAAACTGCAGGTGGTGCGCCCCTGCCCGTTGCTTACCATTAATGGCTGGTAGATCCTGTTATCGGCAGCTTCTTCTATATCCATCCAGAATATCTGGTCGCATTTCAAGCCCCATGCAGGGTTATTACTCTGAAAAGAAAGTTTCTTTCCGTCAAAACTAAAATAAGCTTCGGCATTATCTCCTCCAAAGGTGAGCTGCCTCAGGTTTTCGATGTGCTTTTCGTTCGATGAATGCTCAATGACCTCTTCTTCTTCCGGGTGCATAAAACCAGTATTGATACTGGCTACTTCCTGTGCCTGTAAATAGGACCCAACACAAAAAGCTAAAATAAAACTTGCCGACTTTCTCATATACACAGGCAAGTTATTGTTTGTTCATTTCAGGTTATCCCCATTTTGGTTTATGATGTGAACATCATAGCTGAATGTATGATTTCAAGTCGCTTATGTACTTTTCGAACGCCTTTTTCCCTTTTGCCGTAACCTTGCAAACTGTTAACGGGTAATTATCCCTGAACGACTTATTGACCGTAATGTATTCTGCTTTTTTAAGCTTGTCTACCTGTACACTTAAGTTACCTGCTGTGGCATTCGTTTTTTCTTTCAGGTATGTAAATTCGGCTTCGGCAACATTCATTAAAATGCTCATCACCGCCAACCGCAATTGAGCGTGTAAGATCGGATCAAGGTCTTTAAACATGCAGGTTGAACCTTCTCTTTAACAAATGCCCCGGAATGATAAAGCCGCATACAACAGCTAATGCCAGTAACAGGAGTTGTATATCATAAGTACAGTAAAAACCGGCAACAGCAAGTGTCCAGTTAGCAAAAGCACCGTATTGGAGCGGTTTATACCTCAACATGCCCCCGAACATATAAATGCCAAAAGCATAGATCACCATCAGTGTAGGAAAAAACGACTGCCAGGTATTGGTGGTCATCGGCATCACCACACACACAATCACCAGGCTTATCACAAAGGCAACCGTAAGGTATTTTACCGATTCATCAAGGTATGTTTTCACCCTTGCTGCCTTAGATTGGCGCAGGCCTGCGATAAATGAAACAATACCTCCTGCAGGCATCATAATGGCCCATACTACTGCGTGGTACTGGTTGTGGTAAAACCTCAGCAAAGTAAAATCGATCAATGCTGCAATAAATACCAGCCAGCCCCATAACATATAATAAAACCCGTTATCCTTTACGTCTTCTTTGGTGCGGCTTATCATGTCTTCGATAAGCAGCAGGGCTTCTTTTTCGTTCATGCCGGATTTATTTTATGATAATACGTTGCCGTGCGGTTCCATTTTTACTGCTTACTTCAAGCAGGTACAATCCGCTTTCTATTTTTTTTGTTTCAATAACATGGTGAGCCTGAAAAGACGCTCCGTTCAATACTAATTTTCCCTGCAGATCGAATACAGAATAAGTAAAGTCCGTTTCCCTTGTGTCTATGGTTAATTGCGCAACAGCCGGGTTGGGAAATACAGAAACATGTTGCAGGGTATTCGAGAGATCTCCCAGGCCTGTTTCAAAACCAAGTTTAAAATCATCTACATAAAGCTTGCTTCCTACAACCGGTGCAAAGCCATCGGCACTTGAAGAGATAAGTACCATGGCAGAATCGGGGGAAAGGGGATTAATATAATCGAAAGCGACAACAATGCGGGTGTAGCTATTAACAGTATCGCCTATGGTAAATGCAGCCAGGCCAATGGTATCAGTGCGTTGCTCTGCCGTGTTCCAGCGGGTTAAGAGCATTATGCCACTGCAACTATCACCCAGGGCCGGAATATATTTATAGTAAAACTCCATGTTTTTAGGCCGTGAGGTAAAAGGGACCCTGGCCAGGTTAAGGTCCGGCATTCCGCTGCCATCAATAATTGATGCCGAGGTCAATAATCCCGGAATATCATTAAAAGGACCTGTTTTCGATTGTAACAGTGCTGCTGAAGAACCCGAATGTGCCTCATTGGTTTGTGTAGTGGTTTCCGGATAACCGGCCATCGACAAACTGTTCAATGTGTACCAGCCTGTAGGTTCACTTACCGTATTCTGTGTTGTCCATGTTTCAAAGCCACCATTATTTAAAAAAGCAGGTTGGGCAATTGCACCGCTTGCCAGTGCCATCCATGTTAGGGTGTAGAGTGTTTTAGTTTTCATATCTGTTAAATAATATTCAATATAAAAAAAAGCCTGCCGGCTTTTATGATCAGAACAATTTTATTAGTTCCTGCTGTTGGTCAAGCGTTTTATTTTTCGCATACCAGGTGTGCAAAGTCGTCTTGAGTTCTTCAAATGACCTGTCTGGAAATTGTTTAAATTCATTCACCATTTCCTGTGCCTTAACCGGCCGGGGACCCCATTTCCACAATTCCTTTCCATGCTCTATGGCAATAACTACCGGAATAGCCCGCCCTCCATTGGTCA
>JAZKGM010000170.1:0-4806 GCA_040385895.1 Bacteroidota bacterium
TTATCTTCGGATACTTGTTCATGGTAAGCACCAATGAATCGAGGATCTTAGACGCATCCGGCCTGATCTCAGCCCTGTCGAGGTCATAATAGATCCCTTCTACTTTCACCACGCAATCATAACAGAAAGGAGCCAGCTCCAGGTCCTGTACAAGGTCTGTTGAAACTTCAAGGCCTTTGGTGGTTTGGAAAGCAATCTTGCTATCGTAAAAATCTTCATGCGAACCGAACAGCTCCACGTCTGCTTTTGGTTTTAAAGTTACTTTATACGAACCGGCCTGGTCTGTTTTAACCACCACTTTGCCGGTATCTGTACTCATGGTTAAGGTGATGAATGTATTCGGTAAGATCGCTTTTGTTTTCACATCGCGGGCCACACCACTTAAAGTGAACACCAATGGCGTCATGTAGAAGCGGTAGATATCATCCTGGCCTTTGCCTCCTTCACGGTTACTGCTGAAGTAGCCGCTTTCTTTGTCTTTTCCAAGAATAATGGAGAAATCGTCACCGGCCGAATTGATCGGTGATTTCATGTTGATTGGCGTGCTCCAGTCGGTTGCCGCACCGCTTGTATAGTATATATCCATTCCACCCATGCCTATGTGTCCGTTGGAAGAGAAATACAAGGTACCGTCTTCATGAATAAAAGGATATACTTCATCCTTGTCGGTATTAATGGTCGGACCCAGGTTCACCGGATCGCCCCATGTTTTGCTACGTTTGCTGTAGGTAACAAACCAAATGTCTTTACCACCGATCGAGCCGGGCATATCGGATGAGAAATACATGATCTGGTTGTCTTTTGTTAAAGAAGGATGGCCTGAGTTAAACGAATCGGTAAACAATTCAAGCGGTTTTGGTTCGCCCCACTCCTGGCCGTTCAAGGTGGTTGACCAAATGTTACAGAACTTACCTTTACCATCCTTGCCGTTACATTGGGTATAATACATCACACCGCCTTTGCTGTCAAAACCAACCGTGCCATCATTATAAGGTGTGTTGATCAGGTTTTTATCCAGCAACACCGGAATATCATATTTAATATTGTTCGGGGCTTTCTTGTCGGCCTTGTATGAAACGCGGTAGATATCGGTAAAGAAGTTATACGTCCACGGATAAGTTTTTCCGCTTGCTCCTTTTTCACGGTCGCTGGTGAAATAGATCTGGTCTTTTTTGTAATACATCGGTGCAAAGTCACTGTATTTGCTGTTCAGGCCTTTTACATTCTCAACGATGTAACGTGTTTTTTCGTTCTTCCATTTCAGGCCCAGTTCAATCCCGCGGATCTCTTCATCTACTTTAGCGGTATTGCCCGGGGCCAGTTTTTTATAGGCATTAAAAGCCACGATGGATTCCGTGTATTTCTGGTTGTTTTTCAGTGTTAATGCATACTTGTAATTGGCTTCTGCATTCTGAGGATCAAGCTGTAATGTTTTTTTGTACCAGTTCTCCGCCTCTTTCATATTATTAGCCATGTAATAACATTCTGCTGCCTGAAATGCGGCTTCCTTTTTCTCGTCTTTATTCTTGGTTTTACTGTAAACAGCGATGTAATTTTCACGGGCCACCGAATACTCTTTTTTATCTGTAGCTTCCCGTGCTGCCTGCATAGTGCCTTTGGCACCTCCACCGCAACCGGCTGACATTAAGATAGTAATAAAACCAAAGAATGAACAGATCAGTAATAGTTTTTTCATTTTTTCAGTATCGTTTTATAATCAGGCAGTATTAAATTGCTTTAATAATATTTAAGCTAAAATATAGAAAACAATTAAAATAACAAGCCCATGCTGCAAAGTTTAGGTTAAGTGTATGAAAACGAACAGGGATATAACACCTGTTAAATGGTATATCCCTGTTTATCAAAAGGTATTCATTGTTTATTTAACGAACAAAAGCTCGCGGTATTTCGGGAGCTTCCAAAGATCGTCTTCAATGGTGTATTCCAGCGAGTCGCTTGCCGTGCGGATCACATCAAATAAAGGCTTCACTTTATGGCAAAATGCAAGTGCAGCCTTGTGCGTATCGGAAATGTGATGGGCTTTACCGGTTTCTGCGGTCAGCTTTTTCACGTTGTCGCTGATCACTTTAATGTTAGCGGCAATATCAAGGATCATCTTAAGCTGCGGATCGTAAACGGCTTTGTTCACACCGGCCGTTTTTAAGCTGCTCACGCTTTGCGCCAGTTTGGTCTGGTAACTGATGGCAGCAGGAATAACATGCGAAGTGGCTAACTGGGCAAGGATCTTCGCTTCAATATCGATCTTCTTCACATAGTTCTCCTGCATAATTTCATAACGCGCATCCAGTTCGCGCTCGTTAAAAATATTGAGGGAGGCAAAAAGCTGTTTCGATGATTTGCTGATGTATGCGTTTAATGCTTCAGGTGTGGTTTTAATATTGGCAAGGCCGCGTTTTGCAGCTTCTTTTACCCATTCATCGCCATAACCATTGCCTTCGAACAAAATGCGTTTTGACGTTTTGTAATAGCTTTGAAGAACGGTTAATATGGCCTCTTCCTTTTTGCTTCCTTTTTTAATGGCTGCATCTACATCGGCCTTAAATTTATTCAACTGATCGGCCATAATCGTATTTAACACGATCATTGCCGAAGCAGAGTTGGCCGAAGAGCCCACAGCACGGAACTCAAACTTATTGCCCGTGAATGCGAAAGGAGACGTCCTGTTCCTGTCTGTATTGTCTAACAGGATCTCAGGGATCTTGTTGATATCAATAGATGTTTTTGATTTCGCGTTTTTAACCGAAGTAGGTTTGCTGCCCACAATGGATTCAAGCACATGGCTTAACTGCGTACCGATAAAGATACTCATAATGGCCGGAGGGGCTTCGTTTGCGCCAAGGCGATGATCGTTGCTGGCGCTGGCAATGCTTGCACGCATCAGGTCGGCATGGTCGTGAACGGCTTTAATGGTATTCACAAAAAATGCCAGGAACTGCAGGTTGGTTTCCGGTGTTTTACCCGGGGAAAGCAGGTTTGTTCCTGTATTGGTGATCAGGCTCCAGTTGTTGTGCTTGCCGCTTCCGTTCACCCCTGCAAATGGTTTTTCGTGAAGCAATACTTTAAGCCCGTGGCGTTGCGCAGTGCGCTCCATCACATCCATTAAAAGCTGGTTATGGTCAATGGCCAGGTTCACCTCTTCAAACATAGGGGCGCACTCAAACTGGCCCGGGGCCACTTCATTGTGGCGTGTTTTTAACGGAATGCCCAGTTTGTATGATTCCGTTTCAAAATCAACCATAAAATCATACACACGTGGCGGTACGGTTCCAAAATAATGATCTTCCAACTGTTGTCCTTTTTCGGGCGCATGTCCCAATAAGGTACGGCCGGTCAGCATCAGGTCGGGACGAACATTAAATAAAGCTTCGTCCACTATAAAATATTCCTGCTCAATACCAAGGCTCGCAAATGATTTGGTTACATTTTTATCGAAGTAAGAAGAACAAACATCAACCACGGCTTTTTCAACCGCGTGAAGGGCTTTTAGCAAAGGGGCTTTATAATCCAATGCTTCACCGGTATACGAAACAAAAATGGTGGGGATACACAGGGTTTTTCCGTTTGTGTTATCCATGATGAACGCAGGCGATGAAGGATCCCAGGCAGTATATCCCCTGGCTTCGAACGTATTGCGCAAACCTCCGTTGGGAAAGCTGCTCGCATCCGGCTCCTGTTGCACCAAAGCACCTCCCCCGAATTTCTCAATCGCACGTCCGTCTTCGGTTGGCTCGAAAAACGAATCGTGTTTTTCGGCAGTTAAACCGGTTAAGGGCTGAAACCAGTGCGTGTAATGCGTTGCTCCGCGGTTCATGGCCCATGCTTTCATACCGGCAGCGATCTGCTCGGCAATATCCCGGTTAATTTTCTCTCCATTTTTCACGGCATTCTGCACAGCTTTATATGCCTCTTTCGGCAAAAAAGATTGCATGGCCACATCATTAAAAACATTGATGTTGAAATACTCGGAAATTTGGGCTGAAGGTGGGGTTACTGTAACCGGTTTTCTGTTTTGAACCGTTTCTAATGCTTTAAAACGTAAAGTTGACATCAGTACTTTGAGATTTTATTGAGTGTTTGGAAAAGTAAAGGATGCGGACGAAAATAGGTAAAGCAAATTGTAAACGAAACTTTAAGATAATTAATTTTACACCCTGTTTGCACAAGGTTTCGGTTTGATTTTCAGCTCTAAAACTGCAGGTAAACCGGCAACACCGGGGTGGCCGTTTTAAACTGGACAAGGATAATAATGAGTGCCACAAAACCGCTTACATATACCCAGGTGGGTATGTTGTTGTATTTTGCGATCAGCCTGTCGGCCAGGTTATCGGTGATGGAATGAATATAAAAACCGAACAGCATCATGCCTAAAACGGGCGCATAAAGTGTGCTGATGCGGGGCAGCAGGCCGGGGCTGAAGTTTAAGCCGATCTGGTGGAGCATATCAAAAGCAATGGCAACGCTTGATGCTTTAAAAAAGATCCAGCAAAAGCATACAAAGTGAAAAGTAATGAGTATGCCTGCATACCTTCTGACGCGTTTTGGAATAAACGACAGGTTGATGTTAAAATATTCCATCCTTAACTTATCAAATGCCAGGGCCAGTCCGTGCAAAGCTCCCCAGATCACAAACGTAAAATTGGCCCCGTGCCATAAGCCCCCTGCGAGCATGGTGATAAAGAGGTTGAGGTATTGCCGGGATTTTCCTTTGCGGTTCCCTCCCAACGGAATATAAAGGTAATCGCGGAGCCAGCTGCTCAAAGAAATATGCCACCTGCGCCAGAATTC
>JAZKGM010000171.1:0-5636 GCA_040385895.1 Bacteroidota bacterium
GCTCCTGCTATTATTGGAAAAACAGGGGCGGAGGGCATTTTCTGCATGGGCTTTACCAAACAGAAACTTGGCGTTTGCATAAAGATAGATGATGGAAAAATGCTGCCTCAGTATAACGTGGCCCAGGCTATCATCAATGCCAGCGGACTGTTCACACAAGAGCAGTTGAAACCGTTGCAGCATTACCTGCAGGACGATATCACCAACTTTAATAAGTTGGTAACAGGTGAGATCAGGGTAAGCAATGAGTTGATTTCAACCCTGCAGGTGGTAATGCATACCACATAAGCAACTGTTGTTTAAAAGTATTTGACTCATATATATGAGGCCCGGTGCATCCATATCAATCCCACATCCATGCCACGCTGACTGGAGTAAAATGAAAAGTGAAGAAATGGGCAGGCATTGTACTTTGTGCAATAAAACGGTACTCGACTTTACAGACCGCTCGTATGCAGAGCTTCTTGCTGCAGCTAAAGATAAAGACATGTGTGCAAAGGTGCCTTCACAATGGGTAACTTCTCAGCATCGTTCTTCTGTACTTTTAAAATGGGCATTCCGCTCTGTTGTCATATTTACGCTTGTGATGAGTTCAATACGTCTCAAAGCGCAGTCATTAAAGTTTAAACAGGCAAGCAAGGTGGTAATGCCAAACAAACCTATTGAAGCACACCTGGTGAAAACAACTTTTGAAACGATAGGATTGAAAGGATATGTTACAGGAAGAATGGGTAAAGTACCGAATGCAAAGATCAGCCTGCTGATTGATTCTGTTATAGTTGATTTTGCTTTAACCGATGACGAGGGTAATTATTTATTGGTGGTTAAAAGAGGTAAAGCGCCTTTAGCAGAAGGAATCCTGGTAGTAGAAACCCAGGAAGGAAGTGTTCATACCCAGCACATTTTATTACCAGGTACCCGTTCACAGGTACCCGTTAATGTAAATATTTATGAAACGATAAATTGTATGAGACCAATATCATCAATGGTGGGAGCTATTTCTGTACCCATGAGGGTAGAGAAGTTTTATGACTATAATTATCTTGAACGCCTTTTACGTTAATACTTCTGTAAAGATTCTTATTACAATGGCCTGTCGAACCATTCTCTCCGCTTGGTAAGTTTTAACTCCTGCAGCACACTTGCTTTTACGTTGATCTGGAAGAAAAAGCTCTGGCGGAACCCAACCGGGATCCAGGTGAGCTTAAAGGTCCAGCAATGCAGGTCGCGTACAAAATCCACGGTGGTGAAAGTGATCTGTTTCGATTGGAAATCATAGCCGCTGGTGGCTGCAATTTTCCAGTTCTTGGTTAGGGTAACATCGCCTCCAATCCCAAGTGTTTGTATGTAATTGCTTAATAAGGGATTGTTCAGGTTATTGTAGCGTGAGTACTGCACCGTATAGTTAAAGTTCAACGTCCATGGAATATTGAAATCGTAATAATCATTGATGTTATCACTGATGTACTTCAACTCGTTCTCATGCTTCTTTCGTTGCTCATCGCTCTTCTTTTTAAAGGTTTGCGGAGTGAAGCTGGCCGAGAGTCCCAGGCTTCCCCGCGTAAATACACCCAGCTTATTGCTTTTGGTGTAAAACTCATTCACGCGGTAAACACTTTTAAAACCCGTGGTGTTGGTATAGATCTCATTTTTATAGGGGTCGAGCGTGGCATCCGCATTCAGGGTTACATTTCCAAATAACTTTGTTCCGGCATTAAAGGTAACCGGTGCAAGATTCAGCGAGTCGGCCAGTAAGTTATAAGCCGAACCGATGAGGAAACGTTCAAAGATCTGGATCTTTTCTTCCTTGCGGGCCGTATCCTTGCCACGCATAGCTTTCAGCTCAATATTGTTATCTACACTAAATGCAATGTTTCCCTGCTCGCCAATACCCGGGCCTCCAAAGATGCCGCGTTCGAAGCGGCTGTATTTAATTTGATTACCCGAAGTATCGGTATACGTTTTATAATAACCCCAGCTTGGCTTGCTGTAATCAGGGCTGTAATTTACACCAACAGTAGGCCTTATTACGTGCCTGATCGCTTTGATGCCATCGCCTTTAAATGTCTTCATCCCATAATATGCAGTGGTTAACGAAGCACTTGGCAGGTAGGTGAATGCCCTGGCAAAACCCTGTTCCGTATTGGTGATCAGCTGCCCGTTCTCCACTTCTTTATTTACACTTTGCATATACCAGGTTTCTGATAACTGCGTAGAAAGGCTCAGTGTATAAAACTTAAACAATTTAAATGAGGTCCGGATCGGTAATAAGTGCTGCATCCCGTACCGCCCTGCCGTATCATAATATCGTGCAAATTCGCCACGTGTGCGGTTTGGCCCGAAAAGAAGTGAATCGTAGGTGTTCAATTCATTACGGAAGTTCAGTGTATAGTTGGCAGTTATGTTTTCATACCATTTTTCGGCAGTGGGTTTTGAGGGCGCTTTAAACGGGTTGAAGCTGCTCACCGTAAAAGTTACCGCAGGCAGGGTGATCGTTAAGGCACGTGTTTGGAGATTTTGCGACATGCCACCACTCGTGCTCAGGTTGTATTTCCCGTTTGCAAAACTTTTAGAATAGCTCACACTGCTGTTGATCTGGTTGGCTAAAATATTGGTAGGCACATACGAGTTGTTCGAGAGGTAGTTATTGCTCACATAATTTACATTGGCACTGAACATGGTACCCGGCCTTGCCTTAGGGTCAACGTTGTGCAGCCAGTTGATGCGAAGATCTTTCGACTGGCTGAAAGTAGGGTCTTCCAGGTTGCCGAATTTATTATTGGCATAATTTACACCGATCTGCCCGTTGAAACGGTAGCGGCTGCTGTAGCGGAAAAGATTATTCAGTGCCCAGCTTCCCTGCGAATAGATATCACCTGTTAATGCATAATCCGCTTTTGGCCCGAGGCCGAAATAATACCCCCCGTTGCGCAAAAAGAAACCACGGTTGATGCTGCTGCCATATGTGGGTATGATCAGTCCGGATGATTGCCCCTTTTTGATGCTGAAAATTCCAAAGGGAATCACCAAAGGGGTGGGCATTCCTTCAATGCTGAGGTTTGCCGGACCGACAACGATCTTCTTTTCGGGAATGATCTTGAGCCGGGTGGCCTGGATATGATAATGCGGGGTATCATAATCGCAGGTGGTGTAATACGATTTTTTTATCCCATACTCATTGTCGGGCGACCGGATCACATCTGTTCCGCGCACAAACCCGTCTCCCTCTTTGGTGCGCAGTTCGCTCAGGTATCCTTTTTTGCTTTTGTAATTGTACGACACACGCTGAACCTTATATTCCGTTCCTGCCTGGTTAAATACAGGCGTGCCTGCTATTTTTCCGCTGCTGTCGGGCAGGCCGTTTGCATGGATCAGCGTTTTATTCAGCTCGATCTTTATATAAGCGGCAGTCAGTATAATGTCTTCATATTCTACTTTTGCATTGCCATATAAATGCACAACCTGTGTTGCTGCATCATATATGATCGTATCTTCTGCATGGTATTTTACCTTTGTTTTCAGGGCAGATTTCGCTTCGCGAAGCGGCACGGTATCCAAAGGGTCTCTCTCTGCGGTTTCTTCTTCAATTACAGGTGGTATGGTATTTGTAATTTTGGGTAGCGTATCAGCCTGCTGAATTACAGCCGGCTTAGGGAGTGGTTTTTTGGGCTTTACCGGTTTTTGTGCATACACAACTGAACACATTAACAACAAGGCGGTAAAACAAATGCCCCCTGATGCACGTGAAATAAAAAAAGACGTATTAAACTTGTGATATGCCAATGCGCGCAAAACTATACAAAACCGAGTACTTAATAAAATTGCCTTACACAATATCTGTCTTAATTGTGGTGGTGTTGCTTTGCGCGTACAAACCATTAGACACTTTACAGCAGCCGAAAATAAAAAAAGTGACCATTGATGCCGGTCATGGCGGGCACGATGTGGGCTGTACGTACGGTGGGGCCCGCGAAAAGGATGTAACACTGGCTGTGGCTTTAAAAGTAGGCGAGCAGATAGAAAAACTCATGCCAGACGTGGAAGTGGTGTACACCAGGAAAAAAGATGAGTTTATTGAATTGTATGAACGTGCCGGCATTGCCAACAGGAACAACAGCGACCTGTTTATCAGCATCCATTGTAATGCCAATAAAAAATTAGAAGTGTTTGGCACCGAAACATTTAGCATGGGTTTGCATAAATCGGAAGGTAACCTCGATGTGGCCAAACGTGAAAACGCGGTGGTATTGCTCGAAAAAGATTACCAGGAAAAATATGAGGGCTTCGACCCTAATTCACCCGAAGCACATATTTATTTCAGTTTTCTGCAAAGCGCTTATTTAGAGCAAAGCCTGAAACTGGCCTCAACGGTTGAGAAAAATTTTGTGGTGGTAAAACGGAGCAGCCGCGGGGTAAAACAAGCAGGTTTAATGGTGCTATGGAAAAGTAAAATGCCAAGTATATTGATTGAAACCGGGTTTCTCAGCAATTCAAAAGAGCGCGGATACCTTACCGGATCAAAAGGACAGGATGAATTGTCGGAAGCCATCGCAAAATCGGTACAACAGTACAAAACATCGGTAGAAAAAGGCAGATAGCATAAAATAAGCCTTGTATTGCGGGGCTAATCTTTATTTTTGCGGCATATCAAAATAAAACATTAGGGCTTGCCGTAATGTTAGCTAGCCGTATATCGTACTGTATGAAATTATCAAAAGAAGTTAAAGTAGGTCTGTTCGCATTTGCGGGTGTTGTTGTGTTTGTGTTGGGATTTAATTTTATGATGGGTTTCAATTTTCTTAAGACCTATTCACGTTATTATATTGTATATGCCAATTCAGGCGGGTTGGTAAAATCAGCAGAAGTGAACATTAACGGTTTCAAAATAGGACAGGTGGAAGAGGTTGAATTTGTAAACCCCAAAGACCCCAGCAGGATCCTGGTTACCATAGCCATTGACGGGGATATCAGCCTCCCCAAAGGCACCATTGCAGAAATAGGAAGCGCTGACCTGTTATCGCCCAAAAGCATAAAAATGAAATTAGGCACCGGGCCCGAAGTACACCAGGCAAAAGATACCCTCATGGGTACGATCGAGATCGGCCTTGCCGAAACGATCAATAGCGTGGTTTCTCCCTTAAAAGATAAAAGTGAGCAGGTATTGGCTGCCTTGGATGGCGTATTAAATAGCATGAACACCATTTTTGATTCCAGTGGTACACGAAAGCTTTCGAAAGGGGTTGATGACCTAACCGGGACATTGGCCAATGTAAGAAGCATTACGGCCAGGCTTGATAACCTTTCGGCCAACCAGGAAACCAAGCTCAACGAGATGTTTGTGCATGCCGAAAGCATTTTGCGTAACCTGCGCAACAATAACCAGGTGATTAGTAGTGCGCTTAATAATATTAAAACCATGACGGATAGCCTTGCCGCCTCCGATCTGAAAAGCACCGTTAATAACCTGAATGCAACGCTTGGCAATTTGCATGTGATGATCGACAAGATCAACAAAGGGGAAGGTTCGTTCGGGGAACTGGCCAATAACAAAGAACTTTACACCAACCTGAGCACCAGCAGCAAGGAGCTGAGCCTGTTGCTTGGGGTCAAGCAGGTCAAGCAGCGCCGGAGTCGCG
>JAZKGM010000172.1:0-6792 GCA_040385895.1 Bacteroidota bacterium
CGCTTTTGTTGAAATTAAAAATGAAATCACTTCAATTATGCTTTTTCGTGTGCAGCGCTCACATTGATGGTACTTTCTGCCACACCTGTTAACGTTTCATCTGCATTTTTTTCCTCGTTCAGGATCTCTTCTAAAATGTCTGCAGCATCGTTAAGGCCTAAAACCCTGGCAAAGGTCCTTAATGTTCCGTAGGTAGCGATCTCGTAATGCTCTACTTTTTGTGCCGCTGAAATGATGCCTGCATCGCGCATCGCACCTTTGTCACACTCTTCCATGATCTCTTCCGATTCTTTGATCAGGCCGGCCATGGCTTCGCATTTTTTAGCAACTGCTTTTTTACCGATGATCTCAAACACCTGCTCAACACGGGTAACTTGTTCCTGTGTTTCGGCAATATGTGTATCAATTGCATTGATAAGCTCCTTGCTGGTTGCATTCTTTTTCATCTTAGGCAGCGCCTTCGTCAAGGCTTTTTCAGCCCAGTAAATGTCTTTAAGCTCATCTTCAAAAAGCTTCATCAGTTTGGATTTTTCCATGCCCGGAGCTGTTGCAGCGGCATTGGTTGATTTTTTAGGGGCTGTTTTTTTTGCCGGGGCAGCCTTGGCTGCAGTTGCTTTGTTGCTTGTTTTCATTTCTTATAGTTGTTATCGTTTATCATGAGAAAACAAATCGTGTGCCCGGAGCTGATAGCACCGTTGATTAATGTATTTATTATATTAGTGCAATGTCAGTTTCTATACGCCCGCTCAACGGAATTTCGCTGCAATTGCTTTATGAAGCTTTTAACGCAGCATTTGCAACTTACTCCAGGCAATGGACGGAAGATGAGTTCATAAACATGCTTGAAAGAAGAGGATACCGCGCTGAGCTTTCTTTTGGTGCGTTCGACCAGGATAAGCCGGTTAGCTTTTTATTAAATGGGGCAGGTGTTTTCAACGGTGTCTTAACTGCATATGATACAGGCACAGGCACACTCAAAGAATATGAGAACCGGGGGTTGGCCAGGCAATTGTTCGAAGCCGCTGTACCCGCACTTAAAGAAGCCGGTATGCAACAATACCTGCTGGAAGTATTGACTGATAATACCAGGGCCATTTCTATTTATACAAAAGCGGGCTTTAAAAGCACGCGCATGCTTCATTATTTTACAGCAGATATAAAGGGTATAACGATTTCTGGATCAAACAAGCTGCTCGGGAAATTCAGCACCAGGGAAACTGTACTGAATGTAAATGCCATGCGTGCCCTGTGCGACTTTGAGCCATCGTGGCAAAACAGCTTCGATTCCTTAAAAAGGTCTATGAATAAGTTTAAGATCCTTGGGGTTTACCAGGATGAAGAATTGGTCGCATACGGCATCATTGAACCTCTTTCAGGAGATATCCCGCAACTGGCTGTAAGCAAATTCCACCGCAGAAAAGGCATTGGCTCGCTTTTGCTCACACAATTGCTGCAATACAACAAACACCCTGGTGTAAAAATGATCAATGCGGATGAGAGATGCGAAAGCCTGTTGCTGTTCCTTGAAAAAGCCGGTATTACAAAACGAGGCTCACAATATGAAATGATGTTGTCTTTGTAAGGCCAGTACATTGACTGCATATGCTGGCCTCAGAAAAAGCAAAAGAGTATTTGCATTAACCTGCTGTAGATGCAATATTTGTGCTTGTCTGAAGTCTTTGCTTCATGCATATATCTCTATGAATTTTCGCTTAGCAACACTTAACGACCTCAAAGCACTTCAGCAATTGTATGTGGACACCATACAGGCTGTTTGTGCAGATGAATACAATGCCGAAGAAAGAACAGCATGGGCTTCAGGTATAAACAATACAGCAAGGTGGCTGGAAGTAATGAATACACAGTACATCCTGCTGGCAACAATGAACGGTGAAATAGCTGGTTTTGCCACGCTGAAGAACGGGAACTACATAGATTTTTTTTATGTGCACAAAAACCATCAGCGTAAGGGAATTGCAAAGGAGCTATTGTGCAGGATTGAAGGCAAAGCCATAAATCATGGTGTTAAAAAGCTATCATCAGACATCAGTAAAACAGCCCGTCCGTTCTTTGAAAAGCATGGTTTTATTGTATTAAAGGAGCAACATCACCCCAGGCAGGGTGTGGTGCTTGTGAACTATAAGATGGAGAAACTCCTTTAGAAGAAGTGCGAAATGCAAGATTATGGGCCTTTCCCGCTGGCACGGAACAAGTCGTGGTTTTCCCTTGTGGCCTTTGTGTATTCGTTGTGTTCTCCGTGGTTATTAGTTCAACTACAGCTCCTATTGGAATCCATTTCAGCAAACGCAAGTTCAGGGAGCTAAATAAGCAATTGCATCAACCAATAAGAGATTGCCACTCTTCGCTCGCAATGACATTTAAACCAGCAATCAACCAGAACTTAAAAGGAATCATCTCCAACTATCGGCTATGATCCATCAGCTATTCACTCTTTAATTAAACATCCCGCTTTCAAAACCGGCATCAATAAGCAGGTTGGCTGCATTATCGGCAGCAGTTGTGGCCAGCACATCGCAGCGTTCATTTTCCTTATGCCCGGCATGGCCTTTCACCCATTGAAATTTAAGGGTGTGCTTGGGGTAAAGCCGCAGGAACTGTGTCCAGAGATCGGCATTCTTCTTTCCTTTAAAATTGGTGCGTTGCCAGTTAAACACCCATCCTTTTTCAACCGCTTCGCACACATACTTGCTATCGGTATACACGATGATCTGGAGCCCGTCTGCCTTCATGGCTTCCAGCGCTTTTATCACGGCCAGCAACTCCATGCGGTTGTTCGTTGTTTTACGAAACCCTTCCGAAAGCTCTTTGTAATGTTTGCCTGCGATCAGCACCACTCCATATCCGCCAGGCCCCGGGTTTCCCCGTGCGGCCCCGTCTGTAAAAACATTAACCCTCATTGGCCGGAGAAAATTCGCCTTTAAATTTTATTGCTTTTTCTGTTCCGTTGTTAAAGGTGATCGTGGCATCGGCATCGATCCGGTAATTGCCGTTAGCCAGCTTTTTGCCTTTAATGTACCCACCGGTAATATTAAAGTAGCCGCGCTCCACGCAAAAACAACCCAGGTTATATGTTGCTTTGCTCATAGGAAGCTTTTTCATAAAAATAAAGCTGTTCCAAGTGGCATCTACTTCAAACATCACACTTTCGCTTACTTCATCATCGCTCATGGCGGGATTTTCCGCATGTCTTTTGGTGTAGTGAAACACCACCATATTCCCGGCTTTCATATCAGGGTATAAAGAACGGTCGCTTTGCATGCCCACCAGGTTAATGGTTTTATTTTTAAAGAACACATTCGTGATCTTCTCCGGGTTCATTTTATCACCTTGTGCAAACAGCAGCAGGCTTATTAAAAAGGTGAATACAGACAGGGTATATTTCATAAATTCTGATTAAGCGGGTAAAGTTACAAGGCTTCGGCAACAATAAAAGTACTTCCGCCTATAAATATCATATCGTTTGTGCCGGCTGCTTCCATGGCAGCCTGCTTTGCTGAAGGCACATCTGCATATACATTTCCATTTAAACCAAATGCGGCAGCCTGTTCAGCCAGCTCATTGGCGGATAATGCGCGTGGAATAGCGGCTTGCGTAAAATAATAAACAGCTGATGAGGGTAGCATAGCCAGCACTTTGCTGATGTCCTTATCCTTAACCATGCCAATCACCATATGCAACTGTTCAAACTGCTGCTGCCCGATCTGTTTCAGTACATATTCGATCCCGTTCACGTTATGACCGGTGTCGGCCACCATTAAAGGTTGCTGTTGCAATACCTGCCAGCGGCCGGCCAGGCCCGTGTTCTGCTTTACATTGGCCAAGCCTTTCCTGATGTCACCGATCGTAATGGTGTACCCCTGGTTCATTAACTGTACCAGGGAGCTGATCACCGTTTTTATGTTGTGCTGCTGGTAAATGCCGGTGAGGTCGCAGGCAAGCTGTTCAATAAATAATTCATTATGTACAAAAACATCACAGGTAAATATTGCATTCGTTGATGAGGTGTTCTTTAACTCCACCCCGCTGAACGCAGGAATTAAAACACTTGCTGTTTCTTTCGCCTTCTGACTAAATACGGGGAAGGTGGCTTCATTAAATTCACCGATCACCACCGGGATGTGCTGTTTGATGATCCCCGCTTTTTCGGCAGCGATCTTTTCATAAGTGTCTCCCAGCATATCGGTATGGTCCCAGCCTATGTTGGTGATCACGCTGAGCTCGGGCGTGATCACGTTGGTTGAATCCAGCCGGCCGCCAAGTCCTGTTTCAATGATCGCAATCTCCACCTGTTGGGCTGCGAAGTAAAAAAAACACAAGGCCACGGTCCATTCAAAAAATGAAGGCTGGATATGGTCGAAATCGGTTTGATACGCAGCCACAAAATCAACCACTACCTGTTCGGGTATAAGCTGACCGTTTATGCGGATGCGTTCCCTGAAATCTTTTAAATGGGGCGAAGTGTAAAGCCCGGTTTTATAGCCGGCCTGCTGCAACACACTTGCCAGCATGTGCGAAGTAGATCCTTTGCCGTTCGTTCCTGCAACATGAACACTTTTAAACCGATGCTGTGGTTCACCCAATACCTTGCAAAGTGCCAGCGTATTGGTGAGATCCTTTTTAAATGCAGCCGCGCCAATGCGGGTAAACATGGGCAGCCGGCTGAACAGGTATGTTAAGGTTTCGGAGTAATTCAAAAAAAGAAAAGATGATTATGGCCTGAACTTAAACTCGATGGTTATTGTTCCGTATTGTTCTTCCGGTCCGTCAGGTTTAGGCGTAAACCTGGTGTCCAACGCTCCTTGTTTCGCCTTTTCAAGCAGCGAAGCGTTAAGGGTGGTTGTTCCGCGTTGGTTAGGCATGGCTTTGATCACTTTTCCGTTCCGGTCGACCACAATGGCCACCACTACTTTACCCGTTTCTTTCGATTTGTCTTCAATAACCGGCTTACGCTGAACGCTTCTTCCTTGCAGGTCGTAACTTATTCCGTCACCACTACCTGAGCCTGTACCACGTCCGTTGCCGTTGCCATTTCCTCCCCCGCTGCCACCGGTTCCATATCCGTTTCCATTCCCGTTGGGGTCTCCATCCGGGCTGCCATCTACCGATCCCTGGTTTCCGGGAGTTTCGCCCGATCCATACCCGCTTCCATCGGCAGTAGCGGTTTTCTTTTTAAATAAACTTTTCTGGTCGGCCTGGCGTGGTTTTTCTACCGGGGTTTCAACAGGTTTGGTCACCACAGGTTTTTCCACTGTTTTCTTTGGCTCTGTTTTTTTAGGGATCTCTTTCGGCTGGGTCACCACAGCATCCGGCTCATTATCGCTTTCATCCACCACCACGGGCGTTTCTGTTTGCTGCTGTGGCGGAACAGGGTCCTGCGGCACCGGATCGCTCACAGGCACTTCGCTTGGCCCGCCCATATCTGGCTCACCCAGGCTCACGCTCAGGCCTGAACCTCCCCCGCTGTCTGTTATTGGCGGGTCGGTTGGCCCGATCACAATAAACCATAACAGTGCAAACAGGATGGCATGAACAACAGCGCTGCCGATGTACCCGGCCAGCTTGCTTTGTTGTTCATTTTTATCGGCAGTTATCGCTTGCATATCTTTATCCTTTTAGTGATTAAACGTGGGCAACAGCTATTCTATTGCTTATCATACCCCTTGCAAATTATGTTTCAGCCGGTTTTAATCATCCTGCATTTGGTAACATTTACACATTAAAACAGGGTATTTGTACACTTTATTCAGCTTTTATTCAAAAGCCCGGATCTTTAATGATCTGCTCCATCAAAGCATTGTCATTTTCGACTGCGCTCAAATTGACAACGCTTCTAAACTATTCCAGCCCCAGGTCTTTGATGATCTGTTCGATCTGCCAGTCTTCAACCGGGTTGTATTCATTTTTGAGATCAGCGGTGAACACCTTTGCCAGGCCTTGCCAGTAAAGGGCCGAAAAGCCTCCACGGTATTCTTTGATGAGGCCATAGGCGTCTTTACCGGTTTCACGGTGAATGAGCTTGATCAGTAATTTACCCTGCGAAACGGTCATGTTCACCAGGTCGTCCATAAACTGGTCCTTAATCGATTCTTCACTTTTTTTCAGGTACGCTTTTTTCGCTTTTTCGGTGGGCAGCGCCTGCAGGTTCTGTTCAATTAACTGGTAACGGAAGCCGGCAACTTTTGCATAAGGCAACACTTTCTTTACATCGCGCACCAGCTTCTGGTATCTTTTTTCATACTCGGGATCGCGTTTGGCTTCGGCTATAAACACCGGCAGATCGCGCACCAGCAAGGTATCCGGGTTCGGCTGCTGGGCTTTAACAAACAAGCTTAGCAGCAGTGCGCTGAACAGCAAAACAGTTTTCATATCAGGGTATTTGTTCAAAATCATGCCAGTTTACGGATTGGTATAAAACTCGAACTCAACCCTGCGGTTGGTTGCCCGCCCTAGTTCGGTGGAATTATCGGCAAGCGGTTGCTTATCGCCCATGCCCTGCCATTTTATGCGCGACTGGTTAATGCCTTTTTCCATCATATACACACCAACCGACCGTGCCCTTTGCGTAGAAAGGTTCAGGTTGTATGCTGCATTGCCGGAGTTATCGGTATGCCCGCTTATGGTTACATTGATCTCGGGATTAAACAGCATATCATCCACCAGGCTGTCGATCACGGGGTACGATTGCGGCAAGAGGTCCGATTTATCAAAATCAAATACCAGGTTGCGCCAGATCCTGGTCTGGCGTTCTTCTATGTAACCCGCTTCGGGATG
>JAZKGM010000172.1:6802-8312 GCA_040385895.1 Bacteroidota bacterium
AAAGGAAAAAGATTAAAGGCACTGTCGCCACCGCATGGCACGTTAAAAAAGTGCCTGCGCCCTTCGCTGAAGTATTTTTTTGTTTCGGCCGCCAGGTCGCATTCCGGTTTTGTATGAAGCGGTACGAGGCTGATGCTGTCGATGGATACGAATGCGTAACGGGCTCCATTCCGTACCTGCTTCGATTCTATTTCTTCATCAGGGTTTAAATAACCCATGGTGAGGTATCTTTCATTTCCGCTGGCGGTATACATGCCGGTAAGGTTGATCCATTTTCCTTTTTTATTGTAAATGAATTTCTTCTTATCCCGGAGCGTAATGGATGGCGCGGCTTCAATGCGCCTGTCTTCAAAACGCACAAACATGGTGTCGCCCAAAATAACATGCAGTTCTTTTACGGCAATAAAATCGGCACGCACCCAAACCGAAAAATAATACGCTTCGCCCTTTACCAGGGTGCACAATAAAGGGGTAAATACATACTGACGTTTATGGGGTTTTGCCGCATCGTAAAGCCGCAGCTGAATGCAGCGCTTGCCAAAATCGGTACGGGCACGTTCCACAAAAATAGCGCTGTTTATACCGGTTAGGTTGGTATTGAACCAGCCTTTAGGGGCGCATTTGGAACCATATTCGCAACAGTAATTGATCTGCTCGAAGCTGGGATTGGCTATTAAATTCTGGGCAATACAAAAAGAATACGGGTTGAGCCCTGCAATGAATAAGAGAATAAACTTAAACAGATGGTTGGGGACCTGTTTCATTGGTTTTGCGTTTTACTAAGATAATGATGCCGATGATGCCGGCAACAACCATTAACGAAGAAATAAGCTCGGCTTGTGTAATGTGTTTGCCAAAAATAGCATATGTGCTGTTCACCCTGATCTTTTCGATCATAAAACGCTCCACCCCGTTCACGATCAAATATATGCAGAACAATACCCCCGGGATAACAACCCGCTTGCGGATGCTCCATAGGAACACAAACAAGGCAAGTGCCATCACCACTTCGTACAAAGGTGTGGGATAAACAGGTTGTGGCAACATAAAGCAATGCGCGCCTTCGCAACCCGGGATGGGGATGCCTTCGCCCAGCACATTATGGGGATACGTATATCCCCATGCCCAATCAGGCAAAAAGCTTAAGCCTGCGGGTTTGGGAGATGTATTTACAATGCCCCAATCGCCATCGCCACTCAGCTGGCAGCCTATGCGGCCTATGCCGTATGCCAGCATAAGGCCCGGTGCGGCAGCATCGATCATGTGCAGGGGCGGGATCTTGTTTTTGGTGGTGAAATACAGAACGGCAACGGCCGCTACAATTAAGCCGCCATAAAAGGTTAAGCCGCTAAACGACAACAGGGCATCAAGCGGGTCCCTCATCAGGTCGTCAATGTATTCGAGGTTATGGAAGATTTTAGCACCCAATATACCGGCTATACCGGCTATGGCTGTAATGTTCCACATGAGGTCGACCGGCCGGACGGTGGTAACTACTTTTTCTTCAGAC
>JAZKGM010000172.1:8322-24106 GCA_040385895.1 Bacteroidota bacterium
TACTTTCTGGGCAGCTTTGTAACTGTTGTAATACCCGATGGCTGCCCCTGCCAATGCACCGGTCATGCTTCCTTTTGACGACAAAAGAAAAGCCTGCGGATTTGCCACCAGCCCGTTGTAATCGAGTAAGATCTCAAGCCCCTTAAATCCCAGCAAGGCTGATATGATGATGTTGATGATATAATCTGCAGCTGTGATCTTTTTGTTGATGGTTATTGTTCTTTGAACCGGCTTAAGAAAGCCCTGCTGGGTTTTACGCACCATTTCTGCAGAAGTGGTGTAGTAAGCGCCAACAAAAGAAAGGGCCATAAAGAACCCGAACGTTTGTATGGGTAAAGGTATATTAAGCCCTGTGAGATCTCTCAGTAAGTCGGATATAGTTGGATACATGCTGCAAGTATAGGAAATTAAGGGGAAAGTGGGAGAAGTGCGAAGTTCGGAGTGTGAAATGGAAAAGTACGGAGATTATAGATTTACGGATTACGTAATTACAGTTTACGGTCGCAAATGGCCAAAAGCTAACGGCCAATAACTAATTCAACTTCACTAATTCTTCTGTCCTTTTAAATAGCTTCTGCTCCATGCGGCAGGCATTGGGAACAAGGATCTCTTCTTCAATGCGGCTGTGTTCTTTCAGATCGTTCTCAAATGTGTGCAGCTCATTCATCAGCACTTTATAGGGCAGGGCATCCCGCTCTTCGCAGCGGTAATTTTTAAGTAAAACGCGGATGCTGCGCATTTCATCGTCATCGTGGTGGTGCTTCAGGATAAAATCCTGCATGTTGAAGTCTTTTAAGCGGATCAGCATCCCGTTATTAAAGTCGATGGTAAAACGCTCGAGCTTTTTGATATAAGGGAATACTTTTTCGTTCTCGTACGAAATGTGCTTGAGGAAATCGCATTTGAACGATCCGAAAATATTGGCCAGCAATTGCAACTGCGGGTAGCTGTCGCCCAACCTCATCATGGTTTGCGAGATATGATGCTCAATAACCGGCAACATGCGTTGTGCATAATGATGGTGGTGGCTCAGCAGGTAGTTACACAATGAAGCGGGTGAATAATGCTTTAACTTTTCGAAGCTGATGCCTGCGGAAGTTTCCTGTTTCAAAAGCTCGACCTGGATGTTCCGTGTATCGATATTTTTAATGCGGCAAACTTCATCAAGCGTAAAATTAAGGTAGCTGAATGCATCAATGCCATGCCAGTGCATCACCGATGCATACTGGTGGTTGTGTTCTAATAACTCGCTGATGTTCTTGTTTAACATTCCCCCACAAATTTATCTTTTTTACCTAAACACCGTAATCAAATTTGAGAAAGTTTTACATTCGCTGCCTGTGGCAATTTCGCTTTACACCAGCGGGCCATTAAACAATGAGCAGGCATTATGATTATTTAATTTGCGGGCAGGGTTTGGCGGGGAGCCTGCTGGCCAGGCAGCTGATCAAAGCAGGAAAAAAAGTACTTGTGATGGATGCGGGCAGCAGGAATACGTCATCGCATGTTGCTGCAGGAATGTTCACCCCGATAAGCGGTAAACGCATGGTTAAATCATGGATGACGGATGAATTGTACCCGGTAATGACTGACACCTACAGGCAGCTGGAAAACGAGCTGGGGTTATCATTCCTTCACCTGAAAAACATACAGCTGAGCTTTTCTTCCATCAAAGAGCAGAACGATTTTTTCAGCGCATTAACAGACAAAACGAGCAATTATGTATTAACGGAGATCGTTCCGAACCCGGGCTTGCAGGCGCCTTTCGGGGCGGTAGAGATCACACACAGCGGCTGGCTGAACACTTCTTTGTTCCTGGATAAATTTAAAGCATGGCTTATTGAACAGCAGGCATACGAACAGCAATGTTATGCATATGAATCGTTTTTATATGCTGACGACCAATGGCATTACGGAACAGAACTGTGTGCCGGTGCGGTGGTGTTTTGCGAAGGATCGCAAAACAGCCGGAACCCTTTTTTTAAGTATGCAGGTGTGATCGAAAATAAAGGCGATGTGTTTTTGCTGGAAACAAATGCGCTTGATGATGAGAAGATCTATAAGCGCGGGGCATACGCGGTACACCTGGAACAGAACCGGTTCAAGGCCGGATCAACTTACAAATGGAATGAGCATGATGCCACACCAACATCCACCGGCTATGCAGAGCTGAAGGCAAAGACAGATGCCTTAATCAGCGGAAATTACCAGGTACTTGAGCACCTGGCCGGGATCAGGCCAACCACCAGAGACCGCAGGCCCATACTTGGAGGTCATCATACCGAAGCCGGTTTGTACATTTTTAACGGGCTGGGCACAAAAGGGGTTTCCCTGGCTCCTTATTTCAGCAAAATAATGGCTGATCTCCTGCTGAACGGAACAATCCTTCCTGCCGAAATTGATGTAAAGCGGTTTACCTGATCATTCCATTTCAGGTCATCGTCCTTGTATCATTTCTGCGCGGTGTCTGTGCGCTTTCTGCGCTTTTCTTCGCATTCATGCGAACAAATGCGAACAAAGAGCGAAGCGCATGCGAACACCAGGCGAACAAACAGGCCAAAAAGTGCCTGCCCTCAGCTATAAACCATACAGCAAAAACAGTCTCTTATTTCTAAAAAAATACTTCTAAAAAAATAAGCAACTGTCTATTATATTAAACTTTCCTTAACGATTGTGAACAAATGTTTTTTTAACTAAAATTGCGGCAAACCCCGTATGAAATTCCCGGCACTGATGCTTCTTATCAGTTTTTTGTTCAATCTGCATGCTTCTGCTCAAAACGGGATCCGTTTTGAAGAGAACAAGCTGAGCCGGAACATGGCCGATCTCTTTTTGTTTTCCTACAAACCGGATTCGCTCTTAAAAGATTCGTTCAGGGTGAGCATTTACAGCAATAGGCTTAAAAAAGATGTGAGGCAATACCTGCTTATTTACGACAGTATATTTAAAATCACCCGCTTTGCCGATTCGGTGGTGTGCGATTGTTACCCCCGAAAAAAAGAAGGCGATGTATTAACAGTTTCTCTCTACGAAGTGAGCGATACCTCCGTTACTTTATTAAGTATATTTAATTCAACGGTTAGCGTTGAAAAGAAGCAAGCTACCGAACAACCCTTTAAAATAAAGGGCCAGGTGCGCTCCGATAACTATTTTTCGGACGGGTATTTCGATTTCCAGGCGGTGCCCCGCAATTATTCGCGCACTTCGCTCGATATGCAGCTTTCGGTGGGCGACCTGCCCTTCCGTACCGGGTTCTTTTATACCACTGAATCGCATAATATGAACAGCTTTTATTTTTCGTTCGATTATGCCCAGTATAAAAACAACCTGCTTAAAAAGCTGAATGAAAAAAAGAAAGCGGAGCTGAACGGTGAAACGGACCTGCAAACCAGGCTCGATCGCATTGAGCTTGATAAATCGAAGCTCACCAATTCGATCTCTTCTCCCTCATACAGCAATAAGCTTTCGGAAAGCAGGAACGATCTTGCATACGGCTTATCCGACAGTGCTTTCCGTAAAACGAAGCGGTACCAGAAAGCTGAAGCATTTATGAGAACCGACAGCCTGAAACGAATGGAACTTGCCGGTTTTGATGGGCTTAAAGACAAACTTACCCTTGAGGAATACAACAGGAACCCTGCTTTTTATACCCGCGATGCCATTAGCGATGACCGCAAGCTGAGAGAAACACTGGATAAGCAGGGGATCAGGCAACCCGGTTTTGGCTTTATCAATTCCATCAGGCGGTTTGATATCGGAACATTTACACCCAGGTACTCCACACTTATTATAGATGCCATACAGCTCAACGGGGTGAATGCGGAACTGAACAGCGGCCTGGCCTATGCTGCGGTATGCGTGGGTGAGCTAAAGAGCGGGTTTGTGAACAGCGGGGCCGAGGAAGCCTACCGCTCTACCGTAATGATGGCAAGGGCCGGCATTAAACGGGAAAACCGGTACAGCCTGGTGTTTACCGGGATGAGGGGGAACGGGAGGTCGTATTTTTACAATACAGGCTCGCCCAACCCTTACCTGAGCAACCAGTTGCTGGGCATAGAGGGAACCTACTATATTGGTAAAAACATGGGGCTGAGAAGCGAGCTGGCTGCATCTGAAGTGCAAACCGAACAGGCACGGCCTTATGAGATAAGTGCGATTGAACAGAAAAAGCAACAGTCTCCGGCATTTTCGGCTGCAGGGCTGCTCAGCCTGTTCTGGCATTCGAAAAATGAGGGCACGCAAGCCGAAGCATTATACCAGCAAACCGGGCCCGGGTATTTTTCGATAGCCACTCCTTATATCCGCAAAGACAACAGGCGTACAGAACTAAAGCTGAACCAGCGGATCTACAAGAGCTACATCAGTGTGTTTGGCACAGCCAGGCTGGAATCGGATAACCTGTTTAAAACCAAACAAGGCACCACCTACACCACCATCCTCACTTCCGGGATCAAGCTGATGCCAAAAGGACTGCCTTATGTTATTTTAAGCTACAGCCCTTTGTGGCAGCATAGCAGGCCTGCACCGGGTATTTCGATCACCAACCGCATGGACCTGTACAGCATCACCACCGGCTATTCATATTCCGGCAAGCATTTTATCAATACCAGCACCATTAACTATGTGAGGAACAGCACTTATTTATTTAACCTGGAGCTGAACAGGCAGCTGCTTACAATGAACACTTTTGTAGTGAGCAATATTTTGCAGTACAAACCTTCGCAAACACAGGCCAGCATAAGCGTTACCAGCATGAACCACATGATGAGCGGGCATTATAATGATTCGCTCACCTTTACCCAAAGCCGGGGATTCGACCTGGGCATCACCCAGAAGCTGGGCCGTTTAAAAAGCGCTGCAGAAGCAGGCTATTCTTACATTACTTTTATACCCGACTCCTACCGCCATGGAATGAGGATAGGCACCAGCACCTCGTTTGCAGGATTCACCCTGAACCTGCGGGCCGAAAAATATTTTACCCGGAAACAAACCTATACCACCATGAATGTTTTCAGGATCACCTTAATTAAAAGCTTTTAACTCATGAAATACCTTTGTATACCTGTTATTATTTTGCTGCTGATGCCCTGTGTGCATGCGCAGCAGATCTCTCTTGTTATTGCACCGGCTACCGGCTTTAACCTGCAATTGGGCACGGTTACCAATTTTACCGTAGTGAACAGTTCGGGATCAGCAAAAACTGCACTGGTAAGGTATTACCTGAAAAACCTGAACGGTGTGCTTGCCGAAGGCTCAAAAAGTAATGTAAGTATAGAGCCCGGAGCCAACAGCTTTACCTATTCGGGATCCGATCTTACCTATACCAGCATCGCATCCGGTTTTGCGGTGGATATGTTCGGGAACATCCCATATGGAAATTACAATTTCTGTGTGGATGTGATCAACCCTTCCACACTGGAGCCTTATGCTTCTTCCTGCTCTGATGTGCAGGCCATTCTTTTATCGCCACCTATGCTGGTAACCCCTGTTAATAAACAGGAGGTGTATACGCTCAATCCTTTATTAAGCTGGCTGCCCCCGGGCCCGGCCATTAACCAGGGTTTCACCTATAAAATAAAGCTGGCCGAGATCCTTGCCAACCAGAATGCATACGATGCGGTGTTTAATAATTATGCGCTGCTGGAAGAGCAGGACATTCCAACCACTAATCTCTTATACCCGATAAGCGCCCCTGCACTTGAATACGGTAAAACCTATGCCTGGAAGATCTTTGCCTATGCAGGCGGAACCCTGGCAGGCGAAACGGATATATGGAGCTTTACCCCGGTGATGCCCGATACAGGCAGTAAAAAAACAATTAAAACGGCTCCCATTATTATACTGGATGCCGAAAAAAACAAGAAGGCGGTTGTGGTGACAAACGTATTGCGGATCCAATCGAATGAGCTGATCAACGTGGCATCGCCCGATGTGCTGATCACCGACCTGGCTTCCGCTCCCCTTTCTTCGTCTAACATCACCATAAAAGCGCAGGATAACGGGGTGTTTGCAATCACCTTCAGCAATGAGGGCGCCATGAAGGATAAAACATTTCTGGTACGGGTAAAAACACCCAAGAATAAGCTGCTCTACGCCACTTTTACCTTTAAAACCGACTACTAACTATGGCAAAACCCGATAAAAAAACCTGGCTTATTGCGGGTGCAGTGCTGTTGGTTGCGGCAGGCTGTTTTTTGATGTACCAGAAGCTGCACTTAAAAGCTGCTTATGTAGACCAGGTGCAGCTGTTCAATGCATTCAGGCTCAAAAAAGTGCTGGAAACCGAATACCAGAAAGTGGAAAACCTGAGAAAACAACAAAGCGACAGCATGGCACTTGGTATTTCGCTGATGCAGCAGCAGGCGCGCGGGCCGCAACAGCTGGGTTATGTGCAGCAGCAAAAAGAATACCTGGCCTATAAGCAAAACGAATTTGCCGAAATGAACGAGCAGCTGAAAATGCAGTACAACGAACAGATCCGTAAGCAGCTGAACCAATACATTAAAGATTATGCATTAAAGAACAAGGTTGATTTTTTATTGGGCAGCACAGGCGAAGGCGATGTGCTGTTCGCTGCCGAACGTTTTGATGTGACCAAAGAACTGATCCACTATGTTAATACCCGGTTTGAAGGTGAAAATAAATAGCTTACTCGCAGTGATCCTGCTGCTGGCCTCCTGTTCAGGAAAAGAGCTGGGACCGGATGAATACACCCGCTGGGTGGAAAATAAGAACAACGGCTGCATCAGCGAAAAATCCATTGGCGGCATGCAGTTCACGGCTATGCATAAGCCGCTGGAATACGTGGTGCTGAAAGAATGCGGTGGCAATATGAGCCTGTTCGACTCGCTGAAAGGTGATTTTGAGGGCATGGAATATTACACCATCAAAATGCGGGCTGAAAGCCAGAATAAAGATGTGCTGCTGCACAACATAGGCTCGGAGCAGGAATACTACGAACGCATTAACTATTACACCACCAATGCCCAGCATGATGTGTACCTGGTGGAAGCCGGGGACACCATTTACTGCGAACTGTACCACTATGAAAGAAGCTATGGCGTGTCGCCCTACAACAGCATGCTGCTGGGTTTTAAAACCAGGCCCGGCAACAGGGATAAACCCGCAAAGCTCTGCTTTAACGAAACGGTGTTCAACACCGGATTGCTGCTCTTTAATTTTGATAAAAACAACTTACCAACCCTTACCATCAACTAACCCTACCGAATCCTTATACGCATGAAAAGAAGATTACAAATAAGCGCCCTTGCATTATGTGCCGTAATGCTCTACCAGATCTGTTTCCCGGTTGCGGCATATGCCCTTACGGGCGGACCCAGCCAGCCCGAAGTGGAAAGCTTTGAGCCGGTAGGCACCTCCGAAATGGTGGACGTGTTCAGCGGTGATTTTAACTACAACATCCCCCTGCTGGATGTGGATGGTTACCCCATTAACATTGCCTACCACTCGGGCGTTACCATGGACCAGGAAGCCAGCTGGGTAGGCCTGGGCTGGAACCTGAACCCCGGGGTGATGAACCGCAACATGCGTGGCATACCTGATGATTTTGACGGTGACCTGGTGGGAAAGCTCCAGTATGTAAAACCTAACCGCACTTTTGGGTTAAATGTAGGTTATGGAATGGAAATATTCGGTAAGAACACCGATAAAGGAGTTGGTAAATTCCTTAAAAAGATAGGGGCAGAAACCTCATTGCAGCTGGGCCTGGGTGTTAATTATAACAATTACACCGGGCTGGGCATAGAAAGCTCTATTTCTCCATCAATCTCGGGAGCTGATAAGGCCAAACCTAACTTTTTGCGCAAGCTTGGCTTAAATGCCAGCCTTGATATAGCCAGCAGCAGCAAAGACGGACTAAGCATTAAGCCTAAAGTGGGTATGGCTACTACCTTGCTGAGCAAAGCAAATCGTGACAACAGCTCTTTCGCGCTTACCAATAGCACTTCAGTGGGTATGGCCATTAATTCACGGTCGGGTGTCAAGTCACTAACCATCAGCTCTTCTACCAATGCTACCGCCAGCAAAACCTATAAAAAAACGAATGCATCGGGCCAAACCACAAAGGCCACCAATGTAGGCGGAGGTTATTCGATGAACAGCGGGGGGGCCATTACATTTGGTACGCAAACCTATGTGCCATCCATCAGCCAGGAAATGACCACGGGCAGCTTCAGTTTTAATACGAAGCTGGGACTGCAGCTTCCGTTCCTTAACCCGAATATGAGCTACAGTGGCTACTATTCGAGCCAGCACATCAGCGACAGCTGGAACTACTCATGGTACTCTTACGGTAATATGTATGGTGAACATGCTGATGCAAACGAATATGCCATCCGCGATTTTAACCGCGAAAAAGAAGGATCATTCTCTGAAAAAAATCCGGTGCTCCCTATCCCGGTGTATACTTACGACCTTTACCAGGCCAGCGGACAAGGGATCTCGGGCATGTTTAAACCTTACCGTGGCGATATACCTACGGTACACGATACCAAAAGAGAAAACATCAGTAAGGGTGCCAATATCGGGTTTGAGTTTGCAAAATTGAACCTGTTTAAAGCAGGGCTCAACATTACCTATAACTACTCCAGCAACACGGTGGGAAAATGGGCAGATGGTAACCGCCTGGCCAACCGTATTAAGTCAAAATCCAAGCAGGTTAATGATTCTTATGAAGCTGCTTATTTTAAAAGCGTGGGCGAAAAAGCGGAAGTACCTTATACTGCTAACCTTGAATACAAAGAATTGGAAAACGGTGCCTTACGGCCTAAACTGGAACAAACAGGTAATGCTTTAATCAGCGGCAGGGAATCTGTTACATCAGAAAACAAACTGATCGATGTGGACGGAGGCGAGGTAGACATTACCAGTGTAAGCGCCATTAAGACCCAACGCGATAAACGCAACACCTTTATGAGCTACCGCACCGGGGCGGAAAAAAAATTCTGTCTTGATGAAAAAATATACTGCATTACAAACCCAGCCTCACCCGAGCCGCTCATGAGCTGCAGCACATGTACCGCTTCTATTACCAGGGGTGGCGATGCAAAAGACAAACACATTTCCGAAGTCAGCCTCACCAAAAATGACGGTGCAAGGTACGTGTATGGCATACCGGCCTACAACAACAAGCAATACGAGATCTCTTTTACCAATGCACAGGAACCGGGATCAGGCTCGTATCCTACAAAATATTGCGACAAAGGACAGGTAGCGTATACCGGAATCGATCATATACTTGCGCCATCAAAAAGCGAGGTTACAGAAAGGGATCACAAGGGCAACGACCATGCTTATAGCGTAGATTATATACCTGCCTATGCCCACTCTTACCTGCTTACAGATGTGCTGTCGGCCGACTATGTTGACATCAGCAATGACGGCCCCGACCGCTATGATTATGGCAGTTACACCCACCTTACCTATTACCGTGTGCATGATGATTACAAATGGCGCGTACCCTATAGCGGGGAAGGTGGCCGTGCAAATTATAACGAAGGGCTTAAATCGGATAAAACCGATGACAACGCAAGCGTGCTGTATGGTGAAAAAGAGATTTGGCATGTGGCTAAAATAGAAAGCAAGAACCATTATGCGCTCTTTTATATCTCTGCCCGCAAAGACGGCTACGGGGTAGCGGGAGAGCACGGGTTTCTTGATGAATCTGCAGTTTCCTATAAGCTGGACAGAATAGAGCTGTTTGCTTACAATGAGGAAGGCGTAACGCCCACACCTATAAAGACTGTTCACTTTGAGTATGATTACAGCCTGTGCCCCAACGCAGAAAACAACATAGGAACCGAATTAACAGTGAACGAGGTGGACCTGAATGCGAAAAAAGGAAAGCTCACACTTAAGAAGATCTATTTTACGTATGGTTCTTCTAAAAAAGGGCGCTTCAACGCTTACACTTTTAATTACTCCGAACACAACCCGGATTATAACATGAAAGGATACGACCGCTGGGGGAACTACAAGCCAAACCCACTGGTGGAAGAACTGGGCCTTAATTGCAATGCGGCTTCACATACCCTGCCGCTTTCGAATGCCGAATTTCCGTATGTAGACCAGGATAAATTCCCTTCCGGGCACCTGCATGAAGGAAAATACAAGGCCGATGTGCATGCTGCGGCCTGGCACCTCAACCAGATCATGCTGCCATCGGGAGGCATTATTAACGTGGAATACGAGGCCGATGATTATGCCCATATACAGGATAAGGAAGCCACACAAATGGCGAAGCTGATCGGGTTCTGCGATTATACCAGCGCGCTGGCCGACCCGGAAGCTCCTTTGCTGGGCTCCGGGGGTATCACTTACAGCGGGGCTATGTACAACCAAACAGACCCTAAAGAATGCGTGTTGTTTAAATTGCCCGAGGAGCTGCTGGCCGAAACAGATATGGAAGGGTTAAAACAACGCCTGAAGAACGGGTTGGGCCAGTACCTGTATTACAACTGGCTGATCAACCTGACAGACGGAAATAATGATGACAAGCATTATGAATATGTGAGGGGCTATACCGAAATTATGGATGCGGGGATCATTAACAAGGGCCATGGCAACCTGGTGGGCTGGATAAAAGTGGGCCTGAAAGCAGGCGACAGCCAGCACCCGGTATCACGTTCGGCCTGGCAATATGCGCGCATGTACCTGCCTTACCTGGTTTACCCGGGTTCGAACCTGAGGCAGAAAATAGATGCAGGTGAAATAGGCTATGCGCTGCTTAAAGGCATTGCCGGTTTTATTCCCGACCTGCTGGAAATGATAGAGGGCATTAACAATAAGCTGAGAAGGAACAATTTCGGAAAAGATGTGCTTACCGAAAAATCCTGGATCAGGATCCCATCACTTACGGGCTTCAAAAAAGGGGGCGGTTCGCGGGTGAAAAAGCTCTGGCTCAACGACCAGTGGAACGAACAATCCGGATCGGGAGCCAGCATGAGCTACGGGCAGGAGTATACTTATACGACACAGGTGAGCATAAACGGGCAAACAAAGATCATCAGCAGCGGGGTGGCTTCGTACGAACCTGCTGCCGGCAATGATGAAAACCCATGGAAACAACCCGTGGCTTACGACAAGGAAAACATTGGCGTGCCTGATGATGAATTTTACAGTGAAGAACCTTTCGGGGAATCATACTTCCCCACCCCTTTGGTGGGTTACAGCCGCGTGGAGGTAAAGAACCTGGTGCCTGCCGATGCAGTGGTAAATGCGCATGGTACCGGTAAGGTGGTGCACCAGTATTACACCGCAAAGGATTTTCCTGTAATTACCAGCAAAACAGGTGTGGGTGCCCGCCTGTATGAAACCTCTGCCCTCTTCTCCATACTGGGGATAAAAGCCGAACAGGACATGACCATGGCACAGGGCTTCCAGGTGGAGCTGAACGATATGCACGGGAAGCCTAAAGCTACGCTTAACTACGACCAGAACAACATAGCCAGCTATTCGGATGCCGATGCTTTTTCAGGCATCAAATACAATTATAAGGTGCAGGATGAAACGGCTGACCGCAAGATACTGAAGAATGAATTTGACGTAGTGGATAAAGCCAATAACATACATACAAATGCTATAGTGGGTGTGGAATCAGAGATGGTAATGGATTCGCGCACGCAGCAGAGCAAAACCATTTCGGGCGGCATGCAGCTGAACCTGGAATATTCTACACTGGGTATCTTCCCTTTCGTTACCTTTTTTGCATGGCCCGATTTTTCATCGGAATACAGCACCTTTAAATCATCGGTGCTGGTGCGCGTGGTGAACCGTTTTGGCCTGCTTAGCTCGACCGAGGCCTTTGAGGAAGGTTCGAACGTGAAAACAGAGAACGTGCTGCTGGATGCCGAAACGGGAGAAACCCTGCTCACCAAAACTTACAATGAATACAGAGACCCGGTGTATAACTTCACCATGCCGGCCCACTGGGCCTACGATGGCATGGGCCAGGCCTATAAAAATACCGGCTTAACGGCAACGATCAAAAAAACAGGCCAGCTTGAGTTTATGATCGACCACACCTCGCCTGTGGCCAACAGCACATTCTTTACGGATGGTGATGTGATCGCATTTCCCCAGGTGTCAGCCGGGCCATTGGCCAACGAAAAATTCTATGTGCGCCACAACGAAACAAACGACAAATGGTTCATACTGGATAAGAACGGAACTGTTGTTGACCTTAAAAGTTCCATCTTGCGTGTATTGATCCTGCAATCGGGCCGTAAGAACATGCAGGGCCTTCCTGTAATGCAGGTGAGCAGTCTTTCCGAACCTGTAAGCAGCTCACACCTCGACTTTTCGAGCAAGAATGTGCTGAATGCTTCGGCTGTATCTTACAATAAGCGGTGGAGAACGGAATCGGAGGAGCAAACCGCATTGGTGAACCCATACAAAAGAGCCAAGGAAATTGTAGGAATCGTGAACTATCTGCTGAGTTCTGGACAGCTAAATAACAGCACCACTCATACTGTGAATCACGTGATCGACACCACATATCCAGGAAAAGAAGCCGTTACATTATCTTCTTTGTTACCGCTATATGGAACCATGTATTTTAAAACCGTGGAAAAAGTAGTAACAGGGCCTTCGCTATCATCGGGAGGTAGCTTCCCGCTTACTATCTTGGGTGAGAACAGCGTGTTAGGAATTCCTTCGTCCCAGGATCAGATCAATCTTTTGATCAATGATGATGAAACCAATACTTTATTACATAACAATGATACTGACCTTGGAAACGATATTATCCCTACCCATATCGAACTCGTAACAGTGCCTAAAAATGCCGTTACTAACTACGGGCTCGGTATGCTATTTAAAGTGATAATCACCTACCAGGATGAGGACAATGTAACACAGCACAAATATTCGGAAATGAGGATTGAGCAAATGTATGGTACATATACTTGTACAGACCTGGGCGGATACACCACCAACCCTTTTATATACGGGCTTGAAACAGCCTGGCGCAAGCAAAAGGACTGGGTGTTTTACGGCAAACGCGATGCTGCGGCCAACATCAACCTGCGCAAAGACGGAACCATTAACAGCTTTGTTCCATACTGGGCGCCTGGCAGCGGGGTATGGACCGCCAGCAGCGATGCACGGTGGACCTGCACCAACGAGGTGACCAAATATTCGGTGAATGGCGATGAACTGGAAAACAAGGATGCGCTGGGACGTTATGCCGCGGCCATTTACAGCAGGAAAATGCTTCACATGCCTTTGGCTGTAGCCGGCAACGCCAGGTACACGCAGATCGGGAATGAGAACGGAGAGGAATACGGATCCGTGACCACCTGTAACCAGAAAGCGCTGGATTTTGAACATGGCGGCAAACGCTCGGCAGAACAGGCCCATACCGGAAAATACAGCATTAAGCTGCAGGAATCGGGCGATAATGATGTAACAGCTGTTCACCCGGTACTGGCCGAAGATGCCAGTCCCGACCTGGGATTGGCCGGAAACATACAGACCGCGAATGATTACAACGGGTTCTTTAACCCCACTCCCGGTGAATATGTATTCGGGGCCTGGGTGAAAGTTACCGGCCACGAGGGAGACGCATCCTATTATGATGGAAGCGGGGCCGCACATGCCGAGGTGGTGGTTCACACGGCTTCTACTTCTGTATCGGTGCCTATGTATCCGAAAGGACAGATCATAGAAGGCTGGCAGCGTATTGAAGGAAAATTTACAGTGGCTCCCCTGTGCATCAAGGTAGAATTCTTCTTAAAAGGTGATGCAACAGACGGTTCATCCACTTATTTCGATGACATGCGGGTGCATCCTTTTGACGGCAAGCTGAAAACCTATGTGTATGATCCGCTGAAGCAGCTGCTTTGGGCCGAGCTGGACGAGAACAACTATGCCACCTTTTACGAATATAATGCAGAAGGCAAACTGGTGCGGGTGAAAAAAGAAACGGAAAAAGGCATTGTTACCTTAAAAGAAGTGCGCAGCAACCAGCGTAAAGTCATTACCCCTTAACCTGCCAAAACCATGAACGTGTTAAACATAAAAACCTTTTACATGCTGCTGTTGATATCAATGGCAGCAGGGGTAGCGGCCCAGCCCGCTGAGATCAAAGCGCTTGGCGATAAAATGCGTGCCAGGCGCATGGCCTACAAAGCAAACTACAACATGTATGATGCTTACACAGGGGGCAAGCTGCTGGAATCGCAGCAAATGGATGTGAACATGTGGGACGGGGAACTGAGCATAAAGACCCGGCTTTTCCACGTGATCAGGAATAAGCAGCAGTACCTGTATGTGGACCTGAGCAGGAAAGTAATGATGCTGAATAAGGTAAACAATTATAAAGAGGAAATGAAACAGGCGGAGCAGCTGAGAACGCTGATCGACATCGACTCCCTTTTTTCGGGAAAAGCAGCGGTAAAGCTGCTGAACGAAAAAGGCGATGAGCGCACTTACCGCTTCACGCACCCTGCCGGCTCCAAACATGCCTATTCCGACCTCACCATCAACCATAAAACACTTACCATAGAGAAGGCAGTGATGTATTATAGCCAAACACTCAGCGAGCTGCTCGGACGCCACAGCGACCTGGCCTCGGCCAAAAAGCCACGTATAGAAATGGTGTTTACCTCGTTTGTTTACCGCAGTAAAGAAGAGGAGCGCAGTTTTTCGGTGGGCCCTTACCTGGCGCGCAGCGGTGGAAAATATAAACCCCTACCCCTGTATGCAGGCTATGAATTTATTGACAATACCTTAACCAGATAAACTGTATGAAGAAGTATATATTAAGCACATTTATTCTACTGGCAGCCCTGCTGCAGGTAAATACAGCCGCAGCCCAGTACAACGGACAGGCTTATACGGTTACCAATATAAAAGACCTGGGCAGCATGGTAACCAACGATACCATGATGCTGTTTGACGGTGTATTACCAACTGTGCCCCAATCGGATACCAACTGGCAGGACCCTTACTGCTTCGGCAAAGTAAGGGGAACAGTAGCGCTCCGTATTAAAAAAGACCTGAGCGTGCAAGCCATTCCCGAAAGTTTTACCTGTACGGTAGTGGTGGCGGTGCGTTACTGGGAAACGGGCCGGATGACCGGAACGATGCCCGGGGCCACTAACATTATGTTAAAAGTGAGCTACGACAAACGAAAGGGCATGGTGTATGACGAGGCTTCGCTGAAAACATTTAATAATGCCCATTATATCGACCTGAAACTGGTGAGCGTGAGCAATGCAGCGGTTAAAAACTTCCTGCAGCTGCACATCAACATGGACGGGGAACGGAACTATTGCAAAGGAAATTTTACTGCGGGCGTGCCTTGCGTGCAGAAAACAGAATACCTGCCGGGAACCAACGAATGGGAGGTCACTTTTTACGAGCAGCCTTTGCTGAACCAGGCCGATGAGTTTGACCTGGAATGGGCCTTTGTGGATTATTATGATGAAAAAGCATACAATACGGGAACAAAAACAGGAACATATTCCTTTCAAAATAATGCCACGCGGGTGATCCTGGGAAAGAACCAGCGCACGTTCCGTATTAAAAATATATTTGAGCGGGGATTCGTGGTGTTCCGTTACCGCATGGTGGCCTATTACAATGAAACAACATTTAGTGGCGAGAACGTAACACTCCGGCTCACCGGTTCCTGGTCGGACGATGATTATGCCAATGATGAATTCTCGGGTGACCCGGACGAGCTGGAAAATACCTGCAGCGATATCCAGAGTGCATTGGCCATTATTAACGAAGGCGTATTGGGGGTTGCAGCACCGCACCT
>JAZKGM010000173.1:0-13221 GCA_040385895.1 Bacteroidota bacterium
TAGATCATAGAAGATAGAAGTGGGAAGTGAGGGAAGTTGATAGGTCATGGTTAATAGCCAGCATTACGATTTACGGTATGTCATTGCGAGCGAAGCGCGGCAATCTGATTTACTATTTAAGCATTACGGTTTACGAAGTTCCGCTGTGCCCTTCGTGTTTCCGTTGTGCCCTTGGTGGCTCTATCAAGTCGATAGTTGGATCATAGTTCATAGCAAGAGAAACAGCTAAGCACTAATAACCAACCAGATCAACCTTTCCTGCCCACCGAGAAATTACGGCCAATGCTCACTCCGAACCAGTTCTCATAAACCCCGTACCTGATAAATGGCGTATATGTGATGCGGAAACAAACCTTATTTGTTTCAATAACCCTGAAACCTATGGCAGCCGTAGGAATGACTTCGCGGTTTCCCGAAGTTTTATTGATGAGTGTAAAGCCGAGGCCTATTTCGAGCTTTTCTTTGCGTTCCCTGCTTCCCAGCAGTAATGAAGTAGTGAACGGGGCCAGAACGGCATTCTTATCGAGATAAACGTTGTTTAAGAACCAACCGTTCACAAAATTATAGCTGGCCCCGATCCGCCCGACCCAGCCAACTTTTGCGCTCCGGTATAATACCTGTTCATAATTTAATGAATACAGGCCGGCAGCCCCGCCAAGTTCAACATACCAGTTGCTAAGCCCGTCAGGTTCGCGATAGGCTTTTTCCTGCGCAGTTGATTTTAACGAGAACATGAAGAAGCATACCGATAAACAAATGCTATTTTTGATAACTGAAACACGCATGCAAGTAATACGAAATAAAGTATTGCAATATTATCAATTATTTTGCAACCTCAGCTTAGATGTGGTTGGCGGGGTGTTATGCAACATGTTTGCCATTGTGCATTGTTTCAACCTGAACCCGCCATTGGCCTGGTATATAGCCCTGCCGGCAGGCACCTGGTTTATTTACCTGGCGGATCACCTGGCTGATGTGATCCGAATAAAAGAAGAATATCCTACTCCGCGTCACCGGTTTATTAAAAAGAACCTTAAAGGGGTTATCGCTTTATGCCTTGTGCTGCTTGCTGTAATTGTATACCTGGCGATCGGCCGGTATGAAAAAATACTGTTCATAAGCGGGTGTATTGTGGCGGGCATCACTCTTGTTCATTTTATGCTTTCGCGCATTAATCCCCAATCCAGGAGTGTATTAAACAATAAGGAGTTCGGGGTGTCGCTGATTTATGCCACTTCTGTTTTTATTTATCCCATGGCAGTTTTGCTGCAAACCGATCTGCTGGATGTGATCTTTTACCTCTATGCCGTTTTTTTACTGATTACCTACCAGAATCTCTTGCTTTGCTCCATTATTGAATACCCGTATGATGTGGCCATGAACAACACGAGCTTTATCCGCTCGCTCGGTCTTGGCATCGGCAAACTGGTTTTTATTGGTGTAAGCCTCTCTGCAGCCTTGTTTATACTTATTGTATTATTCGGGTTCGATTTTTACAAACCCTCGTTGCTGGCATTATACTTTCTTATGCTTTCGGGTAATTATGTCATTTATTTATGGAACAACCGCTTACAGAAATATTTATTATACCGTAAATTAGCCGAATTACTTTTCTGGCTCCCGGTGCTTAGTTTGATATTTTAAGCTCCGAATGATACTTTTGGAAACAATACTTATAAACTCAAAAACTGAACAATGAAAAAATTACTTGTAGCATTTGCATTTTTAATCGCGGCTTTAACAAGCGCAGAAGCAAAAAAGCCTAAACTGGAAAAAGGACTATATGCCGAAATGGAAACCAGTAAAGGAACCATATTGATTAAACTGGCCATGGATAGCGTTCCGTTAACAGTAGCCAATTTTGTAGGCCTTGCTGAAGGAAAAATAAAAAACAATGCAAAGCCGGCAGGAGTGCCTTATTACGATAGTTTAAAGTTTCACCGTGTTATTGCCAACTTTATGATACAGGGAGGAGATCCGGAAGGAACAGGCCGTGGCGGACCGGGATACAGCTTTAAAGATGAGTTTGTACCCCAGTATAAGTTTACAGGTCCCGGCATCCTGGCCATGGCAAATTCAGGCCCCGGCACAAATGGAAGCCAGTTCTTCATCACACATGTGGCTACTCCATGGCTGGATAACCGCCATACCATTTTTGGCTTTGTTGTTACCGGGCAGGATGTTGTAAATGCGATCCAACAGGATGACATCATCAAACATGTAAAAATCATCCGCGTGGGCAAACCGGCCAAAAAATTTAAAGCAGCTAAGGTTTTTGAAACATTAAAGCAAAGTAAGTAACAAGCCCTGCGGCTGTGCGCAGGATAAGGTATTAGATATGGAGAACGGCTGCTTGATGTAAAGCAGCCGTTTTTATTTGATACTGCTGCCTGGTAAATGGCATAATTCAAGTCAATACGGCTTGTATTTTCTGAGCAAACTCCTTTTTATGCCAACATTGCTTCGTAACTTAAATGGAATTATATTTGAATTGTAGCGACAACTAATAAATAATTTTAGTTGTTGAAAAATGAACAATATGGAAGCTAAATTCTCACCACGTGTTAAAGATGTGATCAGCTACAGCCGCGAGGAAGCCATTCGCCTGGGTCATGATTATATTGGCACAGAACACCTTTTGCTGGGATTGGTTCGTGAAGGTGATGGTAAAGCCATCCGCACGCTCAAGGCGCTTGATGTAGATATGATCAGGCTGAAAAAAACCATTGAGGAAGCCATAAAAGGCACTGCAAACAATAACACCAACCTGGTTAATATCCCGTTGACCAAACAAGCCGAAAAGGTGCTTAAGATCACATACCTTGAAGCTAAAATATTTAAAACAGACATTATTGGAACAGAGCATTTACTGTTGTCGGTATTGCGCGATGAGGACAATCCCGCCTCGCAGATACTTGCCCAGTATGGCATCAGTTACGATATATTTAAATCTGCAGTAGAAAATAACATTTCGGATGTACGCAGCGAAATGAGCTCTGAAACGCCCGATGATGATTTTTACCGAGAAGAATCGCGTAAGCCATCGGAACCCGTGCGTAAAGGCGACAGCAAATCGAAAACCCCGGTGCTGGATAATTTTGGCCGCGATCTGACACGCAGTGCCGAAGAAGGAAAACTTGATCCTATTGTGGGCCGCGAAAAAGAGATTGAACGCGTTTCACAGGTGCTTTCACGCAGAAAGAAAAATAACCCTGTTCTTATCGGTGAGCCGGGTGTAGGTAAAACAGCTATTGCCGAAGGGCTTGCACTGCGTATCGTTCAGCGTAAAGTTTCACGCGTATTGTTCAATAAACGGGTGATTATGCTCGATCTGGCTTCTTTGGTTGCAGGTACAAAATACCGCGGCCAGTTTGAAGAGCGGATGAAAGCAGTAATGAACGAGCTTGAAAAATCCCCGGACGTGATCTTGTTCATTGATGAGATCCATACCATTGTTGGTGCCGGTGGTGCCAGCGGAAGCCTGGATGCCAGCAACATGTTTAAACCGGCCCTGGCCCGTGGCGAAATTCAATGTATCGGTGCAACTACTTTAGACGAGTACCGCCAGTACATCGAAAAAGATGGCGCATTAGAAAGACGTTTCCAGTCGGTGCTTATCAACCCTACCTCACCGGAAGAAACGATCCAGATCCTTCATAACATTAAGAATAAATATGAAGACCATCATAACGTAGTGTATGAAGATGCTGCCATTGATGCATGCGTAAAAATGAGCAGCCGCTACATCAACGACAGGCATTTGCCGGATAAAGCCATTGATGTGCTGGATGAAGCAGGTGCGCGTGTGCACATCAGCAATATTCATGTTCCGCAAAACATACTGGAGCTTGAAAAGGCCATTGAAGATATTAAAGTAGAGAAGAACAAGGTTGTAAAAAGCCAGAAATATGAAGAAGCCGCCAAGCTTCGCGATAGGGAAAAACATTTGCTGGAACAACTTGAAGTGGAGAAGGTGAAATGGGAAGAAGAAACCAAACAACAACGCTATAAAGTAACCGAAGACGATATTGCCGAAGTGATCGCAATGATGACCGGTGTGCCTGTTAAACGCATCGCACAAAGCGAAGGGCAAAAGCTGTTAAGCATGCCTGAAGACCTGCAGGGAAAAGTGATCGGGCAGGAAGTTGCGATTAAAAAACTGGCAAAAGCAATTCAACGGACACGTGCCGGGTTGAAAAATCCGAATAAACCGATCGGCTCTTTTGTTTTCCTTGGTCCTACGGGCGTTGGTAAAACAGAAATGGCAAAAGTGCTTGCACGTTATTTGTTTGACAGCGATGATGCCATGATCCGTATCGACATGAGCGAATACATGGAAAAATTTGCGGTGAGCCGCCTGGTTGGTGCCCCTCCGGGATATATCGGTTATGAAGAAGGCGGGCAGTTAACAGAGAAGATCCGCAGAAAACCGTATGCTGTATTGTTGCTTGATGAAATTGAGAAAGCACATCCCGATGTGTTCAATATTTTATTGCAGGTGCTTGATGAAGGATTTATTACGGATAGTTTAGGCCGCAAGGTTGATTTCAGGAATACCATCATCATCATGACCTCAAATATTGGTTCACGCCAGTTGAAAGAGTTTGGAGCAGGTGTTGGTTTCTCTACCCCAAGCAAACAATTGCAGGCTGATGCGAATGCAAAAATTGTGATCGAAAATGCATTGAAACGCTTTTTCTCACCCGAGTTTTTAAACAGGATCGATGATGTGATCGTGTTTAATCAACTGGACAAACCGGCTATTCATAAAATACTTGACCTTAACCTGGAAAAACTGGTTAAGCGGGTAGAAGAGCTTGGTTATACGTTTAAGATCAGCGATGCTGCAAAAGACTTTTTATCCGAAAAAGGATTTGATCCTGAAATGGGAGCAAGGCCATTGGCCCGCACCATACAACGTTTTGTTGAAGACCCTGTGGCTGAAGAGCTCTTAAAAGGAGAAGCAACAGAAGGTGCTGTGATTGATGTTGATTACGATAAAGAGACCAATGCTGAAGAATTAAAAATTGGTATTGCAAAAAAGAAAGAACCCAAAAAGAAAAAAGATCTTCCACCGGTTAATCCGAGTGAGAACTAATTAATAACAACAGCCTCGCAACGCGGGGCTGTTTTGTTTTATACTTGTAACGTGAAAATAACCCTTTTGCAAGCGGGGAAAACCCACTTTAAATTTGTTGATGCAGGCTTTGATGAATTTACCAAACGCCTGAAACATTATTGCCGCTTCGAGCACCAGCTTTTTGAATTGCCCACAAAGCTGAAAACAACGGATATAGGCCTTACCAAAAAATATGAAGGCGAGCTGTTTTTAAAGAAGCTTCAACCCACTGATTTTGTGGTGCTGTTAGATGAGAACGGGAAAAAATACACCTCCCTTGCATTTGCAGATCATATCCAGAAACTTCAGCTGCATCATGCCCACCTGGTATTTGTAATTGGCGGGGCATATGGGTTCAGCGATGAGGTATACGGGCGTGCGAACGCTAAAGTTTCATTATCTGACATGACATTTTCACACCAGCTTATCCGGCTTATTTTTATTGAACAATTGTACCGCGCATTTACGATCATCAAAGGAGAACCCTATCACCACGAGTAGCCAAGGTCTGCTAACAAAAAAGTCCCTTGCGGGACTCTTTTGCGTAATCAAATTGAAACATATAAAACATGGCAACTTTCCGTTACCGGGTTTCCATTAAAAATTAAGAAGGGGTGCATTTTCTTCAGCAGCTTTTGCCGAACCTTCTTCTTTGCTATCGGCCTTTTTGCCGTTGCCATTCACCTTCGTTTTATTAAATTCTCCAAGCCCGAACACTTCGTATTTGTTTTCTTTCAGAAACATACCCAAAGCAATCGCTTGTTTTATGTTGCTGATCTGTACATCTACTTCAAATTCATCAGCGATCATAGGACGGGGAGATACGGTGTATATTACCTTCTGATCCATGCAGTAATCAAATAATAATGTGGTCGTTTTTCTTTTTGCAAGTACGGTTACTTTTTCTTCCATGATTTGTATTGTTACGGGTATTTTATTTATAATTATTTGATTTTCAGCGATATAATAAACGCCTTTTACTGCTGTAAAGATACAACAACCGGAAGGATTCTATTGGCAAACAGCTTTAGAGATACGAACAAAAAGCAGGAGGAAAACCGCGGTTATCAACAAGTAGAAGAAAAATGTGAATTAGTTGTGGGAATCAGGCGGGTTGTCCACACGAAATTACCTGAAAACGGTAACATTGCCGGTTAATGTATGCGCCAGGTTATCCCAGCCGTCATAATTAATAACGTAAATATACACATCATCAGGCACCTGGTTGCCTTTAAGGTCTGTGGCATCCCATTTCCGGTTTTTATCTGTGGTTTCAAAAACCAGCTGACCCCAGCGGTTAAAAACCTTTAAGTGAAAATCCCTGACAAAAATGTCGCTTACATACCAGGTATCGTTTATAAAATCAGTATTGGGCGTAAATGCGTTAGGGGTATGAACCAAAGGTTTCTGATACAGGGGCTCGCGGTTCGACCTGCTCCGTTCAACCAGGCCGTTCCAGCCATGCGGTTCATGGAGCACATCAATTTCATATTCATACCTTCCGTCTTCAGTATCAAGATGATCATCAATCCCTGTATTGGTTTTATAGATACCCACCTCTTTCTGTGTGGGTTTATTGAATGGTGATCTTACCAGGCTGTAGTTAACCGCTTGCTCATCGGTGGTTATAAATTTGCCCCATTCCAACCTGTGTTCGAAAGGTTTTGAAACTCCTTTTAAAACGGTGGTACAAAAAGGTTCTCCTAACGGCCCGTAGTTCCCGCAGGTGTCGAGCATGATCACATAGTAACAATAGGAAGTGTCCTGAACATTTACTTCTTTATCAATAAATGTAGTATCCTTTTGGTTAATATAGGTTTGTATGGCTTTAAAAGCAGGCAGGTCCTGGTCTCTTATTCCTTTGTAAAGGAAATACCGCGCAAAATCCAGCTCCCTGGTTTGGTTCCACTTGATATTGACCCATTCATTGTTCTGTACCGTTACGTTATACATGTATTGTTTATCGGGAAGGAACTTAAGCTGGTCGAAAGTACCCAGGGTATCGGAACTTAAGCCCTCATAGGCGCATTCATTTTCAACCTTAATAAAATACCTGTAATTGATCTTGCTGTAATCGGGCGTGTTTTTATCAAGCCAGGTATTTTCCATTCGTTCTGTTAATGATTTAACGATGCGGTAAGGGGTGTCGCTTGCTAAACGGTAAATGTTATATGCTTTAAAATAAGGTTTGCTTCTTGCCGAATCGCCAAATCTTATCGTGGTTTCTTTGTTGTCGTGAAGTTCGAGGCAAAGAATATCTGTAGAAGGCAGTACGGGCATGGGCAGCACATGGATATAAAATGTCCGCTGGCTGGTTTTAGGGATCGGGCAGCCTAAATCGGTGGCAGTAACCACAATTTTCTTTGGCGCTTTGTTATGCAGGTCGCAGTAGGTTTTCCAGTTCCATACGGCCGAGCCTGTTTTTTGCTCCTGGTTAAAGCTGTGTTTCATGTATTCGGGCCTTTCATAATCCAGGTCGGTTTGAATCACCACGGTATCGAGGTCATCTTCATCTTCTGCAACTATTTTTAAATAAATGCTGTTCGGAATGGTTACATACATGTCGCTGCCTACAATATTGTCTTTTTCGTCAAAAGCTTTTATGGTCGGTGGCTGGTTCGTAATGCAGTTCACTACCGCAAACTGCAGTTCAAGGTTAACAAAACCGATCTTCACGCCATTCCTGAATTCAGAAACCTGGAATGCCACTACAAAAACGCCTGTTTCAGAAGGCTTGATCGTTATTTTTCCGTTGGCATGATCAATACGCAGAGCCGGATCGCCTTTAATGGATGAATCGCTGGAATATGTGTCGAGCCAGGTGATCTTCTTATAGGGTCCTGAGTTCAGGATCGGTCCCCCATTTCCGTCATTGGGGTCGAAACGGTCTAAGGTTCCGTTAACCGGTGTAATGATCTGGTAAACCAATGAATCCTTATCGGCATCAGTAAACCTGATGTCGTAGGTAAACAGGTTATCCAGGCACAAAACGGTAAAGGGGTTGGTGATCAGTTTTGGGGTTGAGTTGATAAACAGTTTCGGAGAAGGGATCTCTGCATAAAAGGTCATGCTTGCATCTCCAGGAGATTGGATGTTCTGGATAATGTGGTTGCGGCAGCAACGTTCCCAGCTCAGGTAATAGCCCGAATTATTATTATACACCAAAGGGTTCAATACGATCTCCCGGCTATAGATCGCTTTCTCGGTGCAACCCGGAACCTGAACCACACATTTGGCAAGGGTGGGGTTTATTTTGCTTTCTGATAACTTATTCATCAAAAAGCTCTGTATCATTACATTGGTGTTCTTATCAAATATGCCAATGGTTAACGGGTCGTTAAATCCGGCCTGCCCGTTCTCGCAATCCCTGTAAACAACCAGGGTAACCTGGTATTTGTTATTTCCCAGGCTTTGCAGGTCAAAACCTCCGCCTACAATATGCGTGGCATAATTGCTTAAGGAGATGCACAGAAAAATGAGCGTATAAAATACTTTCACATGAACCGGGAAATTACAAAGTTCAATATAAACCCATTTTAGGTTTAAATGGTTGTATGCCAGTAAATTTTGTGCATAATTAATTTAAGTTCCGGCAATTAAAGGAAAGGTTTAAGGTGAGGTGCTTACTCGATGTAGAAACGTTCCCCTTCATTGGCTACGTATGTTTCGTCAAAGTTTAACCTTGCTTCATTCAGTAGCTCATGGAGTGAATCATAACGGGACGAAAAATGACCCACAAGTAATTTTTTTACCTGTGCTTTCCTGGCCACTATCCCGGCTTGTAACGCTGTAGTGTGGCGGGTTTCCAACGCACGGTCGAGCCGGTCGTGCAAAAATGTGGCTTCATGGTAAAGCAGGTCCACCTCCTTCACCTGTTCTATCACGCGCTCGTCATAGCAGGTGTCGCTGCAATAGGCAAATTTTATCGGTGAACTTACAGGCAGGGTAAGCTCTTCATTCTTTATCCGTACCGCTCCGTCTTCACTCACGTAATCGTTTCCTTTCTTCAGGTCGGTGTAGGAAGAAAAGGGAATATTGTTTTTTCGGCAGGCTGTTACATTCAGCTTTAACAGCCGTTCCTGTTCTTCAAACAAAAAGCCGGTGGTGGGAATGCGGTGAAACAAGGGGAAAGAATAAACCCTGAGGGAGGAATCTTCAAAGATCAGCTCCTTTTTTTCATCGGTGGTAATGTGCCTGATGATCTCAAAGGAAAAAACGCTTTCCGTATTTTTTTCGAACACATCCAGGATCTCAAACAGCGTTACAGGGCCATAAATATGAAGGGGGTCTGTGCGTTTCATCAGGTTCATGCTAAACAAAAGCCCGGGCAGTCCCAGCATATGGTCGGCATGAATATGACTGATAAAAATGTGTTTGATCTTTGATTTTTTGATCTTGTAGCGCTGCATCTGCATTTGTGTTCCTTCCCCGCAATCGATCAATATATGATGATCGAGCATGTGCAGGTACTGTGCAGATGGAAAGCGGTTTATGGTTGGTGTGGCAGAACTGTTTCCTAAAATGACCAGCTCAAAGATCATGCGCTGGCCGCATCATCGCCCATGCTCAGGAATTGCTTCTCAAGCTGGTCCATGAATACAAAATCCACGGCTTCTACATCCGTTGGAATAAACGTAATATCAGCTTTGGTGAACAGGCGGGTAAAAGGGTCTTCCGCTTCTGTTACGATCAGCATCCCATCGTTCCTGTGCAGCTCCAGGCCCAGGTTTATCAATTCACGGGTAGCATCTGCATTGCATTCTTTAACCCCGTCAATGTTCACGATCACATATTTGCTGCTGCTTGCCACTTCATGCCTTACCTTATCAATAAGTTTCTGGGCCGAGTTCTTGTCGAGCGTGGTAAGGTCGGTTTTAATCAGTGAGTACTGATCACTTTTTTCAATCGTGTAATTCATAACAACAATTATTAATGTGTAAATTTAACCCTGTTCCCTTTAAAATTTCATTATAATTTCGCACCAAGATATAAATTTTACATGAGCAGAAAAATAGCTTTTATAACCGGGGCATCGGCCGGCATAGGATCGGCAACCGCAAAATTGCTTGCGGCCCAGCAGTACAATCTTATCCTTGCCGCACGCAGGAGGGACAGAACAGAAGAGCTTGCTGCACAACTAAAGGAACAATATGGTGTTTCCGTGCTTTGTTTGGCGCTTGATGTGCGCGACAGGAATGCCGTGCAAAAAGCTGTGGGGGATTTGCCGGACGACTGGCAGAAAATAAATGTGCTGGTTAATAATGCAGGGCTGGCCAGCGGATTAAGTTCTATTGACGAAGGCGACCTGGATGACTGGGATGTGATGATAGACACCAATGTGAAGGGGTTGCTTTATGTAACACGGGCCATCATCCCGTTGATGAAAAAGAATGAAACAGGGCATATCATTAACATCGGGTCGATTGCCGGAAAAGAAGTGTATGCCAATGGCAATGTGTATTGTGCTACCAAACATGCCGTTGATGCATTGAATAAAGCCATGCGGATCGATCTGGCAAAGTTCCCGATCAGGGTAACAGCGGTTCACCCGGGTGCGGTGGAAACAGAGTTTTCCATCGTTCGCTTTAAGGGGGATGAAGAGCGGGCGTCAAAAGTGTACCAGGGGTTCGAAAACCTGGTTGCCGAAGATGTTGCTGAGGCCATCTGGTTTGCAGTGAGCCGTCCTGCCCATGTTAATATCAACGAATTAACCATTATGCCCACAGCACAGCCAATGGCGGGTGTAATTCATCGTAAATAAAAAAAGAGGCCATGTAAAAGGCCTCTTTTTTATTTTCTTTCTTTCTTTTTACCTCTGTACGATATCGCCTTCCGTGGTATACAATAAAGCCACCAGGTCATCAACCAAAGCTTTGTTGTTGGCAGAAGTCACACCGTTCTTAGCAAGCCCGGCTCCGATATCACCAACAAATTTATCAAAATCAGCTTTGTTCGCTTTTAATGCCATACGGCCATTTTTTGCAGGGTCATGCGCATCTTTCATGCTTTTTCCCGTATAGGCATAATTTGCATTTTTAGAACCGGTGGCCACGCACATAAAGTCGGTAAAGTTTTCGCTCAATGCGCTTAAACCTGTTGTATTGCTGTTTCCCAATTCTGCAAAAAGAACAGTAAAGTATTTTTGAAGTTGCGTATCACCTGCTATTACCAGGATAGAGCTGTCGACAACGGCACGTAAAGTAAAGCGTCCTTTTTCTATTTGTGTTCCCGGGTTGTTTGGATCATCCATCAGGGTTGTGCCGCCTACCCGTTCATATAAACTTTGTGTAGGTGTGGGAGTTGCAGGGGTTGTATTATCCTTGTCATCCGAACAGGATACCACAATGAATGATAAAGCAGCGAACAGCGCGCACAGGATTAGTTTTGAGTTTTTCATTTTTGTTTGATTAGAATATAAGTTGTAGTTTGAGTTATTAGTTGTATAAAATATTTGCACAGTAAAGCACCGCTTTGGATAAGCCTACTTTTTCGGCAAAGGCCGGGCAGCCTTTTGCGATATCGGCATTGTTAACCACGTACCTTTCGGCTTTGTGGTTGGTGGCTTTAATTAATTGTGTAAAAACATTTTCGGAGCTTTGTTTCGAAGGGTCGAACATGTAGGTAAGGATATCCGAACCGGTGTTCATGTTAACTCCGCAAACTCCATCAAGAGAAGCTACATAGCCTTTTATTTTTGCCGCCTGTTCGGAATTAATATCTTCTTTAAAGTCGATGCGGCTAAGTTGCCTGTTGCGTTTATCGTTCTTCCTGGCAATGGTAACTTTACCAACATGCACAACCAATACAATGAACAGGATCACCAATATGCCTGCAAGAGCGCCAGTTAGTTTCAGGATTAGTTTTTTATTCATAAAACCATTAACGAGGCAAAGCCAGGAATGGATTTTAAATTGTAATATTTTTTTTACAAATAGGTTAAATCGTTCACTACCAGAACAATAAAAAGAGCTTACTGGCCGGTTTCCTTACCCGTGATCACCTGTTCTGTGAGCAGCTTATTATAAACATTGTCTGAACTTTGTTTCAGCGGATCATACATATAGGTTATTAACCCGTTTTGCCTGTTTAAATTTACCTTACAAACTCCTTCCATTTGCAGCATCACCGCTTTTATTTCGGCCGCTTCGGTGTAGTTTAGCTGTTTGTCGAGGTTAATAAAACTGAGCTGGCGCAATTCCTTTTGCTGGTTGGATGAATGCATGGAACGGGCGTAAATAAGCAAAGTAGAGAGCATAAGAAGGGACATAAAAAGGAGTCCTGCCCCAAACCGGGTTATCGTTTTCGTGTTCATGGCCTATATAAACGAAGCCTTGATTTGAATGGATTTTAAAGCGAATAAATTAATCTATGGATCACATTGAACTAAAAACTTAGCACAATGCTGTTGTTAAAGCTGCTGAAAAAAGGGTTGATACCGGGAGGGGAATGGCTATCGTACGTGCATTTGGCCTGCGAACGGAATGAAAACCGGGAAACGGACCGGAACAGCAGGCTGGCTTCAACAGCGATGCGGTAGTCGTTAATGTCGGTTATCTTGGGTTGGAGATAAGCCACAAAAGTAACAGGCAGGTACTCCCATTTGCTGAAATCAATGCTGGCATACGAGCTTAACCGGATGTTGTTCTGAGCGCTCAGTTCCGGGTTCTTCTCGTATTCGTACATGAGAACATAACCGGTATAAAAAAAAGATTTGACATCTTTATATACCCTGAAACGCAGTCCTGCACCGGTCAGCACACGCATGGTGATGTCGAGCTGCTGGTTAAACTGGATCTGGGCAAAGGCCTCCGGGAAAACCACGGAATCGCCCTGCTTAATATATCGAACATGCTGGAAGGCATTGTTAACCAGGTTGGTATTGTTGGCGCTTACAAACGACACATCGTTCATGAATAAAAAGTTCCGCTTCTCCGTATGGTTAATAATAATAAACTTATTACTGAGCTGTGTAAACGAATTTTCTATCTGGATAAAAGTTGCGCCAAATTCCACGTTGCCCTGCCAGCCTTTTTTGGGGCTTTCAAAGCGCCTTCCCTCCATATTCACGATCTGGGCACCGGAAATATGGAACAGCAGTAAAC